>NZ_JBFAMQ010000007.1:196748-369345 GCF_040674615.1 Glycomyces sp. NPDC049804
GGGGCCGTAGCCGCCAGCAGGTCCCATCGTCCGCGCGCTCGCGGCAGACCGGTGTCGCACCCATGCCCCACACGCAGTAATCGGGGGTGCTCGCCGGCCCCGGGGGGCCGTAGCCGCCAGCAGATCTCATCGCCCGCGCGCTCGCGACAGACCGGTGTCGCACCTATGGCCCCCACCCAGCGTTCGAGGGTGCGCACCGGCCCCGGGGGGCCGGAGCCGCTACTCCGCCTGGAAACCCAGCCTCGGGCCGGCGCCCTCGTCCGCCACCTTGTCCGACAGGTTGTAGATCGCACACCGGCTGATCGAGAGGCATCCGCAGCCGATGCAGCCGTCGAGCTCCTCCTGCAGGTTCCGCAGGCGCGCGATCCGCTCCTCGATCCGCTGGCTCCACTCCGTCGACAGCCGCTGCCAGTCGGCCCGGTCCGGGATGCGCCCCTCCGGGAGCCGGTCCAGCGACGCCTTGATCTCGTCCAGCGACAACCCGATCGACCGCGCCGCCCGGATGAACGCCACCCGTCGCAGCTCCGCCCGGCGGTACCGCCGCTGATTGCCGCCCGTGCGCACCGAGCGGATGAGCTCGAGCGACTCGTAGTAGCGCAGCGCCGAAGCGCTGACGCCCGCCCGCGCGGCGAAGTCGCCGATCGACAGCAACGTCGCCGGATCATGCGAAGCCATGTGTCCCTGCCCACTCCAGTCTTTACTTCAAGTCGACTTGAAGTTACATGATGCTCTCCATGGACACCACCTTCGAACAGGTCCGGGAGCTGGCGCTGCGCTCCGTGACCGACGTGCGCTACCCGATCGTCAAGACCTACACCCTCGACGCCCTCTGGGTCCTCTACGACCGGGTCCTCCGCATCGACCCCGACCGCCCCGACGACCCCGACCGAGACCGCTTCCTCCTCTCGAAGGGCCACGGCCCCAGCGCCTTCTACGCGGTCCTCGCGGCCAAGGGCTTCTTCCCGACCGCCTGGCTCGACGGCATCGCCAGCCTCGAGTCCCGCCTCGGCTCCCACCCCGACGCGACCCTCGTCCCCGGCGTCGAGATGTCCGCCGGTTCCCTGGGCCACGGCCTCCCGCTCGCCGTCGGCACCGCCCACGGCCTGCGCGCCACCGGCCGCACCGGCGCCCGCGTCTTCGTCCTCGTCGGCGACGCGGAACTCGACGAAGGCTCCAACCACGAGGCGATCGCCTACGCCGGCGCCGTCGGCCTCGCCAACCTCAACGTCATCGTCGCCGACAATGACTCGGCCTCCCACGGCTGGCCCGGTGGCATCGCGTCCCGCTTCGAAGTGAACGGCTGGAGCGCCGCCACCGTCGACGCCACCGACCACGAGGCCCTGTACCGCTCCTTCACCACCGCCCACCCCGACCGGCCGCACGTCACGGTCGCCGCCCACCGCCCCTGAACGGAGAAGACCGATGGTGTACCAAGCCGACCCGCTCGAAGACGACCTGCAGTCCCTGACCATGCGCGACGCCTGGGCCGCGCACCTCTCCGACCTCGTCGACGCCGACCCGCGCCTCGCCGTGGTCCTCGCCGACATCTCCAGCGACATGTTCACCGACGCGATGAAGGCGCACCCCGACCGCGTCATCAACGTCGGCATTCGCGAGCAGTTGCTCATCGGCGCCGCCGGGGGACTGGCGCTGGCCGGGATGCGCCCGGTGGCCCACACCTACGCGCCGTTCCTCATCGAGCGGGCGTTCGAGCAGGTGAAGCTCGACTTCGAGCACCAGGGGACGAGCGGCGTCCTGGTGAGCGTGGGCGCGTCGTACGACTGGGCCGAGGGCAGCTTCACCCATTTCAGCCCGCGCGACGTGGCGCTGTTCGACACCCTCCCGGGCTGGCGGGTGTTCGTCCCCGGTCACGCCGCGGAGGTGCCGCCCCTCCTCGACCGCGCAGTGGAGGCGGAGGACGGCGTCTACATCCGCCTTTCCCTGCGGCACAACGAGCACCCGTACGCGGTGCCGGACGGCGAGCTGCTGGTCCTGCGAGAGGGCCGGCGCGCCACCGTGGTCGTGGTCGGCCCGCTGCTCGACAACGTGCTGGAGGCGACGGCCGACCTCGACGTGACCGTGGCGTACACGAACACGCCGCGCCCGCTCGACACCGCGGGCCTGCGCGCACTGGCCGCCGAGACCGGCGACGCGATCGTCATGGTCGAGCCTTATCTCGAAGGGACCTCGGCGTGGCTGGTCTCGCGGGCGTACGAGGACCGGCCGCACCGGCTGCTGTCGCTCGGCGTGGGCCGCGAGGAGCTGCGCCGCTACGGGACCGCCGCCGAGCACGAGCGCCTGCACGGCCTCGACGCGGAGGGCATCCGCGCCCGTGTGCGCGCGTTCCTGGCCTGAACGACCGGAGCCTCCGAGCGGGCACCGCTCGGAGGCTCCGGTTCGTTTCGCCCCTACGCCATGCTCTCGGCGCGGGCCGGTTCGTCGCTCTCCTTCTTGTCGCCGACGTTGTTGAGCCACAGCGAGTCCAGCGCCAGCGCGCCGCCGCCGGAGAACCCGATGGCGATCGAGAGCGCGGCCAGCAGGAGCACGTACTCGTAGCCGCCCTCTTGCGAGAAGAAGGCGCCGTTGAGCGGGTGCACGAAGTACATCGCGCCGAGCATGACCCCGGCGAGGGCGAGCCCCGCGAGCGGTAGGAGCGCTCCCAATACAAGCATCGCGCCGCCGATGATCTCGGCGCCGACGGTGAAGTACGCCGCCAGCGCGGGTGCCGGGATGCCCAAGCTGTCGAAACCTTGCACCGTGGCGTCCATGCCGTTGGTGCTGAACTTCTGCCATCCGTGCGCGATGAAGACGACGCCGAGCACGACGCGTCCGATGAGGAGCCCGATCGGTTGGAGTCGGGTGATCATATTTGCCCTCCCATGTGGGGTGTGGTGTCACGGCGGGCCTGCGAGAGGCACTGGGGCGCGGCCGTTCCGGCCGCCGCAGTGGGGGAACCCGCAGCAACTGATTGATTTTTCAATCAAAGACAGAGTGTAGCAACATATAGTGATGTGCGTAAATATGTAAGGTCGAGGAATCGGGTGCGGGAATTGCGTCGCTCCGAGGCAGTGACAAATACCGGAAAGGCGGGCACAATGCCCCGCCCGCTCAGTGGCGGCGCACGGCCTCTTCCACGAGCTTGAGGATGCGCGTGATGTCGAGGTCGTCGCGGCCCGTCGCCAGGTAGCGCACCAGGCCGTCGTACATCAGCTGCAGGAACCCCGCCAGGACCTCGATGTCGACGTCCGTGCGCAGCACCCCGATCTCGCGCTGGTGCTCCAGCCGCTCCCGGCTCGCCTCCGCGATCGCCTCGCGCCGCCGGCCCCAGGCCTCGGCGAACTCCGGGTCGGTGCGCAGGCGCCGCGCCACCTCCAGCTGCGTTCCGAGCCAGCCCGCGGTCTCGGGCTTGTCCGCGCCCGTCGTGAGGTCCTGCATGACGCCCACCAGGCCCCGCTCGGCCACGGTCGCCGCCATCTCCGCCGCGTCGACGGACGCCACGGCGAGGAACAGCGCGTCCTTGTCGCGGAAGTGGTGGAAGATCGCCCCGCGGGAGAGCCCCGTGGCCTCCTCGAGCCGCCGCACCGTCGCGCCCTCGTATCCGAACTTGGCGAAGCACGAGCGGGCGCCGTCCAGGATCTGCTGGCGGCGGGAGTCGAGGTGTTCTTGGCTGACGCGAGGCACCCGGCAATCTTGCCACCTGCGCTTGGCCCCGGCCCAAAGAGTCGCCTACGGTTGTCCCAGTGGAACGGCGGGAACGACGCACCGGACGGTGCGGGAAGCGGGGGAGCGGCGCATGAAACTGAGCGACTTCTGGGACAGGATGGACGAGACCTTCGGCGCCTCGTACGCCCGGTCGGTGGCCTCCGACCTCTCCCTCGGCCAGCTCGGCGGCCGCACCATCGACCAGGCGCTCGCCGAGGGCGAGAACGCCAAGGCCGTTTGGATGGCCGTCTGCCGCGCCTGGCCCGAGCGGATCCCCTCGCGCCTGGTGCGCTGACCCCTCCGCCAGGACCTGAGGAACGCCCGTCTCTGCGAGATGTGCCCTGTTCGAACAAGCCGTTGTCCTAGGTTGTCGGTGGGGGCGACTACCGTATTCACCATGGCTAAGCAGACAGGAACCAGGGGAGGCGGGATGAACTCCGCTCAGGACAAGTCCAAGGCGCTCGATCTCGCCTTGGCACAGATTGACAAGCAGTTCGGCAAGGGCTCAGTGATGCGGCTGGGCGAGAAGCCGAAGCAGAACGTCAAGACCATCTCGACCGGCTCGATCGCGCTCGACGTGGCGCTCGGCGTCGGCGGCCTGCCGCAGGGCCGCATCATCGAGATCTACGGGCCGGAGTCCAGCGGTAAGACCACCATCGCCCTGCACGCCATGGCGAACGTGCAGGCCGAGGGCGGGGTCGCGGCGATGATCGACGCCGAGCACGCGCTCGACCCGATCTACGCCGAGAAGCTCGGCGTCAACGTCGACGACCTCCTCGTCAGCCAGCCGGACACCGGCGAGCAGGCCCTGGAGATCGCCGACATGCTGGTCCGCTCCGGCGCCGTCGACCTCATCGTCATCGACTCGGTGGCCGCGCTCGTGCCGCGCGCCGAGATCGAGGGCGAGATGGGCGACTCGCACGTGGGCCTGCAGGCCCGGCTCATGAGCCAGGCCCTGCGCAAGATCACCGGTGGCCTGAACACCACCGGCACCACGATGATCTTCATCAACCAGCTGCGCGAGAAGATCGGCGTCATGTTCGGCTCGCCCGAGACCACCGCCGGCGGCAAGGCGCTCAAGTTCTACGCCTCGGTGCGCCTCGACATCCGCCGGATCGAGACGCTGAAGGACGGCGGCGAGGCCGTCGGCAACCGCACCCGCGTCAAGGTCGTCAAGAACAAGGTCGGCTCGCCCTTCCGCCAGGCCGAGTTCGACATCCTCTACGGGCACGGCGTGTCCAAGGAGGGCTCGCTCATCGACATGGGCGTCGAGCACGGCATCGTGAAGAAGTCGGGCGCCTGGTACACCTACGAGGGCGACCAGCTCGGCCAGGGCAAGGAGAAGGCCCGGACCAACCTCAAGGAGAACCCGGACCTGGCCCTGGAGATCGAGAAGAAGATCAAGGAGAAGCTGGGCGTGGACGCCGCCGCGGCCGACGCCCCGATCGAGGACGAGATTGAAGAACCCCCGGTCGACTTCTAAGCCGAACGATCCCGAGGCGGCCCGGCAGTACTGTCTCCAACTGCTGTCGGGCCGGCCCCGCACGCGTTCTGAGCTCGGGGACTCGATGCGCCGCAAAGGCTTCGAGGAGGAGGTCGTCACCGAGATCCTGCAGCGGTACGCCGAGGTCGGCCTCATCGACGACGCGGTGTTCGCCCGCGCCTGGGTCGAGTCGCGCCACCGCAGCCGGGGCCTGTCGAAGCGGAGCCTCGCGGGGGAGCTGCGCCGCAAGGGCGTCGACCCCGACTTCGTGGACGCGGCGGTCGAGCAGGTCAGCGACGACGACGAGCGTGCGGCCGCCCTCGAGTTGGCCCGGCGCCGCTACCGGTCCCTCGCGGGCCAGAGCGACGACGCGGTCCTCCGCAAGCTCGTCGGCATGCTCGCGCGCAAAGGCTACGGCTCCGGCATCGCCATCCCGGTCGTCAAGCAGGTCCTCGCCGAGGCCGAAAGCGACGCCGCCGAGCTCCTCGACGAGGACGCCCACTTCGAATAGCGGCGCATTATCGACTCTTGCCCACAAATCGGGCATTCGCGGCGCCCCCGATTCCATTGTGGCGCAGGGGTACGACATGTCGGTGGCGCCGGGCATCATCGAAAGCGGGGGCGACTGCGAAGCCGAGCAGGTCTCGCGTTCGCGATCGCTCGCGGGTCTCACGAGGCGGGTTTCGGCTCGTGAGGCGCGGGCCGTCCCGGCCGTGACCTGTGGGGTCCGACGTGCGTGGGGCGTTCCATCATCCGGAATACGGCAGGTCGGTAAGGAGCCGTTAACGCGTTCGACATACGATGGGCCGCGACGACGCAGCGCCGCGCCCGGTCCTCCGTCTCTCCTTACCTTTGCGAGGTATCCATGACCGAACCGAAACCCGTCGTGGTCATTGCCGACCCACTCGCGCCCGCCGCGGTCGAAGTCCTCTCCGGCGACTTCGACGTCCGGGAGATCGACGGTACGAACGTGGAGTCCCTCCACGCCGCGCTGGTCGAGGCCGATGCCGTGATCGTCCGCTCCGCCACCACCATCAACGCCGCGGCGCTCGAGCACGCGCCGAAGCTCAAGGTCATCGCCCGCGCGGGCGTCGGGCTCGACAACGTCGACCTGCCCGCCGCCACCGAACGCGGCGTCATGGTCGTCAACGCGCCGACCTCCAACATCGTCTCCGCCGCCGAGCAGGCCATCACGCTGCTGCTCGCCAGCGCGCGCCACATCGCCCGCGCCGACGCCTCGCTGCGCGCCGGGCGCTGGGACCGCAAGAAGTTCACCGGCGTCGAGATCCAGGGCAAGACCCTCGGCGTCATCGGCTTCGGCAAGATCGGGCAGCTCGTCACCACCCGCATGCAGGCCTTCGACATGGACGTGGTCGCCTACGACCCGTACGCCCAGCCCGCGATCGCCGCGAAGCTCGGCGTCAAGCTCGTCGACCTCGACACCCTGCTGGCCGCCTCGGACTTCATCACGATCCACCTGCCGAAGACCCCCGAGACCGTGGGGATCCTCGGCGAGGACGCGTTCAACAAGGTCAAGCCGGGCGTGCGGATCGTCAACGCCGCCCGTGGCGGGCTCATCGACGAAGAGGCGCTGGCCGCCGCGCTGCAGGACGGCCGCGTCGCCGCCGCCGGCCTCGACGTGTTCGTCAAGGAGCCGTGCACCGACTCGCCGCTGTTCGCGCTCGACAACGTGGTCGCGGCCCCGCACCTGGGCGCCTCGACCCGCGAGGCGCAGGACAACGCCGGCCTCGCGGTCGCCAAGAGCGTGCGCCTCGCCCTCTCCGGCGAGTTCGTGCCGGATGCCGCGAACGTGCAGGCCGGGGGAGTCGTCCACGAGGACGTGCGTCCGCTGCTGCCGCTCGCCGAGCGCCTGGGCCGCACCTTCAACGCGCTGACCGGCGCCCCGGTCCAGTCGCTCACGGTCGAGGTCCGCGGCGACGTCGTCGACCACGACGTGACCGTGCTCCAGCTCGCGGCCACCAAGGGCCTGTTCGTGGACGTGGCCGACTCGGTCACCTACGTGAACGCGCCGCTCGTGGCCGACCAGCGCGGCGTCGAGGTCGGCCTGTTCGCGACCAAGGAGTCCCCGGAGTACCAGACGCTGCTGACGCTGCGCGGCGCGCTCGTCGACGGCCGCAGCCTCACGGTCTCGGGCACGATCAGCCCCGGCCCGCACGGCGGCCTGCGCCTGACCGAGATCGACGGGTTCGAGCTCGACATCGACCTGGACGGCTCGCTGCTGTTCCTGCGCTACACCGACCGTCCCGGCGTCGTCGGCCTCATCGGCGGCGCGCTCGGCGACCTGGGCATCAACATCGCCGCGATGCAGGTGGCCCGCAAGGCCGCCGGCGGCGAGGCGGTCATGGCGATGGCGCTCGACGCGCCGGTGCCCGCCGAGGTGCTGGGCCGCATCAAGGAAGCGGTCGGCGCGAGCGGCGTCAAGTCGGTGACCCTGCAGGACTAGGGCTCCGTCCGGGGGCGCCGGTCACGGTGTTCCCCGGACCGGTTCCACCTGCTGAGAGTCGTTCGTCGGAATGCGGGATGGGTGCGTTAAGGTGAACGCATTCGCCCGCATTCCGCGTTTCAGCCCGGCACAGCCCCGGGAGGGTACGGGCCGGTCGCAGACCGGAAGCGGCGCACCAGTTCGCGTCAGCGACTGAGGACGAAACCAGAGAGGCAGCATGAGCAGGATCGCGGTCATCCCGGGCGACGGGATCGGGCAAGAGGTCATCGCCGAGGCGCAGAAGGTGCTCGCCGTGGCCCTTCCCGGCTACGAGTCGACCGAGTACGACCTGGGCGCCCGCCTGTACAACCGCACCGGTGAGATCCTTCCCGAGAGCGTCCTGTCCGAACTGGACGAGCACGACGCGATCCTCCTGGGCGCCATCGGCGACCCGTCGGTCCCGCCGGGCGTCCTCGAGCGCGGCCTGCTGCTCAAGCTCCGCTTCGAGTTCGACCAGTACGTGAACCTGCGCCCGAGCCGCCTCTACCCGGGCGCGGCCACCCCGCTCGCCGACGTGAAGCCCGGCGACATCGACTTCGTGGTCGTCCGCGAGGGCACCGAGGGCCTGTACACCGGCGCCGGGGGCAACCTCCACACCGGTTCGGCCGCGGAGATCGCCACCGAGGAGTCCCTGAACACCCGCTACGGCACCGAGCGGGTCATCCGCGACGCGTTCGAGCGCGCCAAGCGCCGCCGCGGCCACCTGACCCTGGTCCACAAGACCAACGTGCTCGTGCACGCCGGCGGTCTCTGGAAGCGCACCTTCGACGAGGTCGCCGCCGAGTACCCGGACGTGACCACCGAGTACCAGCACGTCGACGCCGCCGCCATGTTCCTGGTGAACCGGCCGCACACGTTCGACGTGATCGTCACCGACAACCTGTTCGGCGACATCCTCACCGACATCGCGGCGGCGGTGACCGGCGGCATCGGCCTGGCCGCGACCGGCTCGATCAACCCCGACCACACGCACCCGTCGACGTTCGAGCCCGTGCACGGCTCGGCCCCCGACATCGCCGGGCAGGGCATCGCCGACCCGGTCGCCGCGATCTCCTCGACCGCGCTCCTGCTGGAGCACCTGGGCCGCAGCGACGCCGCGGCCGCGGTGAACGCCGCGGTCGAGCGGGAGCTGGCCGGCCGCGACTCCGGCACCAAGATCCGCACCGGCGAGGTAGGCGACCGAGTAGCCGCCGACGTCGCCGGACAGCTCAGCTAACACCCAAGCAGCTTCGACGCCCGGCGGGCCATCGCTCTGACAAGAGCGTGTTCGCCGGGCGTTTTTCCGTGTCAATGCCGACCGGGCCGCGCACCGCCCGTCCACCTGAACGAGCGGTAAGTTAGGCATCAGGACCAGATACAGCCGCACACCCAAGCCATTTTGCATTTGAAGGACAGATCCATGACCAGCGACGGTCTTCCCGACCTGCGGCACGAGCCGCACCCGAACCCGACCCCGGCCGCCGAGCGCGACGCGCTCATCGCCGACCCCGTGTTCGGCACCGTGTTCACCGACCACATGTTCCAGATGACCTGGACTGAGGGGCGCGGCTGGCACAGCGCCACGATCAAGCCGTACGGGCCGCTCACGCTCTCCCCGGCCGCGGCGGTCCTCCACTACGCCCAGGAGATCTTCGAGGGCCTCAAGGCCTACCGCTACCCCGACGGGGGCATCGGCCTGTTCCGCGCCGAGGCCAACGCGCACCGCCTCAACCTCTCGGCCCAGCGCATGGCCATGCCGAAGCTGCCCGAGGAGTGGTTCCTCGCCTCGATCCGCGAGCTCCTCGCCGTCGACGGCGACTGGGTGCCCAGCCAGGAGGAGTCCAGCCTCTACCTGCGCCCGTACATGTTCGCCTCGGAGGCGTTCCTCGGCGTGCGCCCCGCCAAGGAGTTCACGTACCTGGTCATCGCCTCCCCGGCGGCCGCCTACTTCAAGAACGGCCCCAAGCCGCTCAACCTGTGGGTCTCCGAGGAGTTCAACCGGGCCGGACCCGGCGGCACCGGCGCGGCCAAGTGCGGCGGGAACTACGCCGCGAGCCTGCTGCCGCAGGCCGAGGCCATCGAGCACGGCTGCGACCAGGTGGTCTTCCTCGACGCCGTCAAGTACGAGAACGTGGACGAGCTCGGCGGCATGAACCTGTTCTTCGTCTACGAGAACGAGCGCGTCCTGTACACGCCGAAGCTCGGCACGATCCTCCCCGGCATCACCCGCGACGCGATCTTCACGCTCGCGACCGAGCTGGGCTGGGAGGTCCGGGAGACCGACTACTCGCTCGCCCGCTGGCGCGACGACGCCGAGAGCGGCGTCCTCTCCGAGGCCTTCGCGTGCGGCACCGCCGCCGTGATCACCCCGGTCGGCACCGTCAAGGGCCGCAGCGGTGAGTTCAAGGTCAACGGAGGCGAGGCCGGCAAGTTCACCATGCAGCTGCGCCAGACCATCCTCGACCTGCAGCACGGCCGCACCGAGGACACCCACGGCTGGACCACCAAGGTCGTCTAGCAGACGCACCCCGTTCCGCGGCAGGGAGATTCGTCCCCCGGTCGCGGCATTCGGGACCAATCCCGGTCCCCTTCCCGTACCTTGATATCCACGCGTGTCAAGGCTCGGGGAGGGGACTTTGGGCGACGTCACCATCCGGTTGAACCGGTTCGGGGTCGAGCAGGGCCGCATGTGGCAGGCCGTGGTCGCGGCCGCGGCGATCGCGCTGCCGCTGTTGTTCTGGATCGGCATCGAACGCGCTCTGGGCGACTCGGTGCTGGACATCGACGCCGGCGAGACCCTCTACCTCCGGTCCTACCCCGTCACCGGCGCCAGCCTCGAGTTCCAGCTCCCCGGGGACGGCTGGACCTCGCCGGGCATCCACATGGCCGACCAGCGCCAGAACTTCCGCAAGGGCGCCCTCACCGTCGCCGTCGAGGTCGACACCCACGTCGAGAACCTCGAGAAGCTCCTGGCCCGCCGCGCCGACCCGATCATCGCCGAACGCGGCTACGCCTACAACAACGAGCGCCCCTACACCAACGCCGCCTCCGGCCTCTCCGGATTCCGCGCCGACATCGTCGGCCCCGACACCGCCGGATCGATCACGGTCGTCGGCGAGGACGGCGGCGCGGCCGCGATCCTCATCCTCCTCGCGCCCGGCGACGACCCGAACAGCGCCACGTTCGACCCCGACCCGTTCATCGACGCGTTCGAACTGGAGGGGAAGTGAACGCCGTCCGTACCGAACGCGTCGTCGTCGAGAGCCAGGGCGCGTTCGTCCGCATCCGGCGCCCCGCCTACTGGCTGTTCGTCGCGTGCCTCGTCTACGGCCTGCTCGCGCTCGGCCGCGTCCTCGCGCCCGACTACGGCGACATCGCGACCGCCCTGTGGGCCTCGATCGGCGTGAACGCGGTCCTCGCGTACTTCTTCCTCGACATCCTCGCCCGCCTCGACCTGTTCGAGCGCGAACCGCCCACGGTGCGCGCCGCCGCGATGTGCTGGGGCGGCCTCGCCGCGGTCGCGTTCGCCATGTTCGCCAACGACGCCGCGCTGGTCGTCCTCGCCGAGTTCACCGACGTGCAGTGGGCCCGGACGTGGGGGCCGCCCATCGCGGGCCCGCTCAACGAGGAGTGGCTCAAGGCCATGGGCGTGGTCATGCTCGTCCTCATCGTGCGCGAGCACTTCGACCGCTCCATCGACGGCCTCATCTACGGCGCGCTCGTGGGCCTCGGCTTCCAGGTCGTCGAGAACCTCACGTACGCCATCAAGTACGCGGGCCTGAACCCGAACTCGGACCTGACCGGGGCGCTCACGGTGACCTTCACGCGCGTCCTCGTCGCCGGCCCGTGGTCGCACCCGCTGTACACCGGTGCGGCCGGCCTCGGCATCGCGTTCTTCGTGACCCAGACCCGGCGCCGGCTCAGCACCCGCCTGGGGGTCGCGATCGGCCTGTACGCGCTGGCCCTGGGCATGCACGGCCTGTGGAACATGCCCCTGCCCTCGAGCATGCCCCCGGCGCTGGGGATTCCCTTGAGCTATGGCAAGGGCCTGATCATCCTCGGACTGTTCTTCGTGCTCTACCATTTCGCGGCCCGCGCGGAATGGCACTGGTTCGTGACCACGATGTCCGATCAGGATGAAGCGGTGATCACCACCGACGACCTCACGGACATGCGCTCGCTGCGCAGCCGGCGCAAGGCCCGGCAGCACGCGCACAAGCAGTGGGGCAGGGACGCCTCGCACCTGCTCGGCCAGCTGCACCGGGAGCTGGTGAACCTCGCGACGCTCGTCGCCCGCGACCAGCGCCGGGGCGAGTCGGTCGAGGACGGGCCCGACGTGGCGGCCGTCAAGCGCAACATCGCGGCGATCAGGGCCGAGCTGGCCGAGGCCAAGGGAACCTGATGGCGTTAAGGCCCAGGGCCGCAACGGTTTCAGCCGACGGGGCGCTTGTGCGGGATCGGCGCGGTCATGTGGCGCGGGGCCTGCTCGGCGCTCGCCTCAGTCGTCGGCAGCGCCGGCTCCTGCGTCGGGTCGCCGCCCGTGGGGGCGTCGCTCGTGGGCAAGGAGGCGCTCGGCGTCGGCTCCTCGGTCGTGGGCTCCGCCGCGGTGGGCTCCTCGGTGGGCGTCTCGGTCGGCTCCTGCGTGGTGGGCTCTTCCGTCGGCTCCTCGGTGGGCTCCTGCGTCGGGGTCGGCGAGCCCTCTTCGACCGGGTCGGGGCTCTCACCGCCGTCGACCGGCACGAGTCCGGGCGCTTCGCCGAGATGCCTGCCCCCCGCCTCGTGGGCCGGCGTGCTGGAGGACGCCTCGGGCTCGGCGTGCTCCGTTGCGGGCGAAGACGACTGCGAGGCGGTCTCCTCCGCGGACTCCGCGTCCTGCCCGGTCGTGTCCGCGCTCAGGCCGAACCAGCCCTCGGTGATGTCCGAGCCCTCGTCGGCCAGGCCCTGCAGGCCCGGCACGGGCTCGCGGAGCAGCGCCCCGGTCGCGATCATGCCGCCCGCGACCGCCACCACCGCGATCGCGCCGGCCCGCCGGAAGCGCCGCGACCGGCGCAGGTCGTAACCGAGGGAACGGAACGCGCCCCTGGTCTCGCGCCCGATGGCGCCGAAGAGTCCCACTGTGTCCCACCGTCCATGTCCTTGTCCTTCACTCGGATCAACGAGCGAGGGGACGGGTGGTAACCGTTGCGTCACCCGTGCGGGTGTCAATCGGCCCGTTCGGGTGAACCGGCGCCGACCGAAAACCCGAATTCCAGTGTGGACGAATGGCGGAGCGGTGCTCAGAAGTCCCGTTTCACAGCCCTGACCAGCAGTCCCGCGAACACCTGCAGCGCCGCCGGGTCCACGTCGGCCCGCGACTCCTCAAGCGCCGCTTCGGCCTCCGCCGCCAGCGCCGCGATCCGCTCCTCCGTGTCCGCCAGCGCCCCGGTGTCCATCAGGATCGCCCGCAGCCGCTGCACCCCGGCCTCGTCGAGCTCCGGGTTCCCCAGCCCCGCGTCCAGCTCCGACCGCTGCGCCGCGTCGGCCGCCGCCGACGCCCGCGCGATGAGGAACGTGTGCTTGCCCTCCCGCAAGTCGTCCCCGGCGGGCTTGCCGGTCTGCGCCGGGTCGCCGAACACCCCCAGCACGTCGTCGCGCAGCTGGAACGCCTCGCCCAGCGGCAGCCCGATCGCCGAGTAGTGCGCCCGGATCCGCTCCGGAGCGCCCGCCAGCGACGCCCCGATCAGCATCGGCCGCTCGATCGTGTACTTCGCGGACTTGTACCGCGCCACCTTCGCCGCCGTCGCCTCCGAGACGTCCCGCCGCACCTCCGACAGCACGTCCAGGTACTGCCCGGCGCTCACCTCGGTGCGCATCAGGTCGAAGTCGCCGCGCGCCGCCGCGACCGCCGCGAACGGCATCCCCGCCGAGCAGAACAGCTCGTCCGACCACGCCAGGCACAGGTCCCCGAGCAGGATCGCCGCCGCCGCCCCGAACCCGCCGGGCCGACCCGACCAGCCCTCGGCCTCGTGCAGCGCCGCGAACCGGCGGTGGATCGAGGGCATGCCGCGCCGCGTGTCCGAGCCGTCGATGAGGTCGTCGTGCATGAGCGCCGACGCCTGCAGCAGCTCCAGCGACGCCGCGCACGCCACGAGCTCGTCCGAATCGGCGAGCCCCGCGCCCCGCGCGCCCCAGTACGCGAACGCCGGCCGCAGGCGCTTGCCACCCCGCAGCACGAAGTCGCGCACCGCGTCCGCGTACGCCGCGAGGCTGTCGTCGATCCCGCAGATCACGGCGGCCTGCCGGTCCAGGAACACGGTCAGGGCGGCGTCGATGCGGTCGTTGAGCTCCACGGGTCGAACCCTAGGCTCATGCCGTTCCATCCCAACTATTGGGTGGTCGCCAGTGCAGGTCAGCACACGTGTACCCGGGCCGTTACATTTGCAGGCATGACTCTCGGAGTGCCCAGCGTGATGCCGCAGAAGACCGCCAAGATCGGTGATCTGCTGCGCTCCGGCATGCCGAAGTTCTCCTTCGAGATGTTCCCGCCCCGCGACGAGAACGCCGACACCGTCCTGTGGCGCACCATCCGCGCCCTCGAGGGCCTGAGCGCCGACTACGTCTCCGTCACCTACGGCGCGGGCGGCTCGACCAGGCAGAAGACCGTCGAGACCACGGACCGGATCAACTCCGAGACGACCTTGCTGACGATGGCCCACTGCACGGCCGTCAACCACTCGATCGCCGAGCTGCGCAACCTCATCGGCCACTTCGCCAACGTCGGGGTCCGCAACATCCTCGCCGTGCGCGGCGACCCGCCCGGGGACCCGCGCGCCGACTGGGTCCAGCACCCCGAAGGCGTCCTCCACGCCCGCGAGCTCGTCGAACTCATCAAGGAGTCCGGCGACTTCAGCGTGGGCGTCGCGGCCTTCCCCGAAGGCCACCCGCGCGACGCCGACTGGGAGACCGGCGTGCGGTACTTCGTCGAGAAGTGCCGGGCCGGCGCCGACTTCGCGATCACGCAGATCTTCTACGACGTCGAGGACTACCTGCGCCTGCGCGACGCCGTCGCCGCCGCCGGCTGCGACATCCCGATCGTCCCGGGCATCATGCCCGTCACGAACATCAAGCAGATCGAGCGGTTCGCGGTCCTCACCGGCATGACCTTCCCCGAGGCGCTCGCCGAGCGCCTGCGCGCCGTCGAGGACGACCGCGACGCCATCCGCGACATCGGCGTCGAAGTCGCCACCGACATGGGCGCCCGGCTCCTCGCCGAAGGCGCCCCCGGGCTGCACTTCACCACCCTGAACCACTCGCGCTCCACGCGCCGCGTCTGGGAGAACCTTCGCTCCTAGCGCGGCGAGTGTCGGCTACCCGATCGAGGGATTGCGGTCACTCCGCGAACACGTAGAGTGCTCTTCTATGTTCGATGCTGCGAATGCGCGTTTGATGCCGTCTGCTACAACAACATCCATGCGTACCCGCGTGGCCCCCGACTCCCTTGTGGGCAGGGCTATCCTCTCCACCCGGTTCCCTCCCGGCGCCGTCGTCGGCGTCGGACTCTCCGCCAGCCTGCTCATCCCGGTCTGCGTCCTCCTCGGCGGACCGATCATCCTGGTCTCCCTGCCGCTCATCGCGGTCACGGCGCTGGCGGACGCGTCGTACGCGCTCCTGGCGGCGCGCTCGACGAGCCTGTCGCGGCGGGTCCTGGTGTTCGAGCCGCTGGCCGCGCGCCTCTCGGAGGGGGCCTGGCTGCTCGCGCTGTGGTTCCTCGGCGCGCCGGGATGGAGCGTCACGGTCACGGGTGCGCTGTGCTGGATGTACGTCCTCACGCGCAACCGCGCGAGGCAGGTGGGGCTGCGCGAACTCGGCATGATCACCATGGGGGAGCGGTCGGTCCGCGAGATCGTGGTGGCCCTGGGCTTCGGCGCGGCGGGCGTGATCGCCGTCGCGGGCGGCGGCGCGATCGGAGAAGGCGCAGTCGAGCAGTGGATCGGCGGCGCGATCACGATCGCGGTCACCGCGTGGATGCTCTTGGCGGCCCTGGGCCTGCTGCAGCTGGTGATCGTGGTGTCGACGGCGCTGCGCAACGACTGAGCAGGGGCGGGAATGATCCGAGGGGTCGTTGCGTTGTGAGCGGCATGCGCTACGAAGAAATCACCGACGACCAGATCGCCGCGTTCATCGACTCCGACTCGCGGCCGCGCCGGATCCCCGAGGAGACCCGGCGGCTGCGCGACGCCGAGGAGATGCTCGCGCTCAAGGACCCGCTGGGGGCCCTGCAGTTCCTCGCGCCGCTCCTGCGTGACCACCCGGACCACCCGGACGTCATGCTCGTCGCCGCGCGCGCGTACTTCAAGTCCGCGCAGCTGAACAAGGCGCTCGAGCTCTCCGAGAAGATGGTCGAGGCCAACCCGGCGGACTTCTACGCCCGCCGGCTCCTCGGCCGCACGCTGCAGCGGCTCGGCCGTGCCGATGAGGCGCGGGGCCACCTCCGCATGATCGACGAGATCACCGAGTAGCCACCCGGACGCGGGCGGCTTAGCGCGGCCGCCCGCGTTTGATCGAACAACAGGTGTGCCGCAGGTGAACGCAAAGGGCCGCGAACCGTTAGGTTCGCGGCCCTTTCGCTTTGCCGCGCAACGACAGTCCTGTCGGATGGGCGACACTCCGTAGCGATTTGCTGATTTCGGGCGACGATGGGGGTTGGAAATGTCGGACCCCTGTGGTTCCATATTTCTCGAACGCAAGTTCGAACAGGTTTAGGAGGCCCACGTCATGGCAGCTTCTCGACCCGCTGTAACCCGATCCGCCTCGCCCGTGGGAACCCGCGGCGCGAGCGGCCCCCGACTGGTGCAAGCGGGCACCGTGCAGAACTCCCGTCTGCGCATCCCCGCCGACCAACTACCCAACCGGTCCCCGCTCCAGCTCCTCGCCACCGCCCGAGTCGACCTCGACGACGCCGCCGAGCGCACCCGCCCCGGCGAACGCTACGCCGAGGCCCACCTGGCCGCCCTCCGAGTGGCCGTGGCCGTCCTCGCCGTGCGGGCGGGCGACGCCACCGGACGGCGCCGGCCCGGCCGCCCGTCGAGCACCTGGGAGCTGCTGCGCGGCGTCGCCCCGGAGCTGGAGGAGTGGGCGTCGCACTTCGCCCGCACCGCCCGCAAACGGGTCCTCGCGCAGGCCGGCATCCCCGACATCGTCACCCCGGAGGAGGCCGACGCCATCGTCGCCGACGCCCGCCGCTTCCTCGACGTGGTGGTGAGACTGCTCGGCTTCAGTGCGCTTGCGCGCTGAAGGGGGTGCGGAGTAGCGCGCTCGCGCGCCGAAGGAGGTGCGGGGTAGCGCGCTCGCGTGCCGGAGGAGGTGCGAAGTACTGCACTCGCGCGCGGAAGCAGAGGCGCGGTAGCTCGCTGGCGCGCTGACCGTGCGCGCCGCCCGTCCTAGCTTCGCCATGCTCACCGCGGTGACCTGGGTGACGTCGGCCGTGGCGGGCGGCACGGGCGGTTCGCTGCGGTGCGGGCGGTTATACGATTGCTGCTGGCACCGGGTTCTCGAGAGAATGTCATTGGCCCCGGCCCGCGGAGCGGGCCTCGGCGCGGGCGTTCCGGGCGAGCCCCGGGGTCCGAACCGGCTCCGCCGGTCGATCGACCAACCGTTTCCTTCGAGGAGTTTTGAACCCGTGTATCGGACACACCTCGCCGGCACGCTGAGTGCCGCTGACGTCGACCAGCAAGTCACCCTCGCCGGATGGGTGGCGCGTCGCCGCGATCACGGCGGGGTGGAGTTCGTTGACCTGCGCGACGCCTCGGGCGTCGTCCAGGTCGTCTTCCGCGACTCCGAGGCCGCCGAGGCGGCCCAGAAGCTTCGCAACGAGTACTGCGTCTCCGTCACCGGCACCGTCGCGCGCCGCCCCGAAGGCAACGAGAACCCCGAACTGCCCACCGGCGAGATCGAGATCAACGCGACCGTCCTCGAGGTGCTGTCCGAGTCCGCGCCGCTGCCGTTCCAGATCGACGACCACGTGGACGTCTCCGAGGACATCCGCCTGCGCCACCGCTACCTCGACCTGCGCCGCACCGGCCCGAGCCACGCGATCCGCCTGCGCTCCAAGGCGAACCACATCGCCCGCAACCTCCTGGTCGAGGACGGCTACGTCGAGATCGAGACCCCGACGCTGACCCGCTCGACCCCCGAGGGCGCCCGCGACTTCCTCGTGCCCGTGCGCCTCCAGCCCGGCACCTGGTACGCCCTCCCGCAGTCCCCGCAGCTGTTCAAGCAGCTCCTCATGGTCGGCGGCTTCGAGAAGTACTTCCAGATCGCCCGCTGCTACCGCGACGAGGACTTCCGCGCCGACCGCCAGCCCGAGTTCACCCAGCTCGACATCGAGGCCTCCTTCGTCGACCAGGACGACATCATCGACCTGGGCGAGCGCGTCGTCCAGGCCCTCTGGTCCGAGCTGGCCGACCACCAGATCCAGCTGCCGATCCCGCGCATGACCTGGCACGACGCCATGGACCGCTACGGCTCGGACAAGCCCGACCTGCGCTTCGGCCAGGAGCTCGTCGAGCTCACCGACTACCTGCGCGGCACCGAGTTCCGCGTCTTCGCCGGCGCGATCGACGCGGGCGGCTACGTCGGCGCGGTCGTCATGCCCGGCGGCGCCTCGCAGACCCGCAAGGAGCTCGACGGCTGGCAGGACTGGGCCAAGGCGCGCGGCGCCAAGGGCCTCGCCTACATCACCTTCAACGCCGAGACCGGCGAGCCGAAGGGCCCCGTCGCCAAGAACCTCTCCGAGGAGCACCTGGCCGGGCTCGCGGACGCCGTCGGCGCCAAGGCCGGCGACGCCGTGTTCTTCGCGGCCGGCGCCGACCGCCGCGAGGCGCAGGAGCTGCTGGGCGCCGCCCGCCTCGAAGTCGGCAAGCGCACCGGGCTCATCGACCCCGAGGCGTGGGCCTTCTGCTGGGTCATCGACGCCCCCATGTTCGAGCCCACCGAGGACGGCGGCTGGACCGCGATCCACCACCCGTTCACCTCGCCGAACCCGCAGTGGGTCGACAAGTTCGAGACCGACCCCGCCAACGCGCTCACCTACGCGTACGACATCGTCTGCAACGGCAACGAGCTCGGCGGCGGTTCGATCCGTATCCACGACGCCAAGGTCCAGAGCCGCGTCTTCGACGTGCTCGGCCTCTCCCACGAGGAGGCCAAGGAGCAGTTCGGCTTCCTCCTCGAGGGCCTGAAGTACGGCGCGCCGCCGCACGGCGGCATCGCCCTCGGCTGGGACCGCGTCTGCGGCCTCCTCGCTAAGTCCGACTCGATCCGCGACGTCATCGCGTTCCCCAAGTCGGGCGGCGGCATGGACCCGCTGACCTCGGCTCCCACCCGCATCACCCCGGAGCAGCGCGCCGAGGCCGGCATCGACTTCGTGCCGGAGGAGGAAGCGGGTACCGAACAGCTTGCCGGTTAGTCCTACGATGTCGTAGTGGGCGGCCCGGGTCTACGGCCCGGGCCGCCGTTCGTTCGATGCGTGCCCGGTTGCCCCTCAGCCAATTCCGACTGGCAGGAGTCCGTGAAGGCGGCGGCCGTGGTCCGCTGACGGCTGCTATATGTAACATCCGGCCGAAGCAGGAGTAAGAGGAGCGGGTTCGACGTGCAGAGCGGGACCTTGGTGGCGGGTCGCTATCGATTGGACGAGCGGCTTGCCGCAGGCGGCATGGGGGAGGTCTGGAAAGGCACCGACACCAGGCTCGGCCGCACCGTCGCGATTAAGATCCTCCACGCTGGACTGTCCAGTAACGACAAGTTCCGCGCCCGCTTCCAGCTCGAGGCCCGCGCCGTCGCAGCCCTCCAGTCGCCGGGCATCGTCGCGCTCTACGACTACGGCGAAGAGACCAACGACGACGGCGAAGTCTCCTACCTCATCATGGAACTCGTGCGCGGCCGCTCGCTCGCCGACATCCTGCGCGACCGCGGACCGCTCCCGCCCGCCGAGGTCATGCAGATCGTCGCCGCCGCCGCCGACGCCCTCGAGACCGCCCACCGCCACGACATCATCCACCGCGACATCAAGCCCGCCAACCTCCTCGTGGACGAGGAGACGGGCGCGGCCAAGATCGTCGACTTCGGCATCTCCGCCGCCCGCGGCGCCTCCGGCCTCACCGAGACCGGCACCGTCATGGGAACGCTCGCGTACGCCTCTCCCGAGCAGCTCAACGGCGCCGAACTCACCGGCGCCAGCGACCTCTACTCCCTCGGCATCGTCGCCTATGAGGCCCTCATGGGCCGCCCGCCGTTCGTCTCGGACACGCCCGTCGCGGTCATGAACGGCCACATGACCCAGGCCCCGCCCCCGCTCTCCCGCGACATCCCCGCCGGGGTCGCCCAGGTCGTGCTCCAGTCCCTGCAGAAGGACCCGCGCGCCCGCTACACCTCGGCCGCCGAGATGGCCCGCTCTGCCCGGGAAGGCCGCGTCGTCACCGGCGGCATCCCCGTCTCGCCGACGACCCCGCCCGATGGGCAGACCCAGTACTTCGGCTCCGACCAGACAGCGCTGATCGGCGCCGGCGTCGGCGCAGGCGGCAACACCGCCGAGCAGCCGACCGGCGCGATGATGCAGGAAGGCGAGAAGAGCGGGGTCACTCCTTGGCTCATCACGGCGGCAGTCGTCGCGGTGATGGTCATCATCGGGTCGTTGATCTGGTGGAACTACACCAATGGCCGCAACGCCCAGATCAAGGAGCCCACCCCGACGACCTCGGCGGCGGCGACCAGCGAAGAGGCGCCGTCCACCGAAGCTGAGACCAGCGCCGACGACGACGATGACGACGACTCGCACTGGGAGCCTTCCACCGAGGAGGAGACCTCAGAGACACCGAGTGAGACGCCGTCCGAAACGCCGACGACTGAGGAACCGACGACCGAGGAACCGACGTCGGAGGAACCGACGACGGCCGGACCGACCTCCGCGGACCCCACCAATGGAGAGACCTCTGAAGCCGCCGGTGGCGGCGGCGGGGGAGAAGGCTAGGCGCCGGCAAGCGGCCCACGGCGATTCGTGGGTTCTGGGAGTCGTTGCAACACCTTGGTACACAAGGGAATGCGATGGACTTCGAGATCCGTGAGGACCGGTGCAAGCCGCAAGGCGCGATGAAGCTGACTCGTGAGCGGGACGCATACTTTCAGCTCATGGAGCAGGGATATAGCAACACGGCCGCGTGCCGGATCGTCGGTGTCGACCGGCGGACCGGCTCGACATGGCGGTACGGGTCGCACGCGAGCCGGAACCGGAAGGCGCTGCCCGCCGACAGGCGGGCGGCGCCTTCGGTCGCTGTCGTGGCAGGGCCGTCGCGGTACCTGGGCGAGGACGACCGCATCCTGATCGCCGACCGCCGCCGTGAGGGCGCCGCGATCCGCACCGCCCACAAGGCCTTCACCCTCGCCACCGACATCCCTGTGTTCTTCTGCGACCCGGCCAGCCCTTGGCAGCGCGGCTCCAACGAGAACACCAACGGATTGCTCCGCCAGTACTTCCCCAAAGGCACCGACCTGTCCGTCCACAGCGCCAAACACCTCGCCGCGGTCGCCGCCGAACTCAACGGGCGCCCACGCAAAACGCTCGGCTGGGAAACCCCCGCCGAGCGCCTCGCTCAACTCCTCAACACCACCAACTAACAGCAGTGTTGCAACGACCCCCAAAATCCGCCGATCGCCGTGGGCCGCTTCGCGTTCTCAGCCGCCGATCGGCCGGTACCGCACGACCTTGTCCTGGCCGGCGCCGTTCGATGTGGCGACCCACAGCCAGCCGTCCGGGCCGAGTTCGACTGTGCGGATGCGGCCGAGGGTCCCTTCCAGGACCGCGACCGGTTCGCCCGCTTCGCCTCCCGCGACCGGGACCGTCCACAAGCGCTGGCCGCGCAGCGCCGCGACGTACATCGTGTCGCCCACGACCTCCGCGCCCGAAGGCGAGGCCTCGGCCGTGGCCCAGGTGACCAGCGGGTCGACGAACTCCGGTGCGCCGCCGGTGCCTTCGACCTCCGGCCAGCCGTAGTTCGCGCCGGGTTCGGCGTAGTTCAGCTCGTCCCAGGTGTTCTGGCCGAGCTCGGAGAAGTAGAGGCCGCCCTCGGCGTCCCAGGAGAGGCCCTGCACGTTGCGGTTGCCCCAGGTGTACACCAGGGAGCCGGGGATCGGGTTGTCCTCAGGGACCGTGCCGTCCGCGTTGGCGCGCAGGATCTTTCCGCCGAGACTGTCGAGGTCTTGGGCGTTCGCGGTGTCGTTCGCGTCGCCGGTGGTGATGTAGAGCTTGCCGTCCGGACCGAAGGAGAGCCGCCCGCCGTTGTGGTTGAGCGCGGCGGGGATGCCGGTGATGACCGGCTCGGGTTCGAAGCGGTTCAGGGTGAACCGCACGACCCGGTTGTCCTCGGCGGTCGAGAGGTACGCGTACACCCAGCCGTCGGTCGTGAAGGTGGGGGAGATCGCGAGGCCGAGGAGCCCGCGCTCGTCGAACTGGCTGGTACCGCCGACGACGTCGAGGCTGCCGAGGACCACCGGGTCGGCGTCGGTGCCGATGCGCAGCACGTCGCCGGAGTCGCGTTCGGCGACGATCCCCGATCCGTCGGGAAGGAACCCGAGCCCCCACGGGATGGTGAGGCCGGTGGCGACGGTGTCGCCGGTTCGGAAGTCGAAGGCGGGGTCCTGGAGCGCCCCGGGGTCGGGGGCTTCCTGGGCCGAGGCCGTGGCCGTGCCGACGGCCAGGGTCAGGCCCGCGAGGGCCGCGCCGATGGCGGGCAGTCTGCGTCGCATCGCTGGTCCTTGTCTCTCTTGGTGCCGGGTAAGAAAGCGAAGAAAAGCTGATATAGATGAATATCTATGAAATTGCCATCGTAGGCAGGATTTAGCCGAAATGTCCAGACGAGAGGGCCCACCGAAATCGATCGAGAATCGTGACATTGTCACGTTCGCTTATGTCGATGGTTGGAATAAGCTGGCGCCAACCCCTTGTTGGTTATCGGTCACTCAGGCGTCTACCTGTGCGATCGATTCGAGTTGAAGAAGGTTGGACAGTGACGTCTAAACGATTCATCGGAGCCCTCGTCGCCGTTGCGGCCGTGACGGTTCCGGCATCAGCGGCGATCGCCGCCCCGGCCGACGGGCCGCTGCTCTGGTACCAGTTCGACGAGACGAGCGGGAGCGTCGTCGCCGACGCCTCCGGCCACGGCCGCGACGGCGTCCTCGTCGGCGGCACCTGGAACGACGGCCTCGATCTCGACGGCGTGGACGACTACGTCGACATGCCCGACAACCTCCTGGCCGGCCTCGACGCGGTCACCGTGACCGCAGAGGTGTACATCGAGCCCGAGCAGGCGAGCCCGTACTTCATCTACGGCCTCGGCAACTCCAGCGGCGATTGGGGCGACGGCTACCTCTTCACCACCGGCAACGGCTACCGGACCTCGATCTCCACCTGCCACTGGGCCTGCGAGCAGAACGCCTCGACCGGCCAGAACCTCGCGCGCGGCACCTGGAACCACCTGGCCTACACCCTCGCCGGCGGCACCGCCGTCCTCTACCTCAACGGCCAGGAAGTGGCCCGCAACGAGGGGGTCACCATCAAGCCCGGCGACATCGGCGCCGGCGTGACCACCGCCAACTACCTCGGCCGCTCCCTCTACAGCGGCGACCGCTACCTCAACGGCAAGTTCGCCGACTTCCGCATCTACGACGGCGCCCTCACCGGGGCGGAGATCGGCGCGCAGGCCGCCCACATCAGCGCCGAGAAGGCCGCCCAGGACGCCGACGCGATCGACCTCGGCGACACGAGCGCCGTCACCGCCGACCTCGACCTGCCGTCCCGCGGTGCGAACGGCTCCCAGATCACCTGGACCTCAAGCGATCCCGAGGTCATCGGCGCCGACGGGACGGTCACCCGCCCGGACATGGACGCCGCCGACGCGTCCGTCACCCTCACGGCAACCGCCATCCTCGGCTCCGTGCAAGAGCAACGCGACTTCACGGCGACGGTGCTCGCCGAATACGACAACGCGGAAGCGGTCGCCCTCGACGCCGCCGCCATCGCCATCCCGAACCTCGACGACGTCCGCTCGGCGATCCACCTGCCCACCGAAGGCGCCAACGGCTCCCAGATCACCTGGAAGTCCGACAACCGCGCCGTCATCGCCAACGACGGCCTCGTGCACCGCGCCCAGCCCGGCGGCGAGACCTACACCGTCAAGCTCAAGGCCACCGTCCAGCGCGGCGACGCCAAGGAGAAGCTGACCTTCATCGCGACCGTCCCGCCGCTGCCCGCCGAAGCCGACTACACCGGCTACTTCTTCACCTACTTCACCGGCGAGGGCACCCCCACCGGCGAGCAGGTCTACGGCGCGCTCAGCGACGGCAACGACCCGCTCAGCTTCACGGAACTCAACGACGCCCAGCCGATCCTGACCTCCGACCAGGGCGAGCAGGGCGTCCGCGACCCGTTCCTCATCCGCTCGCCCGAAGGGGACCGGTTCTTCCTCATCGCCACCGACCTCAAGATCAACGGCAACGGCGACTGGAACCGGGCCCAGCGCCACGGCAGCCTCTCCATCATGGTGTGGGAGAGCGACGACCTCGTGAACTGGAGCGAAGGCCGACTCGTCGAGGTCTCGCCCGAGAACGCCGGCGCGACCTGGGCGCCCGAGGCCTACTGGGACCCCGAGCAGAACGCGTACGTCGTCTACTGGGCCTCGCCGCTGTTCACCACCGAGGACCACTCCGAGGGCTTCTACCACCGCATGATGTACGCGACGACCCGCGACTTCGTCAACTTCTCCGAAGCGCAGGTCTGGGTCGACCAGGGCTACTCCACGATCGACTCGACCATGATCGAGGACGACGGCGTCTACTACCGCTTCACCAAGGACGAGCGCTCGAACACCGCCTCGACCCCCTGCGGCAAGTTCATCCTCGCCGAGACCGCCGCCTCCCTCGCCGCCGACGAGGAATGGCGGTTCCTCGCCGACTGCATCGGCTCGGGCGCCATCGGCGCCGGCGAAGGCCCGCTCGTCTTCAAGTCCAACACCGAGGACAAGTGGTACCTCTTCATCGACGAGTTCGGCGGACGCGGCTACGTCCCGTTCGAGACCACCGACCTCGCCTCCGGTGAGTGGACCCCGGTCGCCGAGTACGACCTGCCGTCCAGTCCGCGCCACGGCACCGTGCTTCCGATCACTGCCGCTGAGTACGAACGGCTGCAAAAGGCCTGGTAACGATTCGGATCAGGGGCGGCTTCCGTACCTTCGGGTATGGAAGCCGTCCCTTAAGCTCTGAACCGGAACCCCGTTCCCCCGATACTCAGGAGCACCCATGTCTTCCCGTACCGCGACCCGCCTCATCGGCGCATTCGCCATCCCCGCCCTCGGCCTCGGCCTGACCGCCTGCGGCAGCGAAGAGAAGCCCACCGAAGGCGCGACCACCACCGCCGCCGAAGACGGCGGCGCCGCCGCCCTCAGCCCCGGCGAAGCGATCCTCGCCTCCGTCGAGAACCTGAACGCCTCCTCCTACCAGATGGAGGCCTCGATGACCGTCGACGGCGTCGAGTTCATGGCCATGACCGGCGCCTACGAAGGCGAGAGCTCCAAGGCCAGCGCCGACATCTACATGAGCGCCATGATCGAGGCCTCCGGCGAGCAGATGAGCGCCGAAGAGCAGGCCATGATGGGCGACATGTTCGGAGACATGCACACCGAGACCGTCGTCGTCGACGACATCATGTACATGCAGCTCTCCGGCGGCATGTTCGACGCCATGGCCGAGAGCTACGGCGAGGACGCCTGGTTCACCATGGACCTCACCTCCGAGGACGCGATCGCCGAGGCCTACGCCCAGTACGGCGGCATGGACCTCGCGCAGCAGACCGAGCTCATCCTCACCGGCCTCACCGACGTGAAGGAGACCGGCGACGGCGTCTACACCGGCACGCTCAGCGCCGACTCCGAGGCGCTGGCGGGCCTGAGCGGCGCCGGCCTCGGCGCCGGTTCGGACGCGGGCTCCGACGCGGCCGCGATGATCGAGGGCACCGAGGTGACCGTGACGCTCGACGGCGACGGCCTGCTCAAGTCCATGACCATGGCGATGCCCGAGATCGAGGGCATGACCATGGAGATGACCAGCGAGATCACCGAGATCGGCGGGTCGTACGACATCAAGGCCCCCGAGTCGACCAACCTGCACGACTTCGAGGAGTTCACCTCCTCCATGGGCGGCATGTAGTCTCCGCAGGCTCTAAGGCCGCCGCACCGGGCTCCGGTGCGGCGGCCTTCTCGCTTCGGCGGGCTCAGCGTTCGAACCCGTGCGCCGGGCCGTCCACCGACACCGCCACCGGCTGTCCCGCGACCGGAGGCCTGCCCAGCACCCTCGACCGCAGCGACACGCCGCCTTCGAACTCCAGCGTCACCAGCGCATCGTGCCCGAAATACTCTACTTTCGACACAGTTGCGTTTGGCGGCCCGTCGCCGAACCGCAACTGCTCGGGCCGCAGCAGCAGGCGCGCCGGCCCGTCGGGACCCTCGACCGCGACGTCGCCGACCACGGTCTCCGCCACACCCGCGGCCACCTCGCCCTCGAGCCAGACCGCCTCGCCCACGAACGACGCCGTCCACGGATCGACCGGGCACCCGTACACCTCCGCGGGAGGGGCGACCTGCACGATGCGCCCATTGCGCATCACCGCCACCCGGTCCGCCAGGCTCAACGCCTCGTCCTGATCGTGCGTCACCAGCACTGCGGTCGCACCGTCGGCGCGCAGCGCCGCGGCCACTTCGCCGCGCAGCGACTGCCGCAGCCCGGCATCGAGCGCGCTGAACGGCTCGTCGAGCAGGATCAGCTCCGGCCGGGGCGCCATCGCCCGCGCCAACGCCACCCGCTGGCGCTGGCCGCCCGACAGCTCGTGCGGCATCCGCCGCCCGTAGCCGCCGAGACCCACCAGGTCCAGCACCTCGTCCACGCGCCCGGTCCGCCCCGCTCCCCGCAGCCCGTAGGACACGTTGCGGTCCACCGACAGGTGCGGGAACAGCGCACCCTCCTGGGGCACCACGCCGATCCGTCGCGACTGCGGAGGCAGATGCTCGACCCGCCTGCCCGCCACCGTGATAGAGCCCCCGTCGGGCCGCTCGAACCCGGCCACGCACCGCAGCAGCGTGGTCTTCCCGCAGCCGGAAGGCCCCAGGACGGCGGCGATCTCGCCCTCGGCGACCGCGAGGTCCGCGCCGGCGAGGGCGACGGTGCCGCCGAAGGACTTGTGCAGGTCGTCGATGCGCAGCTCACTCATGGCCGGAGCCTCCGATCCTTCTGCTGAGCAACCAGATCGGCACCGCCGAAGCCGCCACGATGAGCGCGGCGTACGGAGCGGCCGCCGAGAAGGCCGCGATGTCGGTATACGTCCACAGGCGGGTCGCCAGGGTCTCGGTCCCGGCCGGGCGCAGCAGCAGCGTCGCCGGGAGCTCCTTCATGGCGGTCAGGAACACCAGCGCCGCGCCGGCGGCGATCCCCGGTGCCGTCAACGGCAGTGTGACCGTCGCGAACCGCTTGGCCGGACCCGCACCCAACGACGCCGCGACCTGCCCCAACTGCGGCGACGCTTGCGCCGCACTGGCCTTGACCGCACCCAGCCCCAAGGGCAGCAGCAGCACCGCGTAGCCGAACACCAGGAGCGGGGCCGACTGGTAGAAGCGCTCGTAGACCCAGTCGACGTTGATCGCCAGGAACACCAGGGACAAGCCGATGACCACGCCCGGCAGCGCGTAACCGAGGTAGATGACGCGTTCGGTGGCGGCCGGGAGCACGCCCCTGTGCCGCGCGACGTAGAGCCCGACGGGGACGACGAGCACCACGACCAGTGCCGCCGCCGCGGCGGCGAGGCTCAGGGAGGTCCATGCAGCGGACCATACTTCGGCCGGATCGGCGGTGGAGACGCCTTCGAGGGTCCAGCGGACGAGGCTCCAGGCGGGGACCCCGAGCGAGAACGCGGTGAGTGCGGCGAGACCGAGGTAGGCGAGCGGGGCGGCGCGTCCGAGCCGGGTCCTGGCCGGCTCGCGCCCGGAGGCGCTCTCGAGCCGGGCACGACTTCCCGGTGCGGTGGCGGCCCACTCCCCGCCGAGGAGGAGCAGGGCCAGCACGGCGAGCGCAGTGGACAGGACCAAGGCGCCCGTGCGGTCGAATCCGAGCCGCCAGGCCGAGTAGATCGCGGTCGTGAACGTCTCGTAGCGCAGGATGGAGACCGCGCCGAAGTCGTGGAACACGTAGAGGGCGCACAGCAGCCCCCCGGCCCCCGCCGCCGGGGCGACCTGGCGCAGCGTCACTTTGAAGAACGTCCGCCACGGACCGTCGCCGAGGATCCGCGCCTGCTCCTCGATTGCCGGGTCGGTGCGGCTGAGCGCCGCGGCGACCGGCAGGTGGACGTACGGGAAGCTGGAGACGGTCAGTACGAGCGCACAGATCCAGAAGCCCGCGGCTTCTGGGAAGGCCGCGCGCCACGCGAACGCGGCGACGTAGGTGGGCACCGCGAGCGGCAGTGCCGCCGCGAGGTTCAACGCCGTCCGAGCGCGCAGGTCGGTCCGTGAGATCAGGTACGCCGTGGCGGTGCCGAGGACGAGGCAGGCGGCCGTCACGGTCGCCGACAGCAGCAGCGTGTTGGCGGTCATCTCGGCCAGGCGCGGGCGGGACAACTGGTCCCGAACCGCTGCGCCCCCCGCTTCGGCGGTGCGCCAGGCGAGGTAGACGAGCGGTACGAGTGCGGCGATGACGGCGGGCAGGCACCACAGCCACGCGGCGGCCCGCCCGGTCCGGCGCAGGAGCGCCGGCAGGCGGGTCGCCGCGCGGCCGCGGCCTTCGAGGTCGGTCATGCGGATGCCGCGTTTCGTGCTACGCGAGCCCGGCTTCCTGGATCATCCGGACCGTGGTCTCGAGGTCGTCCAGGTCGCTCAGGTCGATCGCGGGTCCGGCGAGTTCGGCGAGCGCGGGCTGTCCCGCGGGTCCTGCGACCCCCTCGATGAGCGGGTACTCGAAGGTGGTCTCGGCGAAGTACGTCTGCGCTTCGGCCGCCAGCAGGTACTCGAGCAGCGATGCGACGTTGGGCTTGCGGAGCGAGTCGCCGAGCGCGCCGATACCCGAGACGTTGACGAGTGCGCCGGGGTCGCCGGGGGCGAAGAAGTGCAGCGCCGGTCCGTACTCCTCGACCGGGACGCCGGCTTCGGCGGCCTTCTCGTAGACGTAGTAGTGGTTGACCAGGCCGGCTTCGAGCTCGCCGGCGGCGACGCCTTCGACGATGGGGCCGTTCTTCTCGCGCTGCGGGGCGTCGGCCATGCCTTCGAGCCACGCCGCGGCGGCGTCGTCGCCTTCGGCGACGCGCAGTGCGGTGACGAACGCCTGGAAGGAACCGTTGAGCGGGGCGATGGCGACGCGCTTGTCCCAGGGCTCGGCGGTGAGGTCCAAGACCGAGGCGGGCAGCTCGTCCGCGCTGATCTTCGCGGGGTCGTAGACCATCACGCGGGAGCGGCCGGTCAGGCCGACCCAGGTGCCGTCGGAGGACCGGTACTGCTCGGGCACGAGGCCGAGGAGGGCGGCGTCGAGTTCGCTGAGCAGCCCGGCCTTTGCGACCGCGCCGAGCGCGCCGGCGTCCTGGGACAGGAACAGGTCGGCGGGGCTGCGGTCGCCCTCCTCGAGGATCAGGCCGGCGGCCTCGGCGGTGTCGAAGTACCGGACGTCGACCTCGACGCCGGTCGCGGCGGTGAACTGGTCGAGTAGCGGCTGGATGAGCTCCTCGTTGCGGCCGCTGTAGAGGACGACGGGCCGGTCCTCCGTAGCGGTCTCGTCCGGCTCGTCGTCGGAGCCGCAAGCCGCCAGCGGGGCGGTGAGGGCGGCGGCGCCGAGCAGGGCGAAGCGACGGCGGGTGATCAGGGCAGACATGGCCGGGCCTTTCACGGAAGTGAGCCACACATGTTCGAAATCCAAACAAGCAAGGCAAGCCTAACCTAAATCTTGACGGCAGATTCACGCGACCCCTCGTGACTCGATGACCACTCGCAGATGGCTTACGCTGGTTCGGATATGGACGCTCCAGGTTTGTTCGACGACACACCCCCGCCCGAACCGCAGGCTTCGGGGATTCTGGGCACCGGCTCGGCCTCGGGGGACGAGCCGCTGGCGGTGCGGATGCGTCCGCGCGTGCTCGACGAGCTCGTGGGCCAGGACCACCTCCTCGGCCCCGGTTCGCCGCTGCGCCAGGTGGTGGAGGGCCGCCAGCCGATGTCGGTGATCCTGTGGGGCCCGCCAGGGACGGGCAAGACCACGATCGCCCATCTTGTGGCGCAAGGCGAGCGGCGCTTCCGGGCGATGTCGGCGCTGAACTCCGGGGTGAAGGACGTGCGCGCCGCGATCGACGAGGCCCGCCGCGTCCGCCGCACGGGCGGCCCGCAGACGATCCTGTTCATCGACGAGGTGCACCGATTCACCAAGACGCAGCAGGACTCCCTGCTCGGCGCGGTCGAGGACCGCACGATCACGCTCCTGGCCGCGACCACCGAGAACCCCTACTTCTCAGTGGTCGCCCCGCTCGTGAGCCGCTGCGTGCTCCTCACCCTGCGGGAGCTGGACGCGACCGACATCGGGGAGCTCGTGGACCGCGCCGTCGAGGACGAGCGGGGCCTGAACCGCGCGGTAACCCTGGACAATGAAGCGCGCGACCACCTGGTGCGCACGGCCGCCGGCGACGCCCGCAAGGCGTTGACCGCCTTGGAGGCCGCGGCCTTGACCGTGGCGGGCGAGGGCGGCACCGAGATCACGGTCGCCGTGGTGGAGGCCGCGATCGACACGGCGGCGGTCCGCTACGACCGCGACGGGGACGGCCACTACGACGTTGCGAGCGCGTTCATCAAGAGCCTCCGCGGCTCGGATGTGGACGCCGCGATGCACTACCTGGCGCGGATGATCGTGGCGGGGGAGGACCCGCGGTTCATCGCCCGCCGCCTGGTCGTCTTCGCGTCCGAGGACGTGGGCATGGCGGACCCGACCGCGCTGCTGACCGCCACGGCCGCCGCGACCGCGGTCGAGCGGATCGGCCTGCCGGAGGCCCGGATCAACCTCGCGCAGGCCGTCGCGCACCTCGCGACCGCGCCCAAGTCGAACGCGGTCATCACCGCGATCGACGAGGCCATGCGCGATGTGCGCCAGGGGAAGATCGGCCCGGTCCCGGCGGACCTGCGCGACGCCCACTACGGCGGTGCGAGCAACCTGGGCCACGGCAAGGGATACGTCTACCCGCACGCCGATCCGCGGGGCGTGGTCCCGCAGCGGTACGCGCCCGACGTGGTGGCCGGCCGGGACTACTACCGGCCGACGCGGCACGGGCGCGAGGCCGAGATCGGCGAGCGCCTGGAGAAGCTGCGCCGGATCGTGCGCAGGCCGGCCGATGGTTGAACCGCCGCGCCGCCCCGGGCGCGCGTCGGAGCGCATCGCGGCGGACCTCGAGCGGTCGGGGGCGCGCATCGAGCGGCTGCGCATGACCGTGGCGGTGATCGCGGTCCTGGCGGTGCTCCTGGTCGCGGCGGTGCTGTGGCTGGGACGGGCCTTTTCGGTCGATCCGACGCGCCGGGCGGTGGACGAGCTCGAGGTGCCGGGCTGGGCCGCGGTGAGCGTGCACGACGAGACGTACGGCTCCCGCTGGTGCCTGGGGGAGTGCCGGGTGCGGATGCGCACGTGGACTTCTGAAGGCACAGTGGACGACACGGCGAACGAGTACTGGCAGGCGGTCCTCAACGCGGGCTGGGTCCCCGCCGATCCCGAGCAGTGCGTCGGCGGCCTGGGCGAGGAGGGCTGCTACGTCCGCGACGAGCTGTACCTGGAGCTGTGGGTCGTCCCGGTCGACTGCGGCGACCGCTACGAGCTGTGCGTCGGCGCCGAGGTCACGGCCGTCATCGCGCAGCAGGCGGCCCTGCCGCGCCTCGCCGCCGAACGCGGTGCCGAGTCGGCGGGCTGAGCGTCCCTCGGGGACTGGACTGTGGACCGACGCGCCCCGTTGCGCCGGATGTCCGGTCCCGCAAGGTAAGGTCGACACCGCGTTGCTCTCGTGCGAGAGCCCCCGGTTCGTCTGCGCCGCGCCGCCCCCGTCTCGGCGGGGCCGCTGGCCGCGCGAGGGGGTGCTCGGCGCCGATTGACGGTTCGCAAGCGGCCTCGGCCAGGGTGGGGAGCCGTGGACAAGGCCGAGAGCGACGGGACCACACACTTCATCGCCGGTGTCGGACACCGGGGTATCGCGACAGGGGGAGACCGTGCCTGAGGAGACCTTGGCGGCAGGATGGACCGGGAGCGTCTGGGAGCTGGGGGTCCTGCTCGCGGGGCTCGGCTTCTTCCTCCTGTGCGTGATGCTCGCCTTCCGCCTCATCAACAAGGGCACCGCGACCCTCAATCGCGTCAATAAGACGCTCGACAAGGTCGACCACGAGATCGGCCCGATCCTGCGGAACGTCAACACCACGCTCGACAACGTCAACGGCAACCTCACGCAGGTCGAGGGCGAGCTGGAGAAGGTCGGCGCCATCACCGGGAACGCCGCGCACATCTCCTCCAACGTCGCCAACATCACCAGCCTGGTCGTCTCGGCCGTCGGCTCGCCGCTGATCAAGGCCGCCGCGTTCGGGTTCGGCCTGCGCACCGCCGTGAAGAAGCGCAACCAGGAGGTCGACGAGCAGCAGGTGCGCCGCATGGTCGAGGCCTCCCGCCAGTCCAAGCGCGAGGCCAAGCGGGCCGCGAAGTCCCGCCGGAAGTCCGCCGAATAGCCGTCGCGCGATAATCAGGTTGAGGAGTCACCGTGTTGAAACGGATGATCTGGGTAGGCATCGGCATCGCGGTCGGCGTGATCGTGGTCCGCAAGGTCACGAAGGCGGCGGAGTCGGTCACTCCCGGCGGGGTCGCCGAGCGGGTGAGCGGCGCCGGTGCTGAAATGAAGGAATCGTTCAAAGCGTTCTGGGCGGACGTGTCGGAGGCGAAGCGGGCCAAAGAGGCCGAGCTCTTCGACGCGATCGAGCGCGGCGAGGACATCCAGCCGCTGCTCGACGCCGACGACGAGAACGACCCGGCCGCGCCCGGCCGCCTGTACTAGACCCTTGAAGGAGGTGCCCCATGGAGACCGCTGAAATCCAACGCCGGTTTCTGAAGTTCTTCGAGTCCAACGGCCATACGGTGGTCCCCAGCGCACCGCTGCCCGCCTTCGAGGACCCGAACCTGCTGTTCGTGCCCGCGGGCATGGTCCCGTTCGTGCCCTACTTCCTGGGCCAGGCGACCCCCGACTGGAACCGCGCCACGTCGGTGCAGAAGTGCATCCGCACGCCCGACATCGACGAGGTCGGCAAGACCTCCCGCCACGGCACGTTCTTCCAGATGAACGGCAACTTCTCCTTCGGGGACTACTTCAAGGAGCAGGCGATCCGCTTCGCCTGGGACCTCACCACCGGCTCTCTCGAGTCGGGCGGCCTCGGCCTCGACGGCGACAAGATCTGGGCCACGGTCTACCTCGACGACGACGAGGCGATCGACATCTGGCACAAGCAGATCGGGCTCCCGCTCGACCGCATCGTGCGCCGCGGCCAGGCCGACAACATGTGGTCGATGGGCATCCCCGGGCCGTGCGGCCCCTGCTCGGAGCTGTACTACGACCGCGGCCCCGACTACGGGCCCGAGGGCGGCCCGGAGGTCGACGAGGACCGGTACCTCGAGTTCTGGAACCTCGTGTTCATGCAGAACATCCGCGGCGGCGGCCCCGCCAAGGAGGGCTACGAGATCACCGGCGACCTGCCGAAGAAGAACATCGACACCGGCATGGGCATGGAGCGCATGGCGGCGCTCCTCCAGGGCGTCGACAACATGTACGAGACCGACCAGGTCCGGCCGATCATCGACAAGGCCTCGGAGCTGACGGGCAAGCGCTACGGCGTCTCGACCTCGCACACCGCCTCCGAGTCCCACCCGGACGACATCCGCTTCCGCGTCATCGGCGACCACGTGCGCTCCTCGCTGATGCTCATCGGCGACGGCGTCGTGCCCTCCAACGAGGGCCGCGGCTACGTGCTGCGCCGCCTCATGCGCCGCGCGATCCGCGCCGTGCGCCTCCTCGGCTACGACAAGCCCGCCATGCCCGAGCTGCTGCCGGTCGCCATGGAGCGCATGTCCGCCGCGTACCCCGAGCTGCGCACCGACTTCGAGCGGATCTCGTCCTACGCGTACGGCGAAGAAGAGGCGTTCCTCAAGACCCTCAAGCACGGCACCACGATCCTCGACACCGCCGTCACCGAGACCAAGTCCGAAGGCGGCAAGACCCTCTCCGGCTCCAAGGCGTTCGAGCTGCACGACACGTACGGCTTCCCGATCGACCTGACCCTGGAGATGGCCGAGGAGCAGGGCCTCTCGGTCGACCAGGAGGGCTTCCGCCAGCTCATGGCCGAGCAGCGCCAGCGCGCGAAGGCGGACGCGGCGGCCCGCAAGACCGGCCACGCGGACCTGTCCGCGTACTGGCAGCTCCTCCAGGAGCAGGGCCCCACCGACTGGAAGGCCTACGAGACGCTCGACACCGAGTCGCGCGTGATCGGCCTGCTCAAGGACGGCCAGCCGATCCCGCTCGCGAAGGCCGGGGACATCGTCGAGGTCGTGCTCGACCGGACCCCGTTCTACGCCGAGTCCGGCGGCCAGCACGCCGACGCCGGCAAGCTCGTCGGCCCGAGCCTGTTCGCCGAGGTGCTCGACGTGCAGCGCCCGGTCAAGAAGCTCGTGGTCCACAAGGTCCGCGTGCTCGAAGGCGAGCTCGTCATCGACGACAAGGTCGAGGCCTCGGTCGACCCGGAGTGGCGCCTCGGCGCCCGCCAGGCGCACTCGGGCACGCACGTGGTCCACGCGGCCCTGCGCGAGGTGCTCGGCCCGACCGCGCTCCAGTCCGGCTCGTTCAACCGCCCCGGCTATCTGCGGCTCGACTTCTCGTGGCGCGCGAAGCTCTCCGACGAGACGAAGAGCGAGATCGAAGAGGTCTCCAACCGCGCGGTCCGCGACGACCTGCCGGTCGCCGTCCAGTACATGACGCTCCCGGAGGCCAAGGACTTCGGCGCGGTCGCCCTGTTCGGCGAGACCTACGACGAGACCGTGCGCGTCGTCGAGATCGGCGGCCCCTGGTCACGCGAGCTCTGCGGCGGCACGCACGTGTCCCGCTCGGCCCAGATCGGCCCGCTCGTCCTCACCGGCGAGTCCTCGGTCGGCTCCGGCCAGCGCCGCGTCGAGGCCGCCACCGGCATGGAGGCCTACAAGTACCTCGCCCGCGAACGCGACCTCGTCACGCAGATCGCCGAGGAGATCGGCGCCCAGCGCGGCGACGTGCTCGAGCGGGTGCGCGCGATCCTGCAGCGCACCAAGGACGCCGAGCGCGAGCTCGCGAACCTGCAGGCGAAGGCCGTCTCCGGCCGCGCCGCCGAGTTCGCGGCCGCCGCGAAGCAGGTCGGGGCGGTCAAGGTCGCGGCCGTGCAGGCGCCCGAGGGCACCAAGGGCGGCGATGTGCGGGGCCTCGCGATGCAGATCCGCGGGCACCTGCCCGAGGACCAGCCCGGTGTCGCCGCGGTCGTCGCGACCGCCGGCGGCAAGGCCAGCATCGTCGTCGCGGCCAACAAGGCCGCGCAGGCGCAGCACGTCTCCGCGCAGGCGCTCGTGAAGGCCGCGCTGTCCGGCAAGGGCGGCGGCAACGACGAGGTCGCCCAGGGCGGCGGCGTCCCGGCCGACCAGGCCGCGCAGCTGCTCGCCGCCGTCACCGGCGCGATCACGGCCTAGATGGAAGACGCAGCGTCCGGCCCCGCATCCACCGAGTGGGTGCGGGGCCGCCGTCTCGGCATCGATCTGGGCAAAGCGCGCGTCGGGATCGCCGTGTGCGATCCGGACGGGCTCCTCGCCACTCCCGTCGCGACCGTTCGTCGCGACCTCAAAACCGCTGGTGAGGACATTCCGAGCGATATCCGGGAAATCGCCGAAACGGCCCGCGAGTACGAGGTTGTCGAAATCGTCGTCGGCCTACCCGTTACTCTTTCGGGTGAAGAGGGGCCGGCCGCCGCCCACACCCGAGCCTGGGTGCAGCGGTTCGCCGAGCACGTCTCACCCGTACCGGTGACCCTGACCGATGAGCGCATGACCACCGCCGTCGCGACACGCAAGATGAACGAAGGCGGCGTGCGCGGCAGGCGGAAGCGCTCCATCGTCGACCAGGCGGCCGCGGTGGAGATCCTTCAGCAATGGTTGGACCAGCGGCGGAGGTAGAGAACAGGATGCTCGGCGATTTCCGGACCGAGGACGAGCGGACGGATGCTCCCAGGAGCCACCGCCGCAAGGACTCCGGCAAGTCCCTGATCGCGATGACCCTGGTCGTGGCCCTGTTCGCCATCATCGGCGTGGGCGGTTGGTGGGCGTACAACAACGTCATCAAGGACTACTTCATCGCCGACGACTTCTCCGGTGACGGCAACGGCACCGAGGTCACCGTGACCGTCGAGGAGGGCTGGTTCGTCTCCGACATCGCCAACCACCTCGAAGAGGAAGGCGTCGTCGCCTCCGCTAAGGCGTTCCTGAACGCCTCCGAGGAGAACAACGACGCCGGCACCGGGATCCAGCCGGGCACCTACACGATGCAGGCCGAGATGTCGGCCGCTTCGGCGCTGGACTTCCTCCTCAACGAGGAGAACCGCATGACCAACGCGGTGACCATCCCCGAGGGCTTCCGCATCTTCGAGGTCTTCAAGACCCTCTCCGACCACACCGGCGTCCCGATCGAGGAGTTCGAGGCACTGGCCGACGACCCGGAGGCCCTGGGCGTCGACCCGCTCTGGTTCGAGGGCTTCGGCGACCGGCAGGAGAAGTCCGTTGAGGGCTTCCTGTTCCCGTCGACGTACGAGTTCGACGAGAAGTGGACCGCCGAGGACATGCTCAAGGCCATGATCGAGCGGTTCAACGCCGAGATCGAGGAGATCGGCTTCCTCGAGGACATCCAGAACATCTCGGACCCCGACCCCGACTTCGACCCGAGCTCCCTCTCCGAGCAGCAGTTCAACCCGCCGACGAACGGCGAGTTCAAGATCTACCCGTGGATGGCGCTGCAGATCGCCTCGATCGTCCAGTCCGAGTCCGGCATCGCCGAGGACGACGCGAGGATCGCCCGGGTCATGTACAACAAGCTCTACCTCAGCTGGATCGACCACGGGCAGACCAACTGCAACTGCTTCGAGTCCGAGGCCATCTGGAACTACGGCCGCCTCTACAACGGCGAGGAGGCCATCACCTCGCACGCCGACATCAACTGGTACGAGGTCATGCGCGACCCCGACAACCCGTGGGCGGCCAGCGCGCAGGAGAACGCCGGCTACATGCCGACGCCGATCTCGAACCCCGGCGCCGCCGTGCTCGAAGCCGCCGCCAACCCCGTCGACGGCGACTGGCTCTTCTTCGTGACCGCGTACGAGGACGGCCGGGCCCTGTTCGCGCACGACCACGACGACCACGAGGCCAACACCGTGATCGCCCAAGAGAACGGGATGGCCTGATGCGCGCGGCCGTCCTCGGCAAGCCCATCGAGCACTCGCTCTCCCCGGTCATCCACAACGCCGGGTACGTCGCGGCCGGGCTGCACGACTGGACCTACACGCGGCACGAATGCGACGAGCCCGCGCTCGCCCGCTTCGTCGACTCGCTCGACGAGACCTGGGCCGGGCTCTCGCTCACCATGCCGCTCAAGGAGATCGCGCTCACCGTCGCCGACGAGGCGACGCCGGTCGCGGAGGCGATCGGCGCGGCCAACACGCTCGTGCTGCGCGGCGGGCGCCGCCTCGCCGACAACACCGACGCGCCCGGGATCGTGGACGCCCTGGCCGAGGTCGGCCTGACCGCGGCCGAGGAGGTCGCGATCCTCGGCGCCGGCGGTTCGGCGCGCGCCGCGCTCGCCGCGGCCCAGGCGCTCGGCTCGAGCGCCGTCAAGGTCTACGCCCGTCGCCGCGAGGCGATCGCCGAGCTCGAACCGGTCGCCTCGGCGCTCGGGCTGAGGCTCGAGGCCCGAGGCTGGGAGCAGGCGGCCGAGGTCGGCACCGCCGACCTGGTCATCGCGACCGTGCCGAAGGGCGTCACGGACGGCATCCGTCCCATCTGGAAGCCCGGCGCGGTCCTGTTCGACATCCTCTACGACCCGTGGCCGACCGCGCTCGCCGCCGACGCCGAGCAGCAGGGCGTGCAGGTCCTCGACGGGCTCGCATTGCTGCTCGCCCAGGCGGTGCGGCAGTGGACGCAGTTCACCGGCCTGGACGAGGCGCCGGTCACGGCGATGCGCGAGGCGCTGTACGGAGCGGTACCGTCGAGAAAGCACGCATGACCCGCATCCCCCGGAGTTGAATCGAGGCGGCATGGAGCACACCTTCATCTACGACGGCGACTGCGCGTTCTGCTCCCAGTCCGCCCGGTTCCTGGAGCGGCGCGTCCGCACCGCCGCGAAGGTCGTCCCGTGGCAGTGGGCCGACCTCGAATCGCTCGGTGTCACCCAGGAAGAGGCCGAGGCGGCCGTGATCTGGGTCGAGCCGGGCCTCAAGCAGGCCGGGCCGGACGCGATCGCGGTGCTGCTGCGTCGCGCCCAGTGGTACTGGAAGCCGGCCGGCTGGGCGCTCTCGCTCAAGCCCGCCTCGTGGCTCATGTGGCCGCTGTACCGGCTCATCTCCCGCAACCGCCACAAGCTGCCCGGCGGCACCGCCGCGTGCTCGCTGCCGCAGGCCGAGCGGGACCGCCTCGCCGGAGCCTGATGCCTTGGCGGGGGCCGATACTCGGTATGGCATACTCGCCCGGTGCCGAAAGACGTCGCCGAGCCACCGCTGACGCGCCGAGGGAAGCTCGCGCGGATCGCGGGGACCCTCGCGATGGTCCTCGCCCTCATGGCGACCTCGCTGTGGGGCGCTGACGACTTCTTCCCGTTCGCGCCGTTCAAGATGTACTCGCACGCGCACGACCCCGACGGCTGGGCGAACAGCACCAGCCTGATCCTCACCGACGCGACCGGCCGCAGCTTCCCGATCGGGGACAACGACACCGGGTTCCGCCGCGCCGAACTCGAGGGCCAGTTGAGCCGCTTCCGCGAGGACCCGGCGCTCCTGGCGCTCGTCGCCGAGGCCTATGAGGACGCCCACCCGGACAGTCCCGAGATCGTGGCCGCCGAGGTGCGGATCGTCAGCTACGAGCTGCGCGACGGCGAACGCACCGGCGCCGAGACCGTCGAGATCGCCGCCACCTGGACCGAAGGGGACGCGCCGTGACCGGCTATGTGAACGGCTTCTTCTTCACGCCCGTGGCCCTCGGCCGGGTCGCCGCCATGCGGTTCCTCGCCGGGCTCTTCGTGTGGATCGAGTGGTGGGCGTACAAGCCGTTCATCATCCAGCACCGCTTCCTGCCCGAGGACCTGTACCAGCCGCTGCTCATCGGCCGCGTCCTGCCGATCCCCGCCCCGAACTACTGGATCGTCACCGGCACCCTCGTCGTGATGCTGGCGGCCGCGCTGCCGGTGATGTTCGGCTACCGCGCGCGCCTGTTCGGGTGGATCCTGTTCATCGCGTACTTCGAGTGGATGCTCATCTACAACTCGTACGGCAAGGTCGACCACGCGAGCTTCGGCTTCATGGTGCTGCTGCTCGTGCTGTGCATGATGCCCGAGGCCCGCTGGGGCGACCGCGAGCACCTCTCCGAACGCGTCGGGTGGGGCTTCAACCTGGTGCAGATCGCCGTCGTGTGCACGTACTTCCTCTCGACCTGGTCGAAGTTCCGCTACGGCGGCTGGGAATGGGCGAACTCGGGGGTGTTCACGTGGGCGATCATCCGGCGCGGCACCGTCTTCTCCGACTGGCTGCTCGACTTCCCCCAGCTCCTCACCGTCGCCCAGTGGGGCATGATCGCGTTCGAACTGCTCACGCCGCTCGTGCTCTTCGTCTACCCGTGGAAGCGGCTGCAGTACGGGATCGTCGCGTTCTTCTACGCGTTCCATGTGGCGATCTTCGCCGCCCTCACGATCAGCTTCCTCCCGCACCTGTTCGCCATGGCCTGCTTCCTGCCGCTGGAACGGGTCGACCCGCGGGACCTCGCCCGCCGCGCCCGCGCGAAGCTCAAGGGCCGCAAGCGGACCCCGGGCGGGCGAAACCCCGGTGAGGGCGACCCGGAGCTGACCGCGACCGGCTGACGCGGCACCGCGCCCCGTGGCACACCCGTGCCATACTCTTGCCGTGGATACTCAGTACGCGAAGGTCCGCCCCGCCGGGCGGGCCCTGCGGATCACGATCTCGATGGTCGTGCTTGCCCTGGTCACCGCCACCACCTTCTGGGGCGGGGACGACTTCTTCCCCTTCGCGCCCTTCAAGATGTACTCGTTCTCGAAGGAGCTCGACGGCTGGGCCGGATCGACCCGCGTCGAGGCCGTCAACGAGGAGGGCGAGCGGTTCAGCCTCACCGAGGCCGCCACCGGCTTCCGCCGCGCCGAGGTCGAAGGCCAGAAGAGCCGCTTCATCGAGGACCCCTCGCTGCTCGAGTACATCGCGCAGGCGTACGAGAACACCAACCCCGACAAGCCCGAGATCGTCACCGTCGAGATCATCGAACGCCAGTACCGGCTCGAGGACGGCCACCAGACCGGCGAGGTCGTCGAGGTCGTCGAGGCCACGTACACCCGTGAAGGGGCCGACGAATGACCCCCCTTCCTTTGGCGCAGAAGGCCACCGGCTGGTTCTTCCAGCCCGTGGCCCTCGGCCGCGTCGCCGCGATGCGCTTCCTCGCGGGAGCGTTCATCTGGGTCGACTGGTGGTGGTACATGCCGTGGATCCTCGGCCACCGCCACGTCCCCGGCGAGCTCTACCAGCCGCTGTTCATCGCCCGCGTGCTGCCGGTGTTCCCGGTCCCCGACTACGAGATCGTCGTCGGCACCCTCGTCGTGCTCCTCGCGGCCTCCGTCCCGATGATGTGCAACAAGGCCCCGCGACTGTTCGGATGGATTTGCGCGATCGCCTACTTCGAGTGGATGATCATCGCGATGTCCTACGGGAAGGTCGACCACGGCAAGTTCGCCTTCCTCATCCTCCTGTTCCTGCTGCCCACCATGCCGAAGGCCCGCTGGGGCGACCGCCGCAACCTCTCCGAGCACGTGGGGTGGGGCTTCAACCTCGTCCAGATCGGCGTGGTCTGCACGTACTTCTTCGCGGCCTGGGCCAAGATCCGCTACGGCGGCTGGGAATGGGTCAACTCCGCGACCATGACGTGGGCGATCCTGCGGCGCGGCACGGAGTACTCGAACTGGCTCCTCGAATACCCCGGTCTGCTGCGCCTCTCCCAATGGGGCATGGTCGGGTTCGAACTGCTCAGCCCCGTCGTGATGTTCGTGGCCGCCAAACGCCTCAAGTACGGGATCGTGGCGTTCTTCTACTGCTTCCACCTCACGGTGTTCCTCGCCGTCGAGATCAGCTTCCTGCCCCATTTGGTGGCCATGGCCTGCTTCCTCCCGCTCGAGCGGATACATCCGCGTGAGCTGATTCGCAACGCGCCCCGGCTGCCCGGCCTGATACGCCGGAAACTCAAGGCCCGCAAGGCGGTACCGGCGCAAACGCGGTCCGACGAGGCCGCCCGGGAGGCCGAGCCGGCGTCCTGAGAGGCGGAAAACGAGTGGCCCGCTCCCACCGGATCTTCCTACGGTGGAAGCATGCCGATTCTCGAAGCCCGAGCCCTCACCAAGACCTTCCGCAGACCTGACAAGGCCTCGGGGTTCAAAGGCGCCGTCAAGCACCTGATGCAGCGCAAGTACAAGAACTACACCGCGGTCGACGGCATCGACCTCTCCATCGAACCGGGCGAGTCGGTGGCCTATGTGGGCCCGAACGGCGCGGGCAAGTCCACCACGGTCAAGCTCCTCACCGGCATCCTGCGCCCCTCCGAGGGCACCGTCCGGGTGATGGGCCGCGACCCGCACACCGAGCGCATCGCCAACGCCCACGACATCGGCGTCCTCTTCGGCCAGCGCACGCAGCTGTGGTGGGACCTGCCCGTCGAGGAGTCCCTGAAGCTCCTCAAGCACATGTACGGCGTATCGGACGCCGACTACAAGGCCCGCATCGAGAAGTTCGACGAGCTGCTCGACCTCGGCGAGTTCATGCCCGCGCTCGCCCGCACCCTCTCGCTCGGCCAGCGCATGCGCGCCGACCTGGCGTGCGCGCTCATCCACGACCCGAAGATGGTCTACCTCGACGAGCCGACCATCGGCCTCGACATCTCCGTGAAGGACCGCCTGCGCGCGTTCCTGCGCGAGCTCGTGAACGATGGCACCACGCTCCTGCTGACCAGCCACGACCTGGCCGACATCGAGGAGGTGTGCGAGCGGATCGTCGTGATCGACAAGGGCGCCATCGCCTACGACGGCTCGATCGAGCGGCTCAAGGCCCACTACATCACCACCAAGGCCGTGAACCTCTACCTCGAGGGCGCCGCGGACGTGCCCGAGCTGGCCGAGAAGTTCCCCGACTATGAGTGGACCGCCGGCGAGGCGCCCTCCGAGGTCACCGTGACATATGAGTCGAGCCGCTTCACCACCGCGGAAGTGCTCGGCTCCCTGACCGCCCAGCTCGCCCCGAGGGACCTGTCCCTCTCCGAGCCGAGCATCGAGGACGTCATCCGCCGCCTGTACGCCGGAGAGCTCACCAAGTGACGCCCGCACCCGCCGCTCGCTGCGCTCGCCTCCCCGGACCGGAGTAAACGCCGTATGAGTCATACTCTCGCCGTCGACCGCGCGCTCGTGGTCATCTCGTTCAAACGAAGACTCGCGTACAAGTCGCACTGGTTCTTCGGCCTCGCCATCGGCGGCGGCTCCATGCTCATCGCGATGGTCATGTGGCAGAACCTCATCGGCTCCGGCACCCTCTCGGGGTACGACTGGGACTCGATGCGGGCCTACACGATCATCGGGTTCGTGGCCGCGACCATGGTCTTCGGCGCCGCCGACTGGATCATGGCCGACCGCATCCTCGACGGGCACATCGCCGTCGACCTGACCAAGCCGGTCGACTTCCAGCGCGCCCGCGCCGCCGAGTACATCGGGTCGATGCTCTCGACGTTCCCGACCGCGCTGATGGGCGTCGTCGCCGCCTGGCTGCTCTTCGAGCCGCCCGGACCGGTGTCGCCGCTCGCGGGGCTGCTGACGCTCGTGAGCTTCGCGCTGATGTTCCCGCTGGCGTTCGGGCTGACGTACCTCTCGACCCTCGTGTGCTTCTGGACGAAGCGCTACCTGGGCGTCATGTGGCTGCGCGAGGCGCTGCTGAGCTTCTTCTCGGGGCTGATGATCCCGCTGGCGTTCATGCCCGGCTGGCTCCAGGCCCTCGCCTGGGCGCTGCCGTTCCCGCACTTCACGACCACGCCTTCCGCGATCTACCTGGGCCGTGTCGACACCGCCGGCGCCCTGGGCCTCCTCGCGGCCGAGGCCGCCTGGGCCGCGGGCCTGTGGGCGCTCGGCTGGCTGGTCTTCCGCAGCGCGGTGAAGAAAGTGACGGTCCACGGTGGCTGACATGATGACGCTCAAGCGGGGCGTGCCCGCGCGGCACGTGCTCGCGATCTACTGGCGCACCTGGTTCGCGCAGATCCGCTCGATCGTCGAGTACCCGGCCGACCTGTGGGTCATGGCCTCGGCCGGCGCGGTCTGGAACATCCTCCAGTTCGCGTTCCTGGCCGTGCTGTTCGCCAACGTGCCCGACGTGGCCGGATGGGGCTACCACGAGATGCTGATGCTCTCGGGGCTCCTCAGCATCGCGGGCGGCTGCAACGCGCTGTTCTGGGACGGCGCGTGGAGCACCGGCGGGTTCGTGATCAAGGGCGACATCGACTACCGCATCACCCGGCCCGCGCCGGTCATCGTCCAGGTCGGCAGCTCGCACATCGGGATGCAGTCGATCGGCGAGGTGGTCTTCGGGGCCGCGATGCTCGTCTACGGCTGGATCGGGGCCGGGATCGGCCTCGCCGCGGCGCCGATCGGCGTCCTGGCCGTCGTCTGCGCCGGGATCATCCAGTCGGCGCTGGTGACGGCGTTGTGCGCGGTGAACTTCTGGATCAAGGGCCAGGCGTCGATCTTCGCGTTCCTCCTGATCGAGCTGCAGGGCAACGCGATGAAGATGCCGCTGGGGATCTTCCCGAGCGGGGTGCGGCTCGTGGCGATGTTCCTGGTGCCGGTGGCGTTCATCAACTTCGTGCCGGTGGCGGTCCTGACCGGGCACCAGTCCGCGTGGTGGCTCCTCGGCGTCCCGGCGGCCGTGCTCGGCTCGGTGCTGCTGGCCGTGGGCGTCTACCGGCTCGGCCTGCGCGCCTACGACTCCGCGGGGCACTGACATGGCGGGCGTCGACATCGCGTTGGCGACGATCGCGTTCAAACGCAAGATCGCGTACAAGACGACCTGGCTGTTCTCGGTCCTCTTCGGCGGCTGGGCGATGCTGGCGGGCCTCGCGGTGTGGAACCACCTCATCGGCGACGGCGAGATCGGCGGCTACGACTGGCCGGCGATGAAGGCGTACCTGGTCCTCGGCTTCCTGACGACGACGCTCGCGTGGGCGGGCGCTGAGTGGGACATGGCCAACCGCATCCTGGACGGCCTCGTCGCGATCGACCTGACGAAGCCCATAGATTTCCAGCGGGCGAGGGCCGCGGAGTACATCGGCGGGATGATGGCCTCCATCCCGGCGGCGATCCTCGGCACGGCCATCGCGGTCCTGGTCTTCCGTCCTGCGGGGCCGGCGTCGCCGCTCGCGGCCGCGCTGACGGCGTTCAGCCTCCTGTTCATCTTCCCGCTGGCGTTCGGCCTCAGCTACCTGGCGATCCTGTGCTGCTTCGTGACCCAGCGATTCCTCGGCATCCAGTGGGCCAAGGACAGCATGCTGGCGTTCTTCTCGGGGATGATGATCCCGATCGCGCTCATGCCGGGCTGGCTCCAGGGACTCGCCTGGGCGATGCCGTTCGTCCACTTCACCACCACGCCCGCCTCGATCTACCTGGGCCGCGTGGACACCGCGGGCGCCCTCGGACTCATCGCCGCCGAGGCGGCCTGGGCCGTCGGCCTGCTGGTGATCGCCCGGCTCATCTGGCGGCAGCTCGTCAAGAAGGTGACCGTCCATGGCGGCTAGCGCCCGTCCCGCCCTCCACGCCGCGGGCGTCTACCGCCGCTCGATCGGCGCCTACCTCCGCTCGATCGCGGAGTACCCGGCCGACTTCTGGGTCATGGCCCTCTCCGGGACCACCTGGCAGCTCATGCTGTTCTCGTTCCTGAGCATCCTGTTCGCGAACGTCAAGGCCATCGCGGGGTGGAACTACCACGAGATGCTGCTGCTGGCCGGGTTCCTCGCCGTCTCGTGGGGTTCCACCGCCCTGTTCTGGGACGGCATCTGGGACACCGGGAAGCTCATCGTCGAAGGCGACATGGACTACCGGCTCACCAGGCCCGCGCCGGTCCTGATCCAGGTCGGGTCGAAGCACGTGGGCATGCAGGTCTTCGGCGACGTTACCCTGGGACTGGTGATGATGACCGTCGGCTGGATCGGCGCGGGGCTGAGCGCCGCCGCGATCCCGTTGGCGCTCTTCCTGCTCCTGTGCGCGGCGGTCATCCAGGCCGCGCTGCTGACGATCGCGAACGCGGTGAACTTCTGGGTCAAGGGCCGCACCCCCGTGGCCGCGTTCATGCTCGCCGAACTCCAGAACGAGGCGATGCGCTTCCCGCTCACGATCTTCCCCGCGGCGGTCCGCATCGTCTTCACCTTCGGCCTCCCGCTGGCCTTCGCCAGCTTCATCCCGGCCCAGATCCTCACCGGCAAACTCGACCCGGTCTGGCTCGCCGCCCCGCCCCTCGCGGCCGCGGCCACCGTCCTCCTCGCCGTCCTGGTCTTCCGAGCCGGAGTGAAAGCCTATGACTCGGCCGGTCACTGACTCGGATCGGCGATCGCGGCCTGGCGACGCCCGTCGGCCGAGCATGGCCTCCTGGCTCGACGAGGTGACGGCGGATCCGATCGGGCTGCCGTTCGACACGGTCGAGGCGGTTCGGGAAGCCCGCCCCGGCGAACTCCCCGCAGCGGTCAGGAAGGCGAGACGACGTTGATGCCGTTGAGGTTCGCGACTTCGAGGAGCCGCTTGTCGTAGACGAGCATCCAGTCGACCTCCTTGCGGAATTCCATCACGGACGCCAGATGGATGGCGTCCAGTGATCGCAAGGTCGGCGGTTGACACGTGGACGCGCAGAGCAGGATGCCGTCCGACAGCGGGATCCGGATCATGCGCGTGATGAGCTGCTGGGCCTGCAGCAGCGCCATCGGCTGCCTGCGCATCACACCGCGCAGGAGCTCGACCCGGGTCAGGTCGCTTGTGGCCCAAGGCTGCTCGGGACGCTCGTCCAACCACGCCTCAAGGGCGGGCGTCTCATTCTCGGTGACCGCGAGTTTCATCAGGGCCGAGGTGTCGAAGTAGATCAAAACCTGTCCTCGCGCAGTTCATCGAGGATCTCCTGGCTTGAAGCGGTGTCAGGGGCGGCGGGGATGCTCTTGATGTCGCGCGGATTTCCGGGGTCTTCGGGTCCGATGAGGCGGCCGGAGCGGATCAGCGCCTCGATCCGGTCCTCGTTCGGGTCTTCGATCGGCACGAGCCGGGCCGCCGGACGGCCGTGATTCGTCACGATGATCTCGTGGCCTTGACCCACCCAGGCCAGGTACTCGCTGGCATGCTGCCGGAGTTCTCGGATGCCGATCTCGCTCGGCTTCTTGAGTCCCATATTGGTTACCGTATCATAATTTGTGTATCAATCTCGGTGTGCGCGGTGTGTGGAAATGGCTTTGACTGGCAATCCCTTGCCGGGCAAGCTGTCCTCTCGCCCTCCTCCACTCCTGGGACTGATGCCGTTGACCGCCGCACCCCTGCGAGCGCGCCCGAGCGCGTTCTCCGTCGACCTCGCGCTGGCCACGGTGGCCTTGAAGCGCCGCCTCGCCTACCGCATGAACTGGATCTTCAGCGTCGTCCTCGGCGGCGGGGAGCTGCTGGTGTCGCTCACGCTGTGGGGGACCATCCTGGCCGAGCAGGGGTCGGTCGCGGGGTACGACTGGGACGCGATGCGCACGTACTACGTGATCGCCTTCGTCACGGCCACCTTCGTCTTCAGCGGCTCCGACACCGCGCAGCGCATCCTCGACGGGAGCGTCGCCATCGACCTGCTCAAACCCGTCGACTTCCAGCGCGCGCGGGCCGCCGAGTTCTACGGCGGCCTCGCCGGCTCCCTGCCGACCATGGTCGTCGGGCTGGCCATCGCCCTGGTCTTCTTCACACCCCTGCCGCCGGCGACCTTCGCCGCCGGTCTGCTCACGCTCGTCAGCATCGCCCTGATCGCGCCCATCGCCTTCAGCGTCGTCTACCTGTCCACGATGCTGTGCTTCTGGACCCGCAGCTACCACGGCATCATGTGGGCGCGGCAGACCGTCGTGGCGTTCTTCTCGGGGGCGATGGTGCCCTTGGCGATCATGCCCGCGCCCTTGCAGGCCCTCGCCTGGTGCCTGCCGTTCGTCCACTTCACGACCACCCCGTCCCAGATCTACCTGGGCCGGGTCGACACCCTCGGCGCGCTCGGGCTCATCGCTGCCCAAGCCGCGTGGGTGGTCGCCCTCTGGCTCCTCGGGCGCTGGCTGTGGAGCCGCGCGGTCCGGGCCGTCACGATTCACGGAGGCTGAACATGCGGCACACGGCATCGCTCTACACGCGCCTCATCGCGGCGCAGTTCCGCTCGATCACGGAATACCCGGCCGACTTCTGGACCATGGTCTCGGTCGCGCTGATTCAGCAGGCCGCCCAGATCGCGTTCATCGCGGTGGTCTTCGCGCAGGTCACGACCCTCGACGGCTGGGGCTTCCCGCAGATGCTCCTGCTCATCGGCTTCATGGTCCTGGCCGACTCGGTGACCGAGGTCGGCTGGGACGGCATGTGGCGGCTCGGCCGCATGATCGTGAACGGCGAGCTGGACTACGCCGTCATCCGCCCGGCCCCGGCGATGATGCAGATCGGCGCCAGCGCGATCGGGATGCAGTCGGCCGCGAACATGACCACCGGCCTGACGATGATCGTCATCGGTTGGAGCGGCGCGGGCGTCCCGCTGGCGATGGTCCCCGCCGCGGTCTTGCTCTTCGCGTGCGCCGTGGTCGTGCAGCTGACGGTCATCACGGCCATGAACTGCGCGAACTTCTGGCTGAAGGGCCCCAGTCCGGTCTTCGCCTGGCTCACCTCCCAGACCCAGGAGACCGCGACGCGCTTCCCGCTGACCATCTACCCCCGGGCGGTGCGCACGGTGCTCACCTGGGTCGTGCCCCTGGCGTTCGTCAACTACATCCCGGTCCGGATCCTCACCGGCGACCTCCCCGCGTGGTGGCTGGCGGTGCCGCCCGCGGTCGCCCTCGCGCTCGTCGCGATCGCGGTCCTGATCGCGAAGGCGGGCCTCGCCCGCTACGAATCCGCAGGTCACTGACGTGCTGGGGGTCACGGCGAAAAACCGGTTGCGCGACCGCGGGGCGATCCGCTAGGGTTGGCGCTGTTGCCCGAGGCGTGTCGCCTTGGGACTCTTGAGGATTGGAGGTGTCACTGATGGCTGTCGTTGTCCGCGTTCATGCCTTGAAACTCAGTTCACCTCCCGTCGGCTCGCGCTGATTCCACAGCGAGCGACGGACCTTCCTCCAGGAGCTCGCCACCTTGGCACGCAAGTCCGACTTTTCCGAATCCTTCCAATCCACCAAGCGCGGTCGCCGCACCTCCAAGAACAGCCAGCTCTTCTCGGCCGAGGAGCACGCCCGGTTCGAGGAGATGCGCACCCAGTTCGACGAGATGCCGCAGGACGACGGCCCGCCCACCGGCGACCGATGGTCGATCTGGTGGGACTCCGAGCCGCTGCAGCGCGGCCCCGAGCCCCGCCCCGAGTGGGTCATCACCGACCACGGGGCCGTCGACTACGAACTCGGCGTCCTCAAGACCGGCAAGGAAGCCGACGTCTTCCTCATCGAGCGCGCCGTCCCCGGCACCGACCGGGCCGTGATCCTGGCGTCGAAGCGCTACCGCAGCGCCGAACACACCCAGTTCAACCGGGCCGGCGACTACACGGCAGGGCGCGGCGCGAAGCGCTCGCGCGACGCCCGCGCCATGGCCAAGCGCACCACCTTCGGCCTCGAGCAGGCCGCGGGCCGGTGGGCCGCCGCGGAGTTCGACGCGCTCAAGCGCCTGTACAACGCCGGCGTCCCGGTGCCGTACCCGGTCCAGATCCTCGGCCGCGAAGTCCTCATGGAGTTCATCGGCGACGGCCGCACCGCCGCTCCCCGCCTGGCCGAGACCAAGCCCGACGAGGCCGAACTCGAGAGCCTGTGGGAGCAGGCCGCCGAGGCGCTGCGGCGCATGACCGAGCTCGGCTTCGCGCACGGCGACCTCTCGCCGTACAACACCGTCGTCCACGACGGGCGGCTCGTCGTGCTCGACCTGCCGCAGGTCGTCGACCTGTACGCGAACCCGCTCGGCTTCGACTTCCTCACCAGGGACGTCGAGAACCTGGGCTCGTGGTTCACCGCCCGGGGCATCTCCCGCGAAGAGGTCGACGACCTCCAGGCGGAGCTGAAGGCCTTGGCGGCCATGCCGTAGGCACGGGAGTGTCGGGGGCGGGTCATATCCTTGTGGTGTGGCAGTTGATTACCGTCCCGCCCCCGGCACCATCCCGACCGCGCCGGGCGTCTACCGCTTCCGGGACCGCGACCGGCGCGTCATCTACGTCGGCAAGGCCAAGAACCTCCGCAACCGGCTGAACTCGTACTTCGCCGACGAGACGCGGCTGCACGAGCGCACCCGCCGCATGGTCAACACCGCCCGCAGCGTCGAGTGGACCGTCGTCAACACGGAGGTCGAGGCCCTCCAGCTCGAATGGACCTGGATCAAGGAGTACGACCCCAGGTTCAACGTCATGTTCAAGGACGACAAGTCCTACCCCTGGCTCGCCGTCACCGTGGGGGAGGAGTTCCCGCGCGCCACCGTCATGCGCGGCAACCGCCGCAAAGGCGTGCGCTACTTCGGCCCCTTCGGCTCCGCGTGGGCCATCCGCCAGACCCTCGACCTCCTCACCCGGGTCTTCCCGATCCGCACTTGCTCCGACACGGAGTTCAAGCGCTGCAACCGGATCGGCCGACCCAACCTCCTCGCCGACATCGGCAAGTGCTCCGCGCCGTGCGTCGGTCGCATCTCCGCCGAGGACTACCGCGAACTCGTGAACGGCTTCTGCGCCTTCATGTCCGGCGACCACGCCCCCGTCCGCCGCCGCCTCATCAACGAGATGCAGGAGGCCTCCGAAGCGCTCGAGTTCGAGCGGGCCGCCCGCCTCCGCGACGACCTCGCCGCCCTCGACAAGGTCCTCGAGCAGCAGGTCGTCGTCCTCGCCGAAGACGTCGACTGCGACGTCATGGCCGTCGCCGACGACGAGCTGCAGGCCGCCGTCCAGGTCTTCCACGTCCGGGGCGGCCGCATCCGCGGCCAGCGCGGCTGGGTCATCGACAAGCCCGAACCGGTCGACCTCGCCGGCATCGTCGAGAGCTTCTGCCTGCAGTTCTACGGCGAGCAGAACGAGGTCGTGCCCCGCGAGGTGCTCGTCCCGGCCCTCCCCGACGACGCCCCGGCCCTCGCCGAGCTGCTGTCCGAGCGCCGCGGCGCGAAGGTCGACCTGCGCATCCCCCGCCGCGGCGACAAGCGCGCCCTGGCCGAGACCGTCGAGAAGAACGCCATCGAGAACCTTCAGCGCCACAAGCTCAAGCGCGCCGGGGACCTCACGGCCCGCTCCAAGGCCCTCGAAGAGCTCGCCGACGCACTCGACCTGCCCGAGGCGCCGCTGCGGATCGAATGCTACGACGTCTCGCAGTCCCAAGGGGAGGACGTCGTCGCGTCGATGGTCGTCTTCGAGGACGGCCTGCCGCGCAAGAGCGAGTACCGCCGCTTCGTCATCAAAGGCGAGCGCAAGGACGACCTCGCCAGCCTCCAGGAGACCCTGCGCCGGCGCCTCTCCAAACTCGCCGACCAGCCGGCCGGCTCCCCGACCGAGGAGGACGACGAGCCCAAGCGCGGCTTCCACTACCCGCCGCAGCTGCTCGTCGTCGACGGCGGCCAGCCGCAGGTCGCCGCCGCCGAGGCCGTCTTCGCCGAGCTCGGCATCGACACGATCAACCTCGCCGGGCTCGCCAAGCGCCTCGAGGAGATCTGGCTCCCCGGCGAGGCCTACCCGGTGATCCTCTCGCGCACCTCCGAAGCCCTCTACCTCATGCAGCGCGTCCGCGACGAGGCCCACCGCTTCGCGATCTCCCTGCACCGCACCAGAAGGCGCAAGGGGCTCATCACCTCGGCACTCGACGGCGTGCCCGGACTCGGCGAGTCGAAGCGCAAGGCCCTCCTCAAGCAGTTCGGCTCCGTCAAGCGCATCCGCGAGGCCGAATTGTCCGATCTGGAGGCGGTCCCGGGCATCGGCCCGAAGCTGGCCGAGGCCTTGCAGACACATCTGCGTAATCCCGACGACAACGGGGCTTGAGAAGCGCTGGGTAGTAATACGCTTGTCAGCTCGACAAGCACGTCGAAGCCGTGTCACCACGGCGGCAGGAACGAACTCGGGGATACTGGACTTATGGGTGTGGCAGCAGTGCAAGAGGGCGGGACCGACCGCGGCGAACTGGACCTCGTGATCGTCACCGGGATCTCCGGCGGCGGCCGCTCGACCGTGGCCCGCGCACTGGAGAACGTCGGCTACTACGTCATCGACAACCTCCCCGAATCGCTCGTCGGCCAGGCCGCCGAGTTGGCCGCGGCCGGGGGAGAAGAGGTACGGCGCACCGCGATGGTCCTCGACGTGCGCTCGCGCGCGTTCATGACCGACCTCGTGGGCGTCATCGAAGACCTCCGCAAGGGCGGTTTCAAGCCGCACCTGGTGTTCGTCGACGCCGACGACGACATCATCATCCGCCGCTTCGAGAAGGTCCGCCGCGCCCACCCGCTCCAAGGGGACGGCATGCTCGCCGACGGCATCGCCGCCGAGCGCCGCATCCTCGAGCCGGCCCGCGGCTCGGCCGACACCCTGTTCGACACCACGCACCTGAACGAGAACCAGCTGCGCTCGCGCGTCGAGGAGGCCTTCCTCGCCCCCTCCACCCCGGGACTCCAGTTCACCTGCATGTCATTCGGGTTCAAGTACGGCATCCCGCGCGATGCGGACTACGTCGCCGACGTAAGATTCCTTCCCAACCCGTACTGGGTTCCCACCCTGCGCGAGCACACCGGGACCGACCAGGACGTCGCCGACTACGTCCTCGGCCAGGACGGCGCCGAGGAGTTCGTCGCCGCCTACACCTCCCTGCTGCTCGGCACCACGCAAGGGTTCGAACGGGAGGGCAAGCGCTACATGACGATCGCCATCGGCTGCACCGGCGGCAAGCACCGCTCCGTCGCCATCGCCGAATCGCTGGCGAAGCGCCTCAACGCCGCCGGGTTCCCCGCCAACACCCACCACCGCGACCGGGGCAACGAGTGACCTGTGCGCCCGCGGGACCCGATCGAGCCGCCGCGCCCGCGGGTCCCCCGGACGCCCCCGCTCCCCGCCGCCCCATCCCCGAGGTGAGCGCATGACCAGCGTCGTCGCGTTCGGCGGCGGGAGGGGCCTGTCCGCCTCGCTCCGCGCCCTCTCCAGACTCGACCTCGACCTCACGGCCGTGGTCACCGTGGCCGACGACGGCGGCTCCACCGGCGACATCCGCGCCACCCGCCCGGTCCTTCCCCCCGGCGACCTGCGCAAGGCCCTCGTCGCCACCGCCGACCCCGACCGCTCCGAGACCGCGCGGCTCTTCTCCCACCGCTTCGGCGGCCGGGACTTCCTCACCGGCCACCCCGTCGGCAACGTCGTCCTCACCGGCCTCCTCGAACTCCACGCCAACCCCGTCGACGCCCTCGACTTCGCGGCCCGCCTCCTCGGCTCCCGCGCCCGCGTCCTCCCCATGTCCTGCACCCCGCTCGACATCGAGGCCGACCTCGCCGAAGGCCCCGGCACCCGCACGATCGTCGGCCAGCACGACATCGCCGTCGCCGACGGCAGCGTCAAGGACGTGCGCCTCCTCCCCGCCGCCGCGACCGCCTGCCCCGAGACCCTGGACGCCGTCGCCGAGGCCGACTGGCACGTCTTCGGCCCCGGATCCTGGTACACCTCCGTCATCCCGCACCTGCTCCTGCCCGACCTCCGCGAGGCCATCGGCGCCGCCAAGGCCCGCCGCATCGTGGTCCTCAACCTCTCCGAGGAGAAGGAGACGGACGGCCTGACACTGGCCGGTCACGTCGACACGCTGCGCCGATACGCCGAAGGTGTCCGGTTTCACTACGTCGTCTCAGGCGACACCCGAACCCTCGCCGATCCCGGATCGTTGAACAGTGCGGCACAATCGTTGGAGGCCCAGCTGGTCGCGGCGGACCTCGCCTCCGACGGCGTGACGCACGATGTCGCCGCGCTGGCTGCCGTATTGGGAAACCTGCTGGTCGAAGATGGTGGTTAACGAATGGCGATGACCTCGGAGGTCAAGGACGAACTCAGTCGCATCGAGGTGACGAAGTCCTGCTGCCAGCGCGCCGAACTGGGCGCGCTCTTCCGCTTCGCCGGGGGCCTCCACCTCGTCGGCCAGGGCAACGTCGTCGTCGAGGCCGAGGTCGACGCCGGGAACGTCGCCCGCCGCGCCAAGCGCATGATCGACAAGCTCTACCACTACGAGTCCGAGATCCACGTCCTCGTGGCCGCCGGGCTGCGCCGCAACAACCACTACCTGCTGCGCGTCATGGCCGACGGCCAGGCCTTCTCCAAGCAGATCGGCCTCACCGACCAGCGCGGCTACCCCGTCCGGGGCCTGCCCAACCACGTCGTCGGCGCCTACCCGTGCTGCGCCGAGGCCGCCTGGCGCGGGGCCTTCCTCGCCCGCGGCTCGCTCACCGAGCCCGGCCGCTCCTCCTCGCTCGAGGTCACCTGCCCCGGCCCCGAGTCCGCGCTCGCGCTCGTCGGCGCCGCCCGCCGCCTCGGCATCGCCGCCAAGTCCCGCGACGTGCGCGGCGTCGACCGCGTCGTCATCCGGGACGGCGACGCCATCGGCGAGCTCCTCACCCGCCTGGGCGCCCACTCCTCGGTCCTGACCTGGGAGGAGAGGCGCGTCCGCCGCGAAGTGCGCGCCACCGCCAACCGCCTCGCGAACTTCGACGACGCCAACCTGCGCCGCTCCGCGCGCGCCGCCGTCGCCGCCGCCGCGAAGGTCACCCGCGCCCTCGAGGTCCTCGGCGACGACGTCCCCGAGCACCTGGCCTCCGCAGGGCGCCTGCGCCTCGACCACCGCCAGGCCTCCCTCGAAGAGCTCGGCGCCCTCGCCGACCCGCCCCTGACCAAGGACGCCATCGCCGGGCGCATCCGCCGCCTCATCAACATGGCCACCAAGCGCGCCCAGGAGCACGGCATCCCCGGCCCCGACGACGTTGTCGCCGAAGAGGAAATGCTCGTCGCGTGAGGCTTGCGGGACCCGCCCGCCGCCCCGCGCGGAAACCCGCATCGGCGGCCGGTCAACGGTTAGGCTTAACCGCGATGTCACACCCATGTTCCGGGTGTGACATGATCGGGGGGAACCGGCCGCGACAGGTTCAGGAACCGCAGCGGTAGGGTCAAAGAGTGCTCGGCGACGAGGCCGAACAGCGATCTGTTCCACCGTCGCTATTCGGCTGAACGGATCGCGTACGAGACCGCTCCCGGTCTCAGTCAGATATTCGATCCTGTTCAAGCGAGGAGATGGCCACGTGACCATCCGTGTGGGCGTCAACGGCTTCGGCCGCATTGGGCGCAACTTCTTCCGGGCGGTTCTCGCCTCTGGCGCCGACATCGAAATCGTCGCCTTCAACGACCTTGGCGACCTCAAGACCATCGCCAACCTGCTCAAGTACGACTCGATCCTCGGCCGCCTGCCGTACGAGGTCAAGGTCGGCGACGGTGAGATCACCGTCAACGGCAAGACCATCAAGGCGTTCTCCGAGCGCGACCCGAAGAACCTCCCCTGGGGCGAGGTCGGCGCGGACGTCGTCATCGAGTCCACCGGCTTCTTCACCGACGGCACGAAGGCCTCGGCCCACCTCGACGGCGGCGCCAAGAAGGTCATCATCTCCGCTCCGGCGAAGAACGAGGACATCACCATCGTGATGGGCGTCAACAACGACAAGTACGACGCCGAGAAGCACAACATCATCTCGAACGCCTCGTGCACCACCAACTGCCTGGCGCCGATGGCCAAGGTCCTCAACGAGGCCGTGGGCATCGAAAAGGGTCTGATGACCACGATCCACGCCTACACCCAGGACCAGATGCTGCAGGACGGCCCGCACAGCGACCCGCGTCGCGCCCGCGCCGCCGCCCTCAACGTCGTCCCCACCACCACCGGCGCCGCCAAGGCCGTCGGCGTGGTGCTGCCCGAGCTCAACGGCAAGCTCGACGGCTACTCGCTGCGCGTCCCGGTCCCGACCGGCTCGATCACGGACCTCACCTTCGAGGCCTCCCGCAACGTGACGGCCGAAGAGGTCAACGCCGCGCTCAAGGCCGCCGCCGAGGGCCCGCTCAAGGGCATCCTGTACTACACCGAGGACCCGATCGTCTCCAAGGACATCGAGACCGACCCGCACTCGTGCATCATCGACGGCCTCCTGACCAAGGTCATCGACAACCAGGTCAAGGTCTTCGGCTGGTACGACAACGAGTGGGGCTTCTCGAACCGCCTCGTGGACCTCGTCAAGCTGGTCGGCTAGCAGTCTCATGAAGACGCTGGACGAACTCCTGAAGGAGGGCGTCAACGGTCGGCGCGTACTCGTGCGCGCCGACCTCAACGTTCCTCTCGACGGCAAGAACATCACCGACGACGGCCGCATCCGCGCCGTCGCGCCCACCGTCAAGGCGCTGGCCGAGGCCGGCGCCCGCGTGGTGGTGTGCTCGCACCTGGGCCGCCCGAAGGGCGAGCCCGACCCCGCCTTCTCGCTGGCCCCCGTGGCGCAGCGCCTCGGCGAGGTCCTGGGCCGCGAGGTCGCCTTCGCGACCGACACCGTCGGGACGGACGCCGAGAACAAGGCCGTCGCCCAGGGCGACGGCGACGTCCTCCTGCTGGAGAACCTGCGCTTCAACAAGGGCGAGACCAGCAAGGACGACACCCAGCGGGCCGAGTTCGCCGGCCAGCTGGCCGCGTTCGGCGACGTGTACGTGGACGACGCCTTCGGCGCCGTGCACCGCAAGCACGCCTCCGTCTACGACGTCGCGCAGATCCTGCCGCACTACGCGGGCTGGCTCATCGCCAAAGAGGTCGAGGTCCTCTCGAAGCTCACCGGCAAGCCCGAGCAGCCGTACGTGGTGATCCTCGGCGGCGCGAAGGTCTCCGACAAGCTCGCGGTCATCGACAACCTGCTCGACAAGGTCGACACGCTCATCGTGGGCGGCGGCATGATGTTCACCTTCCTCGCGGCCCAGGGCTACGAAGTCGGGTCGTCGCTGCTCGAGAAGGACCAGATCGAGACCTGCAAGTCCTACCTCGCGCGCGCCGCCGAACTCGGCGTCGAGCTCCTGCTGCCGGTCGACACGACCACCGCGGCCGAGTTCGCCGCCGACGCCGAGCCGCTCACCGTGGGCGTGGACGCGATCCCGGCCGACCGCATGGGCCTCGACATCGGCCCCGAGTCCGCGAAGCTCTTCGCCGACCGGATCGCCGCGGCCAAGACCGTGTTCTGGAACGGCCCCATGGGCGTCTTCGAGTTCCCCGACTACGCCGCCGGCACCAAGACTGTCGCGCAGGCGCTCGTGGACTCCGAGGCGTTCTCGGTGGTCGGCGGCGGCGACTCCGCCGCCGCGGTCCGCACCCTCGGCCTGCCCGAGGACGGTTTCGGCCACATCTCGACCGGCGGTGGGGCGAGCCTCGAGTACCTCGAGGGCAAGACCCTGCCCGGCCTGGACGCACTGGAGAATTGAAGATGACTGAGACCCGCAAGCCGCTCATCGCCGGCAACTGGAAGATGAACCTCAACCACCTCGAAGCGATCGCGCTGGTGCAGAAGCTGGCCTTCAGCCTCACCCGCGAGCAGCTCGAAGCGGTCGAGACCGTCGTCCTCCCGCCGTTCGTCGACATCCGCTCCGTGCAGACCCTCGTGGACGGCGACAAGCTGGCCATCGGCTTCGGCGCGCAGGACCTGTCGGCGCACCCGTCGGGGGCCTACACCGGCGAGATCGCCGGCTCGATGCTCGCGAAGCTCGGCTGCTCCTACGTGGCCGTCGGCCACTCCGAGCGCCGCCAGTACCACGAAGAGGGCGACGAGCTGGTGGCCGCCAAGGTCCGCCAGGCGCTCAACAACGGCATCGGCCCGATCCTCTGCGTCGGGGAGGCCCTGGACGTGCGCGAGGCGGGCAACCACATCGAGCACTCCGTCAGCCAGCTGATCGCGGCCGTCGACGGCCTCACCGAGGAAGAGCTCGCCAAGGTCGTCGTGGCCTACGAGCCCGTCTGGGCGATCGGCACGGGCCGCACGGCCAGCGCCGAGGACGCCCAGGAGGTCATCGGGGCCCTGCGCCAGGCGCTCGCCGACAAGTTCGGCGCGGTGGCGGAGCGGGTCCGGATCCTCTACGGCGGTTCGGTGAAGTCCTCCAACGTCGCCCAGATCATGGCCAAGCCGGACATCGACGGCGCCCTCGTGGGCGGCGCCTCGCTGGACGCCGAGGAGTTCGCCAAGATCGTGCGCTTCCCCGAGCACGCCGGTGCGTAGGGAACGCGTGCTCTGTCCGGAGCACGCGGGGGCGTAACAGCATCACAGCAAGACTGCCTGCAGCGCATCGAGCTGAGCGCTGCAGGACGCAGACAGGGCCGCCGTACAACGTCGTACGGCGGCTCCTTGCGTTTCAGCGACCGCTGTCTCGCGGTGACCGATGCATTTGTCACGCGTGGCGCGGCCCGCCGGGCAAGATGCCCTGGAGCAGCTGATTGTCATTGGCGGAGTCGAGGCCGAGTGACGTACGCATATGTCAAACGGCTAGACTCGGACCCGGCCCGCGCCCCATAACGGGCCGAAGTTGCTGAGAGGACACCCGATCACCGATGATGACGGTTCTGAGTTACGCCCTGTTGATCCTGCTGCTGCTCTCCAGCGCGGTCCTGATCCTCATGGTCCTGCTCCACAAGGGCAAGGGCGGCGGCCTGTCGAGCATGTTCGGCGGCGGCATGTCCTCAGTGGCGTCGGGCTCCTCGGTGGCGGAGAAGAACCTCACCCGCATCACGATCGGCGTCGGTGTCATCTGGTTCGCCTGCATCGTGGCCTTCGGCCTGCTGCTGCGCACGCTCGTGTAGCGCTTTTCAAAGCTTCCTCGGGAGGCCCCGACCGCACTGCGGTCGGGGCCTCCCGTTTTTGCGCGCCCCGCCCTCGCCCCGGGATGCATACGCGATATACGATACCGAGTATTCGTTGCCCTCCCCAGTGATTCGAGGTTGCATCCATGACCGTTCTGCATCTGAAAGGCGTGAGCCGGACCCACGGCTCGGGCGAGAACATCGTCCACGCCCTGATCGACGCCGAGCTCACCATCGCGGCCGGTGAACTCGTCGCCATCATGGGCCCTTCGGGGTCCGGCAAGTCGACCCTGCTCAACCTCGCCGGCGGCCTGGACGCCCCGACCTCGGGCCAGGTCCTGGTCGAAGGCACCGTCCTGGCCTCGCTCAACAAGAAGAAGCTCGCCGCGCTGCGCCGGCGCAGTGTGGGCTATGTGTTCCAGGACTACAACCTGGTGCCGAGCCTGACCGCGGCCGAGAACGCCGCGCTCCCGCTGGAACTGGACGGGATGTCCTCGTCCAAGGCCCGCAAGATGGCGCTCGCGGCCCTTGAAGAGGTCGGGTTGGATGTGAAGCAGGCCGACCGGTTCCCCGATGAGATCTCGGGCGGGCAGGCCCAGCGCGTGGCCATCGCCCGGGCCCTGATCGGCGAGCGGCGCCTGGTGCTGGCGGACGAGCCGACCGGCGCGCTCGACTCCCACACGGGCGAAGAGGTGCTGAAGCTCCTGCGCCGCCGCGTCGACGCCGGCGCGGCCGGACTCCTGGTCACCCACGACGCCAGGCACGCCAATTGGGCTGACAGGGTGGTCAACTTGCGCGACGGCCGGATCGTGGACGAGGCCGCGCCGCTCGCCGGGCGCAACGCGCTGCTCGAAGGGGCGCAGTGATGCTGGGATCCCATCGTCTGGCCTTCAGGATCGCGCGCCGCGAGGCATGGCGCTACAAGGGGCGCTCGGCGCTCTCGATCACCTTGCTGGGGCTGCCGCTGCTAGGCGTCGCCATCGGCGCCAGTGCCTTCGACACGATCCAGCTCTCCGAGGAGGAGACCGCGGAGCAGTATCTCGGGTCGAACGACGCGTACATCGAGCTCGCCCTGCCGGGCGTGCCGATCGAGCAGCAGAACTGGAACTCCCGGTGGATCGTCTACGACGTCCCCGTCGGCACGGACGGAGACGCCGAGCGGCCCGTCGCCGACTCCGAGATCCTTGCGGCGCTTCCCGAAGGCTCCACGATGGTCCCGTACAGCCTGGGGACCGAGGGCACCGCGCTCCCGGTCCGGACCTCCGACGGACTCGCGCACGTCCAAGGCTACGGGTACGACCTCGGCGCCGGGCAGTACGAGGATGCGGGCCTCGAATACCTCGAAGGTTCGGCGCCGGGCGGCGGCGAGGCCGTCATCAACGAGGCCGCAGCGGATCTGCTCGGCATCGGGGTCGGCGACGAGCTGGTCGTGGACGACGCATCGGTCCCCGACGCGCTCAAGGTCACCGGCATCGTCGAGATGCCGTGGAACCTGAACGAGCCCTTCGTGATCGCGGACTCGATCCCGTCCACCGCCACCGGCTGGCTCCTGGACACCCCCGAGACCCTGACCGAGGAGCAGGCGCGAACGCTGAACGAACTCGGGGTCACCGTCTGGGGCGGCTCGCTGCTGCACCTGCCGCCCGGGCCGGGGTATATGGAGACCTCCAACGCGGTCGACGAGGCGCAGCTCATGATCTACGGGCTGATCGTCGTCGCCGTCGTGATGGAGGTCGTGCTCCTCGCGGGGCCGGCGTTCGCGATCAGCGCGCGGCGGCGCACCCGGGAGTTCGCGCTCATGAGCGCGAACGGCGCGACGCCGGGCCAGATCCGCAACACGGTACTCGCGGGCGGTCTCCTGTTCGGGCTCGTCGCCGCCGCTTTGTCATTGGCGATCGGCATCGGGCTCGTCGCGGCGGGCCTGCCGTGGCTGGAGCAGTTGTTCGGGCACCGGAGCGCCGGGCTGCGGGTCATGCCCGCGCTCCAGGCGTCGCTCGTGGCGGCTGCGGTCGTGACGGGACTGCTCGCCGCGCTCACCGCCGCGATCAGCGCCTCGCGCGTCAACGTCATCGCCGCGCTCACGGGCCGCACCTCCCGCAACCGGGGGACGAAGCGGTGGATGGTCCTCGGCGTCGCCGTCGCGGGCGCCGGTGTGGCCGCGGGTGCCGGCGGCGTCGTGCTCTGGAGCCTGCCGTTGATGGCCGCGGCGATCATCCTGACCCAGTTGGGCCTGGTCGTCTCGACGCCTGCGCTGCTCGCGGGCGCGGCGAAGCTCAGCCGTCGGCTCCCCGTCTCGCCCCGCATGGCGATGCGCGAGGCCGGGCGGAACCGCGGCTCCGCGGCGTCCGCGATCGCCGCCGTCATCGGCGTCGTCGCCGCGGGCATGGCGTTCTCCATGATCGCCACCGCCGAGGAGGTCCGACAGGCGCAGGACCAGGAGCGGATTCTCCCGGAAGGGACGATGACGCTGATGGTCGGCAAGGTCGCCGACGATGAACCCATCGATTGGGAAGCGGCGCTCGCGGAAGCCGAGGGGCATCTGGAGTCGCGTTTCGACGGCGTCGAGCTCACTCCCGTCACCGAGTACTCGGGCTGGGGCGGCTGCGGGGCGGTCGCCGAGGGGCCGGACCAGGACGTCTCCTGCTCGTGGGGTGCCGTGCGGCCGGAGGAGAACCGATGCTCCTACTGGGACGCCGACCGCTCGACCGAAGCGGCCGATGAAGCCGCGATCGAGGCCGCGCGGGACGACCCGCGCTGCGACGAGCTGCTCGCCGAATCGTGGAACTACGTCGAGGAGATCTCCGGGTCGACCGACCCCGCGGTCGTCGCGGCGTTCACCGATCTGGAAGGCGCCGAACTGGACCGGGCCGTCTCGGTGCTGGAGGAGGGCGGCGTCCTCGTCGCCGACGAGTGGGCCGTGACCGACGCCGGCACGGTGCGCCTCCAGCAGCAGATCTCCATCTGGAACGCGGACGGCAGCGGCTCGACCGAGCCGCAGGAGGCGTACCTCGAACTGCCCGCGATGGCCGTCGAGAGGGGACAGCTCGGCCTCGACCAGATGTTCCTGGGCCCGGGCGCGGCCGAGGCGATGGGGATGGCGCCTTCGCCTTCGCGGCAGCACTTCCTGGTGTCGACCTCGACCGAGCCCGAATCGGCCGACCTGGAGGCGCTTGAAGCGGTCTTCTTCCAGACCATCGCCGACGGCGAGGCGTACGCGAGCGTGGAGGTCGCCGACTACGACGATCCGTTCATCGCGTACGTCGTGATGGCCGTGACCGGCCTGTGCGCCTTGATCGCGTTCGGGGCCACCGCGGTCTCGACCGGGCTCATCGTCGCCGAGCAGCGGCGCGACATGACCGTGCTCGGGGCCGTCGGCGCCGCCCCCGGCTTGCGCAAGCGGTTCGCGATGTGGCAGAGCGTCGTCATCGCGGTGTTCGGAACGGCGCTCGGGACCCTGGCAGGGTTCGTCGGTTTCGCGCTCATCCGCGAGACCATGAACCGGCCGCTCCAGACCAGCTACCCGTTCCAGACGCTGTACGGCTGGGAGCTGCCGTGGGCGAGCTTCGCGATCATCCTGCTGGCGGTGCCGCTGGTCGCGGCCCTCGGCGCGCTCGTGTTCACCAAGGCGAAGCTGCCGAGCGAACGCCGGGTCGCTTAACTGAACCGGCCGAAAGGGCTTGGGGCCGTGCGGGATCGCACGGCCCCAGCCGTAATGTGAAACCATTTCGCGACAGTCTTTACAGTGTGTGCTTTACGTCATAGAATTGCCGAGGGCGGTGCCCCAGCCGCTCCGACCGGTGACTCCACGGCGACGCTCAGGGGAGTCGCGCGGTCCCTTCCCGCAGGCTCCGCGCTGCACCCGTGTCCGGTCGACATCCACACAAGATCCCCCGTCTGTGAGGAGCGATCACACATATGTCCAACGGACAGGCCATCCGAGGCACACGCATCGGCGCCACCCCGGGCCTCCACTCGGAACGCGGCGAGCCGGTGCCCCGCCAGCACATCAAGTACTGGTGCGCCAACGGACACGAGACCGCACTGTCGTTCGCGCTCTACGTCGAGGTCCCGCAGGAATGGGACTGCACCTGCTGCGGCTGGCCCGCCGGCCCCGACCAGGACAACCCTCCGGAACGCCGCACCGCCAAGCCCTACAAGACCCATCTCACCTACGTCCGCGAGCGCCGCAGCGAGGAAGAGGCCGAAGACCTCCTCGCCGAAGCCCTCGCCGCCCGCGCCGCCGCCCGCGGCGAGCGCTCGCTGTTCTGAGAGGCGCGGTCAAACGGCGCTGAGGCACCGCGCCGCAAGGTCAGGCGGCGCACCGCCGGTACGACGAAGGGCCGGCCCGGATCGAACGATCCCGGCCGGCCCTCGCGCTTGCCCTAGAACTCCAGGTGCTTCAAGTGCGACGCCGCGTCCTTGTCGACGAGCCACCTGGTGTGGCCCACCGCCTTCACGCGACCCGCCGGCAGCTCGCCCTTCGACAGGGCCTCATCGACCGCCTCGGCCTTGCCCTCGCCCGAGGCGATGATCCACGCCGCCGTCGCGGCGTTGATCGCCGACATCGTCAGCGAGACCCGCTCCGGCGGCGGCTTGGGGGAGTTGCGAACGCCCACGACCGCGCCCTCAGCCTCCAGCGCCGGGTTCCCCGGGAACAGGGACGCCACGTGGCCGTCCTCGCCGATGCCCAAGAGCAGCAGGTCGAACGCGGGTACCTGCGGGCCCAGCTCGGCCGCGTACAGCTTCGCCGCCTCCTCAGGCGTCGCCACCGCGTCCGAGGCCGGCATCGGGTGCACCCGCGCCGGGTCCACCGGCAGGTGGTCCAGGAACGCCTCCCGCGCCTGCGTCTCGTTCCGCTCCGGGTCGCCCGACGGCAGGAAACGCTCGTCACCCCACCAGAAGTCGACCTTCGACCAGTCCACGACCGTGCGGATCGGCGAACCCAGGATGTTCTGGTACACCTTCGCCGCGATCCGCCCGCCCGTCAGCACGATCGACGCCTCGCCCCGGCGCGACTGCGCCCCTGTGCCGCTGCGCGACTGCGCGTCCGCGAGCCGGTTGAGCAGCCGCGCCGCCACCGCCTCCGCGAGCACGTCGGCGTCGTTGTGGACGATCACCGCACTCGAGCTGCTCATGCGTTCGCCCGCTCGGCCGCGTAGTGCTCCTGGAAGGTGTCGAGCACCTTCCGGTACGCGGTGTCGGGGTCGATGTGCCGCAGCTCCTCCGCGAGCAGCTGGCCCAGCGTGCGGCCCTGCAGCGTCTGGCGGCGCTTCGGCAGCCCCGCCTGGCGCAGCACGGTCGAGCCGTCCGCCGTCCGCTCGACCTCCATCGTCTCGCCCCCGGCCATCGTGAACGCCACGGAGGCGATCGCGGGCAGGTGCTCGGAGTTGCGCTCCACCTCGGTGTCGACGATCTCCGGCGCGACCCCCAGGCGCGTCTGCAGCCACGCGGCCATCAGCTGCGCCGACGGGTCGTCGTCGTCCGCCTTCACCGTGATCTTCTCGACCGCCTGGGTCACCCCGTCGAAGGCGCTGGCGATGAGCGAGCGCCACAGGCTGATGCGGGTCCAGCAGATGTCGGTGTCGCCGGCCGCGTACGACTCGGCGCGGCGGTAGAGCGACTGCACCGGGTCGGCCGCGCGGGCCGAGTAGGTGATGCGGCGGTCCGCGAAGCTGCGCAGCTCGTGCTCCAGCCCGTAGCGGACCGGGTCGAGCAGCCACCAGGTGACGACCGGGACGTCCGACGCGAGCATCGGCAGCACGATCGAGGTCAGGTGGGCGGCGGCGGGGCCGTCGAGGCGCAGGATGATCGCCTCGGCCGAGCCGAGCCGGTCGCCCACGGTCACTTCGGCGTCGATGCGCGGCTCGGCGGCGTCCACGTCGCGCGGGATCGCCATGATGAGCCGGTACGGGTGCTCCTGCGCCGCGAAGGACGCGGCCTTCTCGACCTCTTCGCGCTCGTCCTCAGTGGTGAGCGCGACCAGGTTGAGGGCGAGCCCGGAGGCGCCGCCGACCTCGTGCAGGAGCTTCGCCAGCGTCTTCATGATCTCGCCGGTGGTGGTGTCCTTCAAGTGCATTCCAGGACTCCCCTTCTAGGCCCGGCGCCAGCGGCGGCCGGACGATTGCAGCATCAGGTCGGCGCCGGACGGGCCCCAGGTGCCCGACTCGTACGGCTCGGGCTTCGTGTTGGCCCAGTACTCCTCGAGCGGGTCGACGACGGCCCAGGAGGCGTCGACCTCCTGCGCGTCGGGGAACAGGGTCTTGTCGCCCAGCAGCACGTCCAGGATGAGCCGCTCGTACGCCTCGGGGCTGGACTCGGTGAACGTCTCGCCGTAGCCGAAGCCCATCGAGATGTCGCGCAGCTCCATGCCGGTGCCCGGGACCTTCGAGCCGAACTTCACCGTGATGCCCTCGTCCGGCTGGACGCGGATGACCAGCTGGTTGTGGCCCAGGGTCTTGGTGTCGTAGTCGGCGAAGGGCATGTGCGGGGCCTCCTTGAAGACCACCGCGATCTCGGTGACCCGCTTGGGGAGGCGCTTGCCGGTGCGCAGGTAGAACGGCACGCCGTTCCAGCGCCGGTTCTGGATGCCCAGCTGCACCGCCGCGTAGGTCTCCGTGGTGGAGGTCGGCGGGATGTTGTCCTCCGACAGGTAGCCCTTGACCGGCTGCCCCTGGACCCAGCCGTCCGCGTACTGGCCGCGGATGGCGGTGGCCTCGAGGTCGTCGTGGAGCTTGATGGCCCGCAGGACCTTCAGCTTCTCGGTGCGGATCTCCTCGGCCTCGAACCCGTTGGGCTGCTCCATGGCCGCGATGGCCAGCAGCTGCAGCACGTGGTTCTGGAGGACGTCGCGGGCCGCGCCGTTGTCGTCGTAGAACCCGGCCCGGGAGCCGATGCCCACGTCCTCGGCCATGGTGATCTGGACGTGGTCGACGTAGTTGGAGTTCCAGATCGGCTCGAACATGGCGTTCGCGAAGCGCAGCGCGAAGATGTTCTGCACCGTCTCCTTGCCGAGGTAGTGGTCGATGCGGAACACGTCGTTGGCGGTGAAGACGTCGTCGACGAGCTTGTTCAGCTCGGCCGCCGACGTGCGGTCCTCGCCGAACGGCTTCTCGACCACGACGCGGCGCCAGCCGCCGCCGTCCTGGCGGTTGTCCGACATGCCGGTGCGCTTGAGCTGCTTGAGCACGGTCGGGAACGCCAGCGGCGGGATCGAGAAGTAGAACGCCGCGTTGCCGACGATGCCGTGCGAGATGCGCAGCTCGTCGACGGTGGCGTCGAGCTTGTCGAACGCCTCGTCGTCGTCGAACGCGCCCGGCACGAACTTGAAGTTGCCGGCCAGGCGGGCCCAGACCTCTTCGCGCCACGGGGTGCGCGCGTGGGACTTGGCGGCCTCGCGGGCCATCTCCTCGAACGTCTCGTCGCCCCAGTCGCGGCGGGCGAACCCGACGATCACGAACGACGCCGGGAGCAGGCCCCGGTTGGCGAGGTCGTAGACGGCCGGGATGAGCTTCTTCTTCGCGAGGTCGCCGGTGACGCCGAAGATCACCAGAGCGCAGGGCTCGGGGATGCGCGGCAGGCGCCGGTCGGCCGGGTCGCGGAGCGGGTTGCTGGTGTGCAGGGTGGTGCCCATCTAGCTCAGCTCCCTCACGGCGTGGAGCAGCTGGTTGACGCCGCGCTTGCGGTCGGTCAGGTGCAGGCGCACGAGCGGGCGCTCGCGCGACTCGAGGGCCTGGCGGTCCCCGGCGGCCTGCGCGGCCTGGAGCCCGGCGAACGTGTAGTCGCGGCCCGGGATGTCCAGGTCCTCGGCTGCGGCACCGGTGATCTGCAGGAACACGCCGGTCTGGCGGCCGCCCTTGTGGAACTGGCCGGTGGAGTGCAGGAACCGCGGTCCCCAGCCCCAGGTGACGGGCGCGCCCGTGCGCTCGGCCAGCTCGGCCCGGAGCTTCGCCACCTCGGCGTCGTCGATCCGGTCGAGGTAGGCCATGACCGCGATGTACGCGTCGGCGGTGTCGGCGTCGGTGATCAGCTCGCCGAGCGCGCCGGCGACGGTCCCGGCGTGCGAGCCGTAGATCTCCACCGCGCCGTCGACCGCGTGCGGGCGCTCCTCGGGCAGGCCGTCCGCCAGGATGCGGTTGGTGTTGTTCTTCGACTCCGTGACGTTGGGCTGGTTGAACGGGTCGATGCCGATCAGGTAGCCCGCGTACGCGGTCGCGAGTTCCCACGCGAGGAACTGCGCGCCCAAGGGGCCGTTGACGACCACGTCGGGCATCGCCAGCGCCGAACCGGAGGTCGGCAGGCCCGTGGAGGAGCCCCCGACGGTGGCGTACACGCGGTCGGAGCCGCGCGCGCCCGCCGCGGCGGGTCCTTCGAGGACGACCGGGAGGGTGCCCTTGCCGTCCTTGCCGAGGGACTCGGCGATGAGCTGCTCGGCCCAGTCGCCCAGACCCACCACGCCGGTGCCGTCGTCGGCGATGGTGATGGTCGGCTTGGCCGCGATGACCGCGCCGAGCACGACCGCCGGGTCGTCGTCCTCGCTGCCGATGGTGGCCGCGAAGGTCTCCGCCTGGTCGATCAGCTCGGACACGTCGGCGCCGGCGAGCGCGGTCGGGACGAGCCCGAACGCGGTGAGCGCCGAGTAGCGGCCGCCGACCGTGGCGTCGGCGAGGAACAGGTGCGAGCCCTGCTCGTTCGCGAGCGATTCGAGCGCGGAGCCGGGGTCGGTGACGAACACGAAGCGGCCCGCGTGCTCGGCGATGCCGATGGCCTCGAACGCCTTCTCGAAGGCGCGGCGCTGGGAGTCGGTCTCGACGGTGGACCCGGACTTGGAGGAGACGACGACGGCGGTGCGCCGCAGCTTGGCCTCGCCGAGCTCGGCCAGGATCTGGCCGGGGTCGGTGGTGTCGAGGATGCTGATGCCCAGGTCGAGGGTGCGGGAGATGACCTCGGGGGCGAGCGAGGAGCCGCCCATGCCCGCGAGGGCGATGTGGTCGACGCCCTGCTCGCCGAGTTCCGCGCGGAGCTTCGCGAGCGGAGCGAGGAGCTCCTTCGACTTCACGAAGGTGTCGACCCAGCCGAGCCGGATCGCGGCCTCTTCTTCGGCCTCGGGACCCCACAGGGTGGCGTCCTTGGCGGCGACCTTGGCGGGGATGCCCTCGGCCCGCAGCCGCTCGACGGCGGCGTTCACGTCGACGCCGGTCGTGACCGCAAGGCCCCCAGCGGCTTCCATCTTGCCCATCGGATCGCTCACTTCTGTTCTCCGCTCTCACTGAGCTGGGATTCGATCTGGTCCAGGAGCTGCTTCCAGCTGACGATGAACTTCTCCACGCCCTCATCCTCCAGGACCTGGACGACGTCCCCGTAGTCCACGCCGACGCGCTCGAGCTCGAGCATGACGGTCGCGGCGTCCGCGTAGGCGGGACGGATCGTGTCGGCCTCGACCTCGCCGTGGTCGGCGAAGTCCTTGAGGGTGCCCTCGGGCATCGTGTTGACGGTGCCGGGCGCGATCAGGTCCTCGACGTACATGACGTCGCGGTAGTCGGGGCTCTTGACGGAGGTGGAGGCCCACAGCGGGCGCTGCGGGACGGCCCCGGCCTCCGCGAGCGCCGCCCAGCGCGCGGACGCGAAGGCGTTCTCGAACTCCTGGTAGGCCAAGCGGGCGTTGGCGATCGCGGCCTTGCCCTTGAGGGCGAGGGCCTCGTCGGTGCCGATGCCCTCGAGCCGCTTGTCGATCTCCGAGTCCACACGGGACACGAAGAAGGACGCGACGGAGCGGATCTGCGACAGGTCGTGCCCGGCGGCCTTCGCCGACTCGAGGCCCGCCATGTAGGCGTCCATGACCTCGCGGTAGCGCTCGAGCGAGAAGATCAGGGTGACGTTGACGCTGATGCCCGCCGCGAGGGTGGCGGTGATGGCGGGGAGCCCTGCGCGGGTGGCGGGGATCTTGATCATCGTGTTCGGCCGGTCCACGGCCCACCACAGGGCCTTGGCCTCGGCGATGGTCGCCTGCGTCTCGTGGGCGAGGCGCGGGTCGACCTCGATGGACACGCGGCCGTCCTGGCCCCCGGTGGTCTCGAAGACCGGGGCCAGGACGTCCGCCGCCCAGCGGATGTCGAAGGTGGTGATGGCGCGAGCGGCCTCATCGACGCTCACTTTGCGGACCGCCAGGTCGGCGATCTGCTCGTCGTACGCGTGGCCCTTGGAAAGGGCCGCGGCGAAAATGGACGGGTTCGAGGTGACGCCCGCGACGGACGACCCGGCGATGAGGTCCTTCAGGTTGCCCGTCTCCAGGCGGTCACGCGAGATGTCGTCCAACCAGACGGCCACTCCCGCCGCCGACAGTCCGGCGAGGTTCTCGTTCGCGCTCATCGGTGTTCCTCCAGCTTTCCAGCTAGTTCTTCGACGTTGCTACTGCTGTGCCTTCTTGATGGAGGAGCGGGCGGCGTCCGCCACGGCCGCGGCGGTGATGCCGAACTCCTCGTACAACTTCTCGAACGGCGCGGAGGCACCGAAGTGTTCCAGGGAGACGCTGACTCCCGCGTCACCCACGAGGTCCCGCCAGGACAGGGCGATGCCGGCCTCGACCGAGACGCGGGCCTTGACGGCCTTGGGCAGCACCGATTCGCGGTAGTCCTCGTCCTGCTCGTCGAACCACTCGATGGACGGGACGGACACGACGCGGGCCTTGACGCCCTCGCCGGCGAGGGTCTCGGCGGCCTTGACCGCGAGCTGCACCTCGGAGCCCGAACCCATGAGGATCACGTCGGGGGTGCCCTCGGTGTCGAGCAGGGTGTACGCGCCCTTCGCGGCGCCCTCGGCCGGGGCGAACTTCGAGCGGTCGAACACCGGGATGTTCTGGCGGGTGAGCGCCAGCGCGGCCGGGCGGTCGGTCTTGCCCAGGAGGGTCTTCCAGACGACGGCGGTCTCGTTCGCGTCGCCCGGGCGGATCACGTCGAGGCCGGGGATCGCGCGCAGCGAGGCGAGGTGCTCGACCGGCTGGTGGGTCGGGCCGTCCTCGCCGAGGCCGATCGAGTCGTGCGTCCACACGTAGACCACGGGGGTCTTCATGAGGGCCGCGAGGCGGACCGCGCCGCGCATGTAGTCGGAGAACACGAGGAACGTGCCGCCGTAGGGGCGGGTCGGGCCGTGGAGCTTGATGCCGTTGAGGATCGTGCCCATCGCGAACTCGCGGATGCCGAAGTGGAGGGTGCGGCCGTACGGGTTGCCCGGGTACGCCTTGGTCTGGCGCGACAGCGGCAGGAACGACGGCTCGCCGTCCATCGTGGTGTTGTTCGAGCCGGCGAGGTCGGCCGAGCCGCCCCACAGCTCGGGCAGGACCGGCGCGAGCGCCGAGAGGACCTTTCCGGAGGCCGAGCGGGTCGCAACGCCCTTCTCGGAGGCCTCGAACACCGGGAACGCGTCCTCGAAGCCCTCGGGGAACTCGCCCGACCACAAGCGGTCGTGCAGGGCCTTGCGCTCGGGGTACTCGGCGGCCCAGTTGTTGAAGTCGGTCAGCCACGCCGAGCGCTCGGCCTGGCCGCGCTCGATCGAGCCGCGGGTGTGGGCGAGGACGTCCTCGGCCACGTAGAACGACTCGCCGGCCGGGAAGCCGAGCAGCTCCTTGGTCGCGGCGATCTCCTCGGCGCCCAGGGCGGAGCCGTGCGCGGCGTAGGAGTTCTGCTTCTTCGGGGCGGGCCAGCCGATGATGGTCTTGAGGCGGATGAGCGAGGGCTTGTCGGTGACGGCCTTGGCCTTCTCGATCGCCTCGAAGAGGGCCTTCGGGTCCTCCTCGTACTCGTCGCCGGACTTCCAGTCGACGGTCTGGACGTGCCAGCCGTAGGCCTCGTAGCGCTGGGCCACATCCTCGCCGAGGGCGATCTTGGTGTCGTCCTCGATCGAGATCTCGTTGTCGTCGTAGACGACCACGAGGTTGCCGAGCTCCTGCACACCGGCGATCGCGGAGGCCTCGTGCGTCACGCCCTCCTCGATGTCGCCGTCGGAGGCGATGACGTACACGAAGTGGTCGAACAGGCTCTCGCCCACGGCCGGCTCGGGGTCGAACAGGCCGCGCTCGCGGCGGGCGGCCATCGCCATGCCCACGGCGGTCGCCAGGCCCTGGCCGAGCGGCCCGGTGGTGGTCTCAACGCCGGCGGTGTGGCCCACCTCGGGGTGGCCCGGGGTCAGGGAGCCCCACTGGCGCAGGTTCTTCAGGTCCTCAAGCTCCAGGCCGTAGCCGTGGAGGTACAGCTGCACGTACAGCGTCAGGCTGGAGTGGCCGCACGAGAGCACGAAGCGGTCGCGGCCTTCCCAGTCGGGCTCGCTCGGGTCGTGGCGCATGACCTTCTGGAACAGGGTGTGCGCGACCGGAGCGAGGCTCATGGCGGTGCCGGGGTGGCCGTTGCCGGCCTTCTCCACCGCGTCGGCGGCGAGCAGCCGCGCCGTGTCGACCGCCTTCTGGTCGAGCTCGGTCCACTCGAACTGTGCCACTGGGATACTCCTTGATACTCGTCGTATTTGGGCCATTGACGTGTGCCTTCTGACCCTACCTACACAGGCTGAACTTTATGCGCCGTCTCTCGGAGGACGGAATTTCGCGGGTTGTGAACCCGCCCACGAGCCAGTCTCGCATCACAGAAGCCCAGGTGGGACCCCCAACCCCGGCCCAGGCCACCACCTCACGGCCCGTATGGTGGGCGGTGATGAACGAGGACCCGACCCGCGCCCTGGCCGACCGCCCCCGGCCCCAGGCCCGCAAGCGAATCGAACTGCCCGCGCCCGAGGGCGAGGCCCCGGCGAAGCCGTCCCTGCGGCAGCTCGTCGGTGCCTATGTCTCCCTGACGAAACCGCGGATCGTCGAGCTGCTCCTCATCACCACCGTCCCGGCGATGCTCGTCGCCGCCCGCATGGAGTACAACGGCCTGCCGCCGCTCAAAGCGGTCTTCGCGACCCTCATCGGCGGCGCCCTCGCCGCCGGCTCGGCGAACGCGATCAACTGCTACATCGACCGCGACATCGACCAGCTCATGGCCCGCACCTCGCGGCGCCCGCTCGCCAAGCACCAGATCCCGCCGCGCAACGCCCTGGTCTTCGGCCTCGTCATCGGCGCGATCGCGGTCCTCGGCATGGGCTTCCTCGTCAACTGGCTCGCCGCGCTCCTCACCTTCGGCGCCATCGTCTACTACGACGTCGTCTACACGATCTGGCTCAAGCGCACCACCCCGTACAACACGGTGTGGGGCGGCGCGTGCGGCGCGGCCCCCGTGCTCATCGGCTGGGCGGCCGTCACCGGCCACATGTCGTGGATGGCCTGGATCCTGTTCGCGGTCGTCTTCCTCTGGCAGCCCCCGCACTTCTACGTGCTCGCCATGAAGTTCAAGGACGACTACGCCGCCGCGGGCATCCCGATGCTCCCGGTCGTCGCCCCCGCCCGCCGCGTCGCCATCGAGTCCGTGGTCTACGGCTGGGCGATGCTCGCCGTCTCCGTCGTGCCCGTGTTCCTCCAGCCCGGCACGACCTGGCTCTACGGCATCGTCGCGGTCGTCACCGGCGGCCTGTTCGTGCTCGAGTGCCACAAGCTCCTCGGCCGCGTCAACCGCGGCGAGGACCCCAAGCCCATGCGCCTGTTCCACTGGTCCACCAGCTACTTGACGCTGCTGTTCCTCGCGCTGGCGGTCGACTCCTTCCTCATGTAGGACCTCCGTTCGCAGGCCCGGCCGCTCGGCCGGGCCTGCGGCGTCTCCAGGGCTCGCGAGGGGTGTCGTACCGCCGCTCTATGGTCGGGGGCAATGCTCCCTGACGAAGGACCCCTATGAACGACGTTGCGCCCCAAGAAGACCAGCTCGCGCTACCCGCCGCTTGGAAGGCGAAGCTGCTGCCGTGGCGCGGGAAGCGCGCCGGGAAGCCGTTCGAGCCCGCCGGCCCCGAGGTGGTCGGGCGCCAGCGCCAGAAGATCGCCGCCCGGTACGACAAAGTCCGCACCGCGCTCGCGAAGCCCGAGAACGAGCCGTACGCCGCCGACGCGGAGGCGTTCCTCGACGGCGAGGCGAACCCGCGCGGCGCGGCCGCCGTCGCGGCGCTGATCCTCGACTACGACGGCCGGCGCGCCGAGTCGCACCTGCGCCCCGAGCTCGACTTCTGGCTCCAGGAGCACGGCACGGTCTTCGCGCTCGCGGCCACCGTCGAACGCCTCGCCGTCGCGCCCGCGACGGACTACTACTACGGTGGCGGGGCCATCGCCGAGCGCGTCGTCTTCCACCACGACACCGAGCGCCCCGAGACATGCGTGCACGAACTCGCGCACGGCGGGATCGCGGCGGTGCGCTCGCTCCTCGCGTCGCTCTTGGACGACGAGTACGCCGCGGTCGTGGCCGCCGTCGCCGACCACCGGGACACCGGTGCCAAGCGCATCGCCGCCATGCTGCTCTTCCCGGGCGAGGACGCGTGGGTCATGGAGGCCTGCGCCGAGTTCGCGCAGGCCCGCCCGTACTCCTCTGACGCCGACGACCTGATCTGGCACTGCGTCAGCCGCCGCGAGCATCTGGCGGCGGGCTTCCCCGTGCTCCCGAACGACTTCCGGGAGGAATCCGCGAACGTCGCGGCCGTGATCGGCGGCCTCGGCACCGCGGCCCTGCCGGTGCTGCTCGACTCGTACGCGGCCACGCAGAACTACGACGCCGACCTCCGCAAGCTCCTGCTCCGCGCGATCGCCCTGATGCCGAGCGACGAGGCGACCTCCTTCGTCCTCGAGCACCTCGACCAGCCGAACGTGTGGGACTCCGCGGCAGAGGCCGCCGCCCGCTTCCCCGTCCGCACCCTCCGCACCGCCGCCCGCCTCGCCCCGACCGCGTCGCCCGCGCTGCGCCCCTGGCTCCACGCCGTCGCCCATCTCGTCGACGCCGATCTGCGCGTCCACCTCGACGAGGACGACCGGGCCGCACTCGCCGACCTCCTGGCCGACTCGGGGCGCCTGCCCGACGCGGACCCCGCCGACCTCCCGCCGCTCCTCGTCGCACCGCCGTGGACCGTGAAGCGGCCCAAGGCGAAACCCGTCGTCATCGAGGGCCTGGAAGCTCCCGCCGCGCACCTCGCCTGGGCGGCGGGGGAGCAGGAGGCCTGGAGCGCGACCCGCGACTACTTCTACGACCCCGACGACGCCTACTGGAACGAACTGCCCGAACCCGAACCCGACGACTGGCACTTCCTCAGCTTCCTCGCCTTCGCCGAAGTCGAGAGGGCCGAACGGCTCCTCGGCGACTGGAACGCCGCGGCGAATCCCGGCGCCACCGTCGCGCTGCAGCGGATCCTCGCCCGGTTCGGCGAGCGCGTGATCGACCAGGTGCTCGTGCTCCCCGCCTCCCAGCACGCGTGCCACGAGCTGCCCGGCCCGATCCTCAGCCGCGCCGCCGCCCGCATCGCCGCCGAACGCCTGGCCCGCTTGAAGGGCGCCCGCCCCAGCGCGGTCCGCTGGCTCGACCGGCACGGGCGCGCCGTCGCGCCCTACCTGGTGCCCGACGCCCTCGGCGCCGACAAGAAGCGCCGCTCGTACGCTGAGACCGCGCTGGTGTTCCTCGCCGGGAGGCACGGCCACGAGGCCGTAGCGGCGGGGGCCGCGACCTACGGTCCCGAAGCGGCCGAAGCGATCCGAGCCCTCCTCGACATCGACCCGCTGGAGCCGCGCGTCAAGGTCCCCAAGCCCGGCACCTGGGCGTCCCCGGCGCTCCTGCCGCAGGTGCACCTCAAGGACGGTGAGCACGCGCTGCCCGCCGCAGCGGTGACGCACCTGATCACCGTGCTGGCCTTGGGAACCCCGGACTACGCGTACCCCGGGATCGAGGTCGTCGCCGAGACCTGCGACCGCGCCTCCCTCACCCGGTTCAGTCGGGCGCTGTTCGAGCGGTGGACCGCGATCGGGTCGCCCGCGAAGGACTCGTGGGCGTTCACGCAGCTCATGCACTTCGCCGACGACGCCACCGTGTGGGACCTCGCCCCGCGCATCCGCGAATGGCCCGGCCTGAGCCAGCACAAGCGGGCCGTCACCGGCCTGGAGATCCTGGGCGCGATCGGCACCGAGGCCGCGATGCGCGCGATCCAGACCATCTCGGAGAAGGTGAAGTTCAAGGCGCTCAAGGAGGAAGCGCGCCGCCAGATCACCCGCATCGCCGAGGACCTGGGGCTCAGCCGCGAGCAGCTCGCCGACCGGCTCGTCCCCGACTTCGGGCTCGGCGAGGCGTCCGCGCTCGTCCTCGACTACGGGCCGCGCAAGTTCCTCGTCGCCTTCGACGAGCAGCTGAAGCCGTACGTCACCGACGAGGACGGCAAGCCCCGCAAGAGCCTCCCCAAGCCCGGCGCGAAGGACGACCCGGAGCTCGCCGAAGACGCCTACCAGCGCTTCACCGCCTTGAAGAAGGAGCTGCGCAACGTCGCCGCCGACCAGGTGAGCCGCCTCGAGACCGCCATGACGACCGGCCGCGACTGGTCCGTGGAGGAGTTCCAGCGGTACTTCGTCGAGCACCCGCTCACCGGTCACCTCGCCCGCCGCCTCGTCTGGCTCGCCGAGACCGACGGCGACCGCCTCGCCTTCCACATCGCCGAAGACGGCACCTTCAGCGACGGCGAGGACGACACCGCCGAGATCCCCGAGGACGCGCGCATCCGCATCGCGCACCCGGTCCTCCTCGGCGACACGGTGCGGAGCTGGGCCGAGCTCTTCGCCGACTACGAAGTGCTGCAACCGTTCGACCAGCTCGGCCGCCCCGCCCTCGCGTTCACCGACGACGAGCTCGCCACCGGCCGCCTCAAGCGCTTCGAAGGCGCCACGGTCGACGTCCGGCGCGTCCTCGGCATGACTATGCGCGGCTGGCAGCGCGCCTCGCCCGAAGACGGCGGCGTCTCGCCCGGCGTCTCCCACCCGGTGCCCGGCGGCCACATCGTCGTGACCCTCGAACCGGGCATCTGGGTCGGGGAGGTGACCGAGTCCCTCGAGCAGACCCTCGAACACGTCCGCCTCGCCAACCGCGAGCAGTACTACTGGCCCGAGCCGGAGGACCCGTCGCGCGCCTTCCCCACCGACATCGACCCGGTGACCGCCTCCGAGATCCTGGCGGCCCTCGAACGCCTCACCAGCGCGAGCTGACATCAGCGGAGGCGGCCGCCCCGACCGGGCGGTCGCCTCCACAATGGGCGATGTGAAGGCCTGTCGCACCTCCTGTGTAAGTTGGCCCCCATGCCGAACCCCGTGCTCCCCGAAATCCCCGCCGATTGGCAAGCGCTGCTGCTGCCGCGCCGCGGACGCCGGCAAGGCGACCCCGTCTCGCTCGACCTCGAAGCCCCCGCGCGTGTCAAAGCGCTCCTGGACTGGTACGGGCCGAAGCTGCGGGAGGCGCTGGCGAATCCGCTCAACGCCCCGTGCGCCGCGGCCGGGAACGCCTATCTGGACGGCGAAGCCGACCCGCGAGGCGCCGCCGTCGCGGCGGCCATGCTGGCGGGAGGCACGAAGCGCAACTCCGCTTCGATCCTGCGGCCCGAATTCGACGCCTGGGCCCTGGAGCACGGCCTGCCGTTCGCCGTCTGCGCCGCGGTCCACCGGCTGACCCTCTCGAGCAGACGCGAGTACTACCGCTACCGCGATGACGAGGTGGCCGACATCCACCTCGTCGACGGGAATCTGGTATGGCGCCGGTACTTCGGGATCGGCCAGGACGCCCACAACGGCATCGCCGTCGTCCGCGGCCTGCTCGCCGCGGCCGCGGATGACGAGTACGCGGCCGTGGCCGCCGCCGTCGCCGCCCACCGGGGCACTCCCGCCCAGCGCCTCGCCGCCCTCTTCCTGCTGCCCGGCGAAAGGGACTGGGCCGCCGAAACCTGCGCGGAGTACCAGCAGACCCTTGCCGTGGGCTACCACCGACCCGATCCGATGCTGTGGCTGGCGGTCGAGGACCCGGCACTGCTCGCGCGGGCCGGCCTCACCGCGCTGCCCGCCGACGACTGCCCGCCCAGTGTGGTCGCCGCGATCGTGGACAACCTCGGACCGGGGAGCCTGCCGATGCTCACCGAGACGCTGCGCCGCAAGCCGAAAGCGGACGAGCGGCGGACACTGCTGCGCGCCGTCGCCTGCCTGCCGACCGACGCGGCGATCGACTACCTCACCGGCCGCCTCAACGAGCCCTTCGTCGCGGAGGCCGCGGCGGCGTCCGCCGAGCGGTTCCCCGCCGCGTTCCTCGGCAGAGCCGTGCGCGCCAAGGGTTCGCCGCGCCTCGCCGCGATCGCCCGCCGCCTCGACCCCGGCGCCCTCGCCGAGTCCGAACGGGCGGACGTGCAGCGGCTCATCGCCGCCGCCCACCCGGTCCCCGAGGCCGACCCCGCCGCGCTGCCGCCGCTGCTGACCGCACCGCCCTGGACCGTGAAGCGGCCCAAGCGGAATCAGGTCGTCATCGCCGGGCTCGTCCCGCCGGACGTCGCGCGGCTGGAATGGAGCGATGCCGAACGCGCCGAACGGGAGTCGTACCGGCCCTTCCACAGCGAGGACACCTGGAGCCGGCGGCTCGAGCGCCACGGCGGCGAGTACGTCCTCAGGTACCCGGCCTTCTACGCCGAGGCGCCGATGGAGCTGTCGCGCCCCCTCTTCGAGCAGTGGGACGGCGCATGCGGCTACACCATCGGCGACGAGCTCCAGCAGATCCTGTGGCGGTTCGGCGACGAGGCGATCGACCGGATCGCCGTCGCGCTCAGGACCCGGACCGAGCGCCACGCCGCGCTGCCGCCGATGTTCAGCGCCGCGGCCGCGCGTCTCGCCGCCGACTGGTTCCTGCGACTCAAATCGGCCCGCACCAGCGCGATTCGCTGGTTCGAACGCCACGGCCTCGCCGCGGTCCCGATGCTCGTCCCCGACGCCCTCGGCACCGACAAGAAGGCCCGCCCGGCGGCCGAGGCCGCGCTGGTGCACCTCGCCGCGCGGCACGGCCTCGATGCGGTGGCCGCCGCCGCCGAGGTGTTCGGTCCTGAGGCCGCGGCCGCGATCCGCGAACTGGTCGACCGCGACCCCCTTGAGCCCCAAGGCAAACTGCCGAGCACGGACGGGCTCGCCGACCCGGAGCTGCTGCCGCAGGTCATGTTGCGCGGCGGCGAGCGGGCGCTCCCCGGCGCCGCGGTGCCCCACCTGGTGACCGTGCTGTCGCTGACCAATCCCGACCTGCCGTACGCGGGAACGGAAGTGGTCGCCGATCTGTTCGACCCGGCCTCGCTCACGCGGTTCTCGTGGGCGCTGTTCGAACTGTGGATCGCCTCGGGCTCGGAGGCGAAGGGCAATTGGACGCTCCTCCAGCTGGCCCGGTTCGCCGACGACGACACCGTGCGCCGCCTCGCCCCGATGATCCGCGAATGGCCCGGCGAGGGCCAGCACAAGCGCGCGGTGACCGGGCTCGCCGTGCTCGGCGCGATCGGCACGGAGACCGCGCTGCGGGCCATCCAGGGCATCGCCGATCGCGTGAAGTTCAAGGGGCTCAAGGAGGAGGCGCGCCGCCAGATCGACGCGATCGCCGCCGAACTCGGCCTCACCCGGGACCAGCTGGCCGACCGCCTGGTGCCCGACTTCGGGCTGGGCGAAGCCGGCGCGCTGGTGCTCGACTACGGCCCCCGCGCGTTCACCGTGGGCTTCGACGAGCAGCTGAAGCCGTTCGTCGTCGACGGCGCGGGGAAGCCCCGCAAGAGCCTCCCCAAGCCCGGCGCGAAGGACGACACCGAGCTCGCGGAGGCGGCGTACCGCCGGTTCTCCCAACTGCGCAAGGACCTCCGCACCGTCGCCGCCGACCAGGTGCGCCGCCTCGAAGCGGCCATGGTCGCGCGCCGGACCTGGACGCCGGCCGAGTTCCGGCAGTGCTTCGCGGAGCACGCCTTCATGGCGCACCTCGCGCGCCGCGTGCTGTGGGTCGCTCACGCCCACGGCGCGCAGACCGCGTTCCGCCTCGCCGAGGACGGCACGTACTCCGATGCGGCCGACGACTCGCTCGACCTCCCCGAGGACGCGGTGATCCGGCTGGCGCACCCGCTGCACCTGGACGAGGCGGCCCTCACCGACTGGGGGCAGGTGTTCGCGGACTACGAGATCCTGCAGCCGTTCCCGCAGCTCGGCCGCCCGGTCATGCGGTTCACGGAGGACGAGCTCGCCACCGGCGAAGTGACCCGCTACGACAAGGTCCAGGTCGAGACCGGCGCGCTGCTGGGCCTCACCGCGCGCGGCTGGATCCGGAGCCACCCGGAGGACGCCGGCGTCGAACCGGGCCTGTACTACCCGCTGCCCGGCGGCGGCTCCCTCGTCATGCACGTCTCCGAGGGCTTCTGGGTCGGCGCACTGGAGAACATGCCGCCGCAGACCTTCGAGCTGCAATGGTCCACAGGGGAGTACCACGACACGGTCGACGGCGTGCGAGCGCAGTCTGTCATGGAACGAGTCGATCCGGTGACGGCCTCCGAGATCCTGCTGACCCTCGACCGCCTCACCGGCGGCCGCACGACGGGAAGCTGAGCGCATGTACGACGCCGCGAGCGAAACGCGGTTCGCCGTCCCCGCCGAATGGATCGAGCGGTCCCTGGTCACCGCCCGCCCCGGCAACGGCGTCCGCTACCCGTTCGAGCCCGGACCGGAGACCGCCGCGTGGTTCAGCGACCTGGTCGCGGAGCACCGGGACGCCGCCATCGAGGCATGGGAGGACCCCGAGTCCGATCCGGACCTCGCCGAGAGCGCCTTGGGCTACCTGCGCGGCGAGGCGACCCCGCTCGGCCTCTCGCTGGTCTCCGCGCAACTGCGCCACGTCCGCAGCCGCCTGGTGGACTACCACCACCGCGACACCGTCCACTACCGGGAGGAGGTGGAGGCGTGGACCCGCCTCCACGGCCTCGCGTTCGCCGCGGCCGCGTTCGTCGAAGGGCTCTCGCACGACCAGGTCTGGGGTGCGGAAGGCGAGTTCCCGCGCCGGGCCCCGGCCGCGTCGAAGGGCAACTGGTCGATCTGGATGCGGCCGACGGGGCCGGTCCCGCGACTGCGGGCCATGATCGCGAACGCCGGCCCCGACGAGTACGCGCGCGTCGTCGCCGCGGTCGGCGACAGGCGCGGCACGCCCGGACGGCGGCTGGCCGCCGCGTTCCTCCTGCCCGACGAGCACGAGTGGGTCGACGACGCCTGCGACGACATCAAATCCGGTGCGGTCGAAGCGATCTCGCTGGAGGGCCCGTGGCGGTTCGTGGGAACGCCGGACCACTTGAAGCGCCTGGGCCGGAAGAAGATCAACATCAGGGACCTGAACGAGGGGACCGTCCCCGAGCTCGTCGCGAACCTCGGCGCCGACGCGCTGCCGGTCCTCGTGGGGACGTTCACGTACAAGAGCATCGGCGGGACCGTCCGCGCCAAGCTGTTCGACGGCATCGCCGCGATCCCGAGCGACGAGGCGATGGCCCACCTGCTCGACCGGATCGGCGAACCGCAGGTGGTCGAGGCGCTCGTGAAGGCCGTGTCCCGCTTCCCGCTGCGGGCCGCGCGCCTGACCCCGCCGCGCCTCGCCGGCTACTCGGCGGCCGACCGGTGGAAGCTCGCGGGCGTCCTGCGCCCCGCCGTCGACGCCGCGATCCTCGACTTGCTCGAACCCGATGCGCGCGAAGCGGTCGAAGGGCTGCTCGGCGCCGGCCCGCTTCCCGAAGCGCCCGCCGACCGCCTGCCGCCCGTGCTCGTCAGCCCGCCGTGGCGCGAAGCCCGCAAGACCGCCGAGCCGCTGCACGGCCTCGAGCCGCCCACCGGAGTCACGCTGCATTGGGAGCCTGCGGAATTCGAGCGGGCCATGGCGATCCGGCCCGCCTTCCGCGAATGGGACGAGGACGCCTACTGGGCCGAGGTCGTCGGTGACGTCCGCAACCGCGCCGCGCTCGAACTGCAGTCGGTCGTGCTCTCGGAGCTCGCCCGCGGCGGAGTCGCCGTCGCCGACGCGGTCGTGGAGAAGATCGCCCGCAAACCCGCGTACGGCGCCGCGCTTGTGCCCGTCCGCAGCGCCAAGGCCGCACACCGGGCCGCCGACTGGCTCGTACGCCTCAAATCCGGTCGCGTCCACGCCCTCGACTGGCTCGACCGCCACGGCGCCGACGCCGCGCCCCTGCTCACGCCGGCGGCGCTCGGCGGCGACAAGCGGACCCGCCCGGCCGCCGAGGCCGCCCTCCGCTGCGCGGGACGGATCGCCGGGCACGAAGCGGTACTGGAAGCCGTTGCGGCCCAATACGGTCCCGACGCCGTCGCCGCCGTCCGCGACCTGCTCGACACCCCACCCGACGTGCCGCTCGGCGCCGCCCCGAAACCGGGGGCCTGGGCCGATGCGCGCATGCTGCCGCCGGTGACGGTGAAGGACGGCTCGGCCGTGCTCCCGCACGAAGCCGTCGTGCACCTCATCGCGGCCCTGTCGCTGTGGTCGCCGCGCCTGCCCTACCCGGGCGCCGAGGCCGTCCGCGACCACTGCGACGCCGAGTCCTTGGAGCGCTTCAGTATCGCCCTGTTCGAACTGTGGCTCTCCACTGGAGCCCCCTCGGCCGACTCCTGGGCCGTCGACCAGCTCGGCTGCTTCGGGACGGACGCCACCGCGGTGCTCCTCGACGGCCATGTCGACGACTGGGCCGGCCACAGCCACGTCGACCGCGCCCGACTCGGCCTCACCGTGCTCGCCCACATCGGCACCGCGACCGCCTTCGCGACGATCCACCGCTTCGGGAGCCTCGACAAGTTCCCGGCCACCACCGAATTCGCCCGCGGTCTCGCCGCCCGGCTCGCGGCCAGACACGGCACCGACCCCGAGACCCTCGCCGACCGGCTCATCCCCGACCTCGGCGTCGCCGACCCCGAGATCCTCGCCATCGACTACGGCCACCGGCAATTCCGCGTCCGATTCGACGAACGCCTCAACCCGCGCCTGATCGACCCGTCCGGACGCGAACGCAAGACCCTCCCCACCCCCGGCGTCCGGGACGACAAGGCCACCGCCGACGCCTCCCGCAAGCGGTACAAGCGGCTCCTCGCCGACCTCGAACGCCTCGTCCACCACGAGGAGGCCCGCCTCGAGAAGTCCATGATGGACCGGCGGACCCGTACCCCCGCCGACTTCCGCCGCCTCGCCGCGCACCCGGTCATGTCGACCCTCGCAAGGCGGCTCGTGTGGGCCGCCGACGACGGCCGGAGCGTCAGGGGCTTCCGCGTCGCCGAAGACGGCAGTCTCTCCGATGTGGACGAACACCGCTTCGAGCTGCCCGAAGACGCCCGGATCCTGGTCGCCCACCCCGCGCTCATTCCCGCCGAAGTCGCCGCCTGGACCGAGATCCTGCGCGACTACGCGATCCTCCAGCCCTTCCCGCAGCTCACCCGCCCCGCGCTGGCGTTCACCGAGGACGAGCTGGCGACCGGCCGACTTCGGCGGTTCGAGGGCCGCGCGGTCCGGCTCGGCGCGCTCGCCGACGCCGTCCCGATCATGCGCCAGTACCGCAGCCCCGACGACCACGAGTACGTCCACCCGCTGGTGCGCCAGGTCCCCGGCGGCTGCCTCCTGGTCGACATCGACCCGCCCGTCACCGACTTCAGCCCCGACCCCGACGGCCTGCACCGCCTCGTCTCAGTCCACTTCGCCACGACCGCGAACCGCCATCCCGACTACGCCGAGCCCTTGCCGGGCAAGGCGATCGACCCGGTGACCGCCGCCGAGGTCCTCGGTGCGCTCACGGACGCCTGCGCTCCCTGATCCCAGTGCGCACCAAGTGAACCCCGTGTCGTACCCGGTTCCTAAGCTGTCGCCCATGACCGAAACCGAGACTCCCTCAACCGCCCTCCCCGACGAGGACCGCCTGGCCTTCCCCCCGACCTGGAAGCGGTTCGTGCAGCCGCGTCGCGGCGACGCGAAAGTACGCAAGGTCAAGCTCGACCCCGAGGCCGGGCGCGAGTACCTCGCAACGCATCTGGCCGCGCTCCACGAGCGCTTCGCCGCGGAATGCAACGAGGAGGTCCGGCCCGCAGCGACGGCCTTCCTAGAGGGGAAGCCGGACGTGCTCGGCGCGGCGGCAGTCCTCCTGCTCGCCAACCCCTCCACGAACTCCTCGCCCGCGAAGCTGCGGCCGCTGTTCGACCTCGTCGCGCACGAGCACGGCCTGCCGTTCGCCTTCGCCGCCTACGTCGAAGCCCTGACCTTCGACTCCGTGCAGCACGGCAAGCACGCCGTGGGCCTGGAGCGGCGGCCGCTCAATTCCTACAACTGGTCCCGATACCAAGAGCGTCAGGAGATCCGCGACCTCCGGGCGATCGCGGCCGCCGCCTCGGACGAGGACTACACCGCGATCACCGCCGCCGTGGCCCCGTGCCGGACGGACCCCGAGCACCGGCTCGCGGCGAGCTTCGTGCTCCCCGACGAGCAGGGCTGGATGGCGGAGGTCTGCGACGACTACCGCGCGCACCAGACGAACTGGTCCGTCTCGCGGCTGCTCCTCGAAGTGGTCGCGTCCGCCGAGCACCTCGCCGCGCTCGACGTCGCCCTGCTCGGGCGGTACTGGGTGCCCACCGGCGAGATCGCCGACCTCCTGCACCGGCTCGGCGCCGAGGCCCTCCCGGTGATCGAACACTATCTGGAGGGCCACAACTACACCGACGAGCTCAAGACCCTCTACCGGGCGCTCGCCGCGATGCCGGGCCGCGAACCCCTCGGCATGCTCCTCGACCGGATCCGGGAACCGCACGTCATGGGCTTCGCGATCGAGGCCGCCGCGAACTTCCCGAGGCGCGCCGTCGAACTCATCGCACAGCGCGCCCCCGAAGCCGACGAGGCCGAGCGCGGCCGGCTCTCCGCGATCCTCCACAGCGATCCGATCCTCATCGACACCGTACTTCCGCTGGCCGACGAGGCGACCCGCGAGGCGCTCGCCGCACTCACCACCGGGCGCGAAGCCGTCCCCGAGGCCCCCGCCGAGGCCGTTCCCGCGCTGCTCGCCTCGCCGCCCTGGACGGCCGCCACGGATGCGTCCGCACCCGTCGTCCTCAAACTCGACCCGCTCCCCATCAGCACCGCCACTTGGGCTGAAGGCGAACGCGAAGCCTGGTCCTCCCTGCACCACCACGCCTTCGAGCGGCACCGCGGGCACGAGGAGTGGACCCCCGACCGCTGGACCGAGGCGACCCGCGAATTCGACGCCCTGGACCCGCACGACCAGGCCGTCATGCTCGCCCTCGCGCCGCCGGAGACCGCCGCCGAGCTCCTGCCGCGCTGGAAGACCAGCGGCCGCTACTACCGCGTCGAACTCCTGCAGCGGCTCATGGCCAACCTCGGCGCCGCCGCGGTCGCACCGGTGGCGGCGTCGACCGTCGTCGACGCCGAGGACCACCGCATCCTGATGCTGCCCTTCGCCGACCTCGCCGGCGCCCGCTACGCCGCCGATGCCCTCGTCCGCCTGAAGACCATGCGGCCCTTCGCGATCAAATGGCTCGACCGGCACACCGCCGACGCCGCCGCGCTGCTCGTCCCCGACGCGCTCGGCAGGCCCAAGAAGCTCCGCGCCGGCGCCGAGGCCGCCCTCCGCTACCTCGCCGCGACCCACGGGCCCGACCTGGTGCGCGAGGCCGCCGCCCGGTACGGCGACGAAGCCGCCGCCGCGATCGGCGCGCTCGTGGACATCGACCCGCTCATGCCCGTCGGCATCCCGATCCCCAAACCCGCACCGTGGGTCTCGCCCCTGCTGCTGCCGCAGGTGCTCCTCAACGGCCGCGAACACGCGCTCCCGCACGCCGCCGTCCGCCACCTCGTCACCGTCCTCGCCCTCGGCACGCCCGAGTTCGAGTACCCCGGCGTCGCGGTCGTCGCCGCGGCCTGCGACCGGACCTCCTTGACCCGCTTCTCGATCGCGCTGTTCGAGCAGTGGCTCACCGCTGGCGCCCCCTCCGAGGACGGCTGGGCGCTCACCCAGCTCGCCCACTTCGGCGGTGACGAAGGCGTGCGCCTCCTCCAGCCCCTCGTCGCGAAGTGGCCGGGGGAGAACCAGCACAAGCGGGCCGTCACCGGCCTGGCGGTGCTCGGCGCGATCGGTACCGAGGCCGCGCTCCGCGCGATCAACCAGATCGCCGAGAAGGCCAAGTTCGCCGCGATCAAATCCGAAGCGGCCGACCAGATCCAGGCGATCGCCGCGAACCTCGGCCTCACCGCCGAACAGCTCGCCGACCGCCTCGTCCCCGACTTCGGGCTGCGCGACGAGGCCGCGCTCGTCCTCGACTACGGTCCCCGCCGGTTCCGCGTCGGCTTCGACGAAGCGCTCAAGCCGTTCGTCACCGACATGGACGGCAAGCCCCGCAAGAGCCTCCCCAAGCCCGGCGCGAAGGACGACGAGCTCCTGGCCGACGCCGCCTACAAGCGGTTCGCGGCCCTGCGCAAGGACCTCCGCAGCGTCGCCGCCGACCAGGTCAAGCGCCTCGAACGAGCCATGGTCCAGGGCCGCACCTGGACGCCCGCCGAGTTCGACGAGCACTTCGTGCAGCACCCGCTCGTGTGGCACCTCGCCCGGCGCCTCGTCTGGATCGCCGATCACGGGCCGACCCGCACCGCGTTCCGCCTCGCGGAGGACAAGGGCTGCAGCGACGTCGACGAGAACGAATTCGCGCTCCCCGCCGACGCCGCCGTCCGCCTCGCCCACCCCGCGATCCTCGACGACGTGGACGCCTGGGCCGAGATCCTGGCCGACTACGAGGTCCTGCAGCCCTTCCCGCAGCTCGCCCGCCCGGTCATGGCCTTCACCGACGAGGAGCTGCGCACCGGCCGCCTCGAGCGGTTCGAAGGGATCGCCGTCCCCGTCGGCAAGCTCCTCGGCCTCACCAGCCGCGGCTGGGAACGCACCCCGCCGCAGGACGCCGGGATCGAACCGGGCATGTTCTGCGAGCTCCCCGGCGTCGGCTACGTCGTGTTCGACCTCGACCCGGGCATCACCGTCGGCTATGTCGAGATGTACGACACGCAGGAGCTCCGCCAGGTCGTCGTCTCGCGCAACGCGATGCACGGCTGGGGCGTGCCCGCGCCGAAGACCGACTTCGGCCCGGTCGACCCGGTGATCGCCTCCGAACTGCTGTCCACACTGGCGAGACTCACCGACCAGGGCTGAGCCGACGCCCCCGGCCCGCCGCCTGTTCGAAAGGCGGTGGGCCGGAAGCGTGTCGCACCCCCCTCTTATGCTCATGCGAGACGATCCCGCCCCACGAAAGCAGGCCATGGCCGAACACCTTGCGCCACAAGAAGAACGACTCGACGTGACCGTCCAGTCGCCGTCTTCCGGACTCCCCGTGGCGGCGCTCGAAGACCTCCCGAAGGTGCTCGTCGCCCCTCCCTGGACCGAGAAGCGCAAGAGCACCGCGCCCCGCGAGATCCCCGGGCTCGAAGCCCCCGCGCCGCAACTCGTCAGCCGCGGCGACGAATTCGAGCGCGCCCTGGCCCTCGAACCCGACTTCGTCGAATGGGACCCCGACACCTACTGGGACCGCATCGACGACGACCGGGTCTACGGCTACCGCCACGGCTTCGACCTGGCCGACGGCATCCTCTCCCAGCTCGCCCGCTGCGGCCCCAGACTCGCCGACCAGGCGGTGGAGCAGCTCCAGAACCTGCCGTGGCACGCCGCCGCACTGATGCCGATCCGCAGCACCCCCGCCGCGGCGCTCGCCGCCCACTGGTTCCTGCGCCTCGACGCCGGACGCGACGCCGGCCTCGCCTGGTTCGACCGCCACGGCCTCCACACCGCGGCCCTCCTCGTCCCGGAGGCCTTCGGCCCCAAGGTGTACCAGCGCACCACCGCGCGCGGCGCGCTCCGCCTCCTCGCCTGGCGGCACGGCGCCGAAGCCGTCGTCCAGGCCGTCGGCGTCCACGGACCCGAGGCGGTCGCCGGCGTCGAAGCCGTCCTCGCCGACCCCGACCGCCCGCTCCTCAACAACCCCACGGCGGGTGCCGTGCACGGCCGCAGCGACCTCCCGCCGGTGCTCACCGCCGACCGTGCGGCGATCCTGCCGCGCCAAGCAGTGTCCCACCTGATCGCCGTGCTCTCGCAGTGGACGCCCCGCACCCCGTACCCCGCCGCCGAGACTGTCGCCGAGGCCTGCGACCGCGACTCGCTCACCCGCTTCTCGCTCGCGCTGGCGCGGAAGTACCAATTCACGAACTGGACGATCGGCCAGCTCGCCCGCTTCGGCGGCCCCGAGGCCGCCGAGCTGATCGAAGCGAAGGTCAAGAAGTCCGGCGCCCGCCAGATCGCGCAGACCGGCCTCGCCTTGGAGGCCCTCGCCGCCCTGCCCGCCGACATCGCGTTCCCGGCCCTCTACCGCATGTCCCGCGGCAAGCTCCACGAGACGGTGCGCAAGGCCGCCGCCGCGAAGGCCGCCGACGTCGCCGCCCGCGTCAAGTCCGAAGTGGAGCCGCTCGCGGACCGCGCCGCGCCCACCCTCGGGCTGGACGATCCGGCGCGGCTCGTGCTCGACTTCGGACCGCGCGCCTTCCACATCAAGGCCGACGAGCGGCTGAGGCTCCGGATCGCCGACGACACCGGGAAGCTCAGGGCGCGCCTGCCGCGCCCCTCGCTCCGCGACGACGCCGAGACCGCCGCCGCCTCGACCGCGCGGTTCCGCAAGCTCACGAAGGACCTCGCGGCCGAGCTCGCGTTCCAGGGCGACCGCTTGAAGGACGCGATGCTGGCCAGCCGGATCTGGGACGCGGACGGGTTCGCGCGCCTGCTCGCGAACCCGGTACTCGCCTCGCTCGCCAAGGGCCTGCTGTGGATCGGCGAGACCCCCGCTGGGCCGCAGGGGTTCCGGCTCGCCGAGGACGGCAGCTTCGCCGACGTGAACGACAAGCCGCTGGAGCTCGCCGAGGGCGGCCGCGTCCGCCTCGCCCACCCCGCGCTCCTCGGCCCCGATCTTCCTTTGTGGACCGAGGTGTTCGCCGACTACGAGATCCTGCAGCCGTTCGACCAGCTCGCCCGCCCTGCCCTGACCCTCACCGAGGAGGAGGCCCGCACCGGCGTCCTCGAGCGCTTCTCCGGCGCCACCGCCACGTTCGCCGCGTTGCGCGAAGTCCTCGACTGGAAGCGCCTGTACTGGGACGAGCCCGACAAGCCCATCGAACACGCATACCTGTTCGCGCGCGAGCTGCCGCGCGAGCGCCTGAACGCCGAGAGCGCCGCTGTCGTCGACAACGCGCACCTCCTCGCCGAGATCGACCCGAGTCCCAACTACCGCGATCCCGACCCCGACCGCCGCCACCGCATCATCTGGGTCTGGTTCTCGCCCACCAAGAACCGCCGCCGCGGCGTTCCGACCCTGCGCGGCGACGCCCTCGACCCCGTACTCGTCGCCGAGATCCTCGCCGGCCTCGGCCGCGCCACCGGCATCAACCACTGACCAGAAAGCCGCCATGACCACCGATTCCGTGAGCACAGTCGCCGAACCCAAGCTCCAGCGCCCGCCGGCCGAGCGCCGCTACGCCGTCGAGCTCGCCAAGCTCGCCGCCGAAGACGACTCGCCCCGCCCGCCCGGCTGGGCCCTGAGCCTCCAGGCCGCCCGCACGTTCATCGTGGGCGACGACTCGCGCGGCATCGCGCGCAAGTTCGTGGGCGACCCCTCGCTCATCGACCGCGCGCTCGTCACGCTCGCGACCAACCGCGGGCTCATGCTCGTGGGCGAGCCCGGCACCGCGAAGTCGCTGCTGTCCGAGCTCATCGCGGCCGCCGTCTCCGGCGACTCGACCCTCACCATCCAGGGCGGCGCGTCCACCACCGAGGACCAGATCGCCTACTCCTGGAACTACTCCCTGCTCGTCTCGGAGGGGCCGACGCAGCGCGCGCTCGTGCCCGCGCCGCTCCTGCAGGGCATGGCCGAAGGCCGCGTGGTGCGGTTCGAGGAGATCACCCGCTGCCCGCTCGAGGTCCAGGACTCGCTGCTGTCTCCCCTGTCCGACCGCGTGCTCGCCATCCCCGAGCTCGAAGGCGACTCGATGGTGTTCGCCCGCGAGGGGTTCAACATCATCGCCACCGCCAACACCCGCGACCGCGGCGTCAACGAGATGAGCGCCGCCCTCAAGCGCCGCTTCAACTTCGAGACGGTCTTCCCGATCGCCGACTTCAAGACCGAACTCGACCTCGTCGAAGCCGAGGCCTCGGCCGCCCTGGCCCGCTCCGGCGTGCCCGCGCCGCCCTCGCGCGACGTGCTCGAAGTGCTCGTGCGGGTCTTCCGCGACCTGCGCACCGGCGACGCGAACTCGGGCCGCCCGCAGGCGGTCATGTCGACCGCCGAGGCCGTCTCGGTCGCGCACGCCGTGGGCATCAAGGCCTGGTACCTGCGCGGCGGCACCGCCGTGGCCGGGGACATCGTGGACTGCATGGCCGGGGCCGCGGCCAAGGACAACGCCGAGGACCTGGCGCGCCTGCGCCGCTACCTCGAGCAGAAGGCCCCCAAACGCAAAGGCCCGCACTGGGAGTCGCTCTACCAGGCGCGGAACCTGCTGCCCGGATGATCGACCGCCTCCACGTCCAGGGCGTGCGGCACCACTCGCCCGCCTGCGCCCGCCTCGTCGCCCGGCGCATCGAGGAGCTGCGGCCCGCCGCGGTCCTCATCGAAGGGCCCGCGGACTTCAACGACCGCCTCGCCGAGCTCGCCCTCGAACACGAACTGCCCGTGGCGATCTACTCGTACGCGAGCGCCGACCTCGCGGTGCGCCGCACGTGGGCGCCGATGTGCGACTACTCGCCCGAGTGGGTCGCGCTCACCGAGGGCCGCCGGGCCGGGGCGGCGGTGCGCTTCATCGACCTCCCCGCCTGGCACGGCGCCTTCGCCGGCGTCGAGAACCGCTACTCGGACGCCGAGCGGCGCTACACCGACGCCACGGACCGGCTCTGCCGCGCCTTCGCCGTCGACAACGTGGACGCCCTGTGGGACCACCTCGTCGAGGTCGCCGAGCCCGAGGGCCTCGCCGAACGACTCGACCACTACTTCGACCTGGTGCGCGGCGAAGCCGACGCGGACGGGCCCGACGCGGCGCGCGAAGCCTATATGGCCCAATGGATCCGCGCGACCCTCGCTGAGACCGAGGGGCCGGTGCTCGTCGTCTGCGGCGGCTTCCACGCCCCCGCGCTGCGCCGCCTCGCCGCCGAAGGCGACACCGCGACCCCGGTGCTCCCCGAACCGCCGGAAGGCACCGAGACCGGCGGCTACCTCGTGCCCTACTCCTTCAAGCGCCTCGACGCGTTCGCCGGGTACCAGTCGGGCATGCCGTCCCCCGAGTACTACCAGCGCCTGTGGGAGGCCGGGCCGGAGGAGGCGGCGGCAACGCTCGTGCAGCGCATCACCACGCGGCTGCGCGAGCGGGGCCTCCACGTCTCCACTTCGGACCTCATCGGGGCGCGGAGCCTCACCGACGGGCTCGCGCGCCTGCGCGGCCACGCCCGGCCCGGCCGCACCGACCTCCTCGACGGCCTCGCCAGCGCCCTCATCAGCGACGACCTCGAGCAGCCGCTGCCCTGGACGCGGCGTGGCCTGCTCACGGCCGGAACGCATCCGGTCGTGGTCGAGATGACCGCCGCCCTCACCGGCGAGCGCGTCGGCCGCCTCCACCCCGACACGCCCCGTCCGCCGCTCGTGGACGACGCCGTCGCCGAGATGGCCCGGCTCGGCCTCGACGGCGACGGCCCGATCCGGCTCGACCTCGCCAAGCCGGCACACCTCGAGCGCAGCCGCGTGCTGCACTGCATGCGGCTGCTGCGTCTCCCCGGCGTGCGCCGCGAGTCGGGCCCTTCCGCGGGCGCCGACGTGACCGCCGAGGAGCAGTGGACGCTCGATTCGGGCGCCGACCGGCTCCCGGTGCTCATCGAGTCCGGGGCGCTCGGCGCGACGCTGGGCGACGCCGCCCAGACCGTCCTGGAGCAGCGGGCCGGCGCCGAGCGGGCGCTGGACGCCTTGGCCGCCATGCTCTTCGACGCCGCGCTGTGCGGCCGCGCGCACCTCACCGACCGCCTCGGCACCGCCGTTCAGTCCGCAGTGGACGACAGCGGCGACCTCGGCGAGGTCGGCCCCGCGCTCGCCACCGTGCTCGCCCTGTGGCGCCACGACCACCTCTTCGGCACCGCCGGCAGCGACCTCTACGCCGCCGTCGTCACCGCGGCCGCGAATCGCGTCCTGTGGCTCGCCGAAGGCCTGCACGCCGGGCCGGGCCCGGCCGACCAGGGCCGTCTGCGCGCCATGCGCGCGCTGCGCGACGCCGTCCGGCACGCGCCTTCGCTCACGCCGCCCGCGGCCTCCGTGGCCGCTGCGGCGCAGCGGATCGCGGTCGACGGCCAGGCCCCGCCGGATCTGCGCGGCGCGGCCCTCGGCCTCGCCTGGGCGCTCGGCGCGCCCGCGAACGCCGCCGAAGCCGCGGCGGGCGCTGCCGATCCCGACCGGCTCGGCGACTGGCTCTCGGGCCTGTTCGCCCTGGCCCGCGAAGAAGTGCTCGCCGAAGAGCAGGGCGTCGTGTCCGCAGTGGACGAACTCATCGGCGACCTCACCGAGGACGAGTTCCTGATCGCCCTGCCCGCGCTGCGGCAGGCGTTCGCGATGTTCCCGCCGCGCGAGCGCGGCCTCATCGCCGAACGCCTCGTGGCGGCCCGAGGCGGCGGCGACGCCCGCGGCCTCACCAAGCGCCTCGACGTCAACCCGGTCGTCATGGCGGCGGCGATGGCGCTCGAAGCCCGCGTCGAGGCCGCCCTCGCCCGGGAAGACCTCGTATTCGGAGGGGAGTCCTGATGGAGGACCAGCACAACGGTGCTCAGCAGAACGGCGCCCAGCACAGCGGTGCCGACCTCGAACGCTGGCGGCTCGTCCTCGGCCCCGCCGCCGAGAACTCCCTCGGCGGCCTCGGCGAGTCCAACGCCGCTCGCGACGCCGCCCTCGACTGGCTCTACAGCCGCGACGACGACCTCGGCAAGCGCGGCGTGCGCCGCGGCGGCGCCCGCACCGACGGCCCGCGCGGCGCGGACGACTCGCCCTCCCAGCTCACCACTGTGGACTGGCTCGACGGCATCCACCGGCTCTTCCCCAAGGAGACCATCGAGCGGCTCGAACGCGACGCGGTCGAGCGCTACGAGATCCACGACGTGCTCACCAACCCCGACGTGCTCGAGCGCATCGAGCCCAGCCCGTCGCTCCTCAAGGCCGTCCTGCGCACCAAGCACCTCATGAACCCGCAGGTGCTCGCCGCCGCCCGCCGCATCGTCGAAGAGGTCGTCGAACGCCTGGTCGAGAAGCTCTCCGTGCAGGTGCGCACCGTCTTCACCGGCAGCCGCACCCGCAAACCCAGCTGGCACCGGCGCTCGCGCGACTTCGACCTCAAGCGCACGCTCCGCGCCAACCTCAAGCACTACCAGCCCGAGGACCGCCGCGTCGCCATCGAGCGCCCGCAGTTCCACTCGCGCACCTCGAAACGGCTCGAGCAGTGGCAGCTCGTGCTCCTGGTCGACCAGTCCGGGTCCATGACCGGCTCGGTGATCCACTCGGCGGTCACCGCCGCCTGTCTCCACGCCCTGCCCGGCCTCAAGACCCACCTCATCGCCTTCGACACGGCCGTCGTCGACATGACCTCCGATGTGGACGACCCCGTCGAACTGCTCATGAAGGTCCAGCTCGGCGGCGGCACCGACATCGCCCGAGCCGTCGAATACGGGGCCGGGCTCATCGAGAACCCCCGCCGCTCCATCGTCGCCCTCATCAGCGACTTCTACGAAGGCGGCAGCGAGGCCCGCCTCGTCCACCTCGTCAAGCAGCTGTGCGAGCAGGGCACACAGGTCCTCGGCCTCGCCGCCCTCGACGAGGACGCCAACCCGATCTACGACCGCACCATGGCCGCCCGCCTCGCGGACGTGGGCGCCCACGTCGGCGCCATGACCCCCTCCCACCTGGTCGAATTCGTTGCGGAAAGGCTCGGCACGTGACCGTGGAACCCAGGCACGACCTCCTCGCCCTCACCCCAGACGCCCTTGCGGCCCTTGCCAACCGGGGCCTCGTCAAACGCGCCGCCAAAGACCTCGACGCCGGGACCGTCCCCACCGTCGCCCTCGCGGACGACGGCACCCTCACCGCCGTCTTCCCCGACGGCGCCGAGACCGCGCTCCCCGCCGCCGGCGGCCTCGAAGCCTCCACCTGCACCTGCGGCGCCGCCGGCAAATGCCGCCACCGCATCGGCGCCGTCCTCGCCTACCAGCGCGCCCAGGACACGCCCGAAGCCGCGCCCGCCACTGCGCCTCCTCAAGCCGAACCCCTCGCCACCCCCGCCGCCATCACCGACGAGGAACTGCGCGAGGTCCTCGGCCACCACGCCCTCAAAGCCGCCGAGCAGACCCGCCGCGCCGGGTACACCGCCCGCCTCACCTGGCCCGGCCCCGATCGGCCCGCCGCCGCCGAACTCCCCGCCGCCAACGTCAGCTTCCTCGTGCCCGGCCTCGGCTACGTCCACACCGACGCCACCGGTCCCGCCCGCGACGCCGCGATCGTCCTCGCCGTCTGGGCGTTCCGCGAGGCGGACCAAGACGCCACGACCGTGAGCGTCGGCGGTGGGAACGCCGCGGACGGCCTCGACGAAGCGCTCACCCTCGCCGAGAGGGTCCTCCTCGACGGCGCCACCGGCGCCGACGGCGTCCTCCGCGCCGCCCTCCAACGTGAGTCGAAGGCCCTCACCCGCCGCCGCGCCCACTGGCCCGCAGGCGCGGTCGACGACCTCGTCGACCAGCTCGAACGCTACGAGGACCGCTCCGCCTCCTACGACCCGCAGCGCCTCGCCGCGCTCCTCGCCGAACTCCCCGCCCGCGCCCGCGCCGCCCGATACGTCGAAGGCACCCCGGCCGCGCAGATCCTCGGCAGCGAAGAAGCCGACGCCACCCCGCTCACCCTCGTGCGCCTCACCGCCCTCGGCGCCCGCGTCGGCGCTGAAGGCGAGACCCGCACCCTCGAGATCTACCTCGCCCAGCCCGAGACCGGCATGGTCCTCGCCGTCCAGCGCGGCTGGCCCGTCCCCGAGGACGGCACCCTCACCGGCGCCGACCTCGCCTCCCGCCGCCTCGCCGGATGCAAGATCGGGGCGCTGGCCTCGGGCAACACCGTCACCGAGGCCGCGTCCCGCACGGCCGCCCGCGCGCTCAAGCTCGGCACCGGCCGCCTCGCCAAGACCCAGGTCCTGCCGCTCGGCCTGGCCTGGAACGACCTCCCCGAATCGCTGCGCGCCACGAACCTCGACGCCCTCGCCGACGAGCTCGCGGCCCGCCCGCCCGCGCTCGTGCGCCCCCGCGTCACCGCCGAGTCCCTGCGCGTCGTCGCCGTCGAAGAGACCCGCCTCCTCGGCTACGACCCCGCCTCGCAGTGCCTCGCCGCGGAGATCCTCGCCCCGAAGGGCGGCGCCGCCGTCCTTCGGGTCCCGCACCGCGCCGCCGCGCCCGGCGCGCTCGAAGCCGCCGAGAAGGCACTGCTCAAAGGCGTCACGGCCGTCGCCGGTCACGTCCACCGCCACCGCGGCGAGCTCATCGTCGAACCGACCGCCCTGCTCACCGAGGACGGCCCGGTCGTCCCCGACTTCGCCCCCGGCGACGACACCGCCGAGCTCGCCGCCGCCGACGCGGCGGCCGAAACCGACCCGGTGTCCGCCGCGATCGACGGCGCCCTCATCGCCTGCGCCGATCTCGCGCACCAGGGCCTGCGCAGCGCCCGCGAACCGTCCCGCCGCCGCGTCGAGGCCGCCGCCGCCGAACTGCAGCGGGTCGGACTCCAAAGGGCCGCAACTGATTTCGCGCACCTGTCCACATCGTTGGCCGCCGAGGACGACCCCGCGAAATGCGCCGCCTGGACTGCCGCCGCTGTCCGAATACTGGTCACCGCTGAGCTACACTGATGACCTGGGTCACCCCCAGTCTTCTTCAGCCACTCGTATCTCAGCCGGAGCCATCCGTTCGGCGTTCGCAGAGTCGGCGATCATCATCGAAGCAATGAGGCTTGACCAATGATCGACCTGCAAGACCCGATCTTCGTCGCCCACGAGGGCGGCAAACTGCGCACCTCCACCACCGTCCCCCTCGACAGCCGCGAGGACCTCTCGGTCGCGTACACGCCGGGCGTGGCCCGCGTCTGCGAGGCCATCGCCGCGGACGAGTCCCTGGCGCGGACCCACACCTGGCGCTCCAACGTGGTCGCCGTCGTCACCGACGGCACCGCCGTCCTCGGGCTCGGCGACATCGGCCCGGCCGCCTCACTGCCGGTCATGGAGGGCAAGGCCGCCCTCTTCCGCCAGTTCGCCGACGTCGACGCCGTCCCGATCTGCCTCGACACCAAGGACCCCGACGCGATCGTGGCCACCGTCGCGGCCATCGCGCCGTCCTTCGGCGGCATCAACCTGGAGGACATCGCCGCCCCGCGCTGCTTCGAGATCGAGGACCGCCTCAAAGCCCTCCTCGACATCCCGGTCTTCCACGACGACCAGCACGGCACCGCCGTCGTCGTCCTCGCCGCGCTCACCAACGCGATGCGCCTGCAGGACCGCCGCGCCGAAGACCTCACCGTCGCCGTCGTCGGCGCCGGGGCCGCGGGCGTCGCCATCACCAAGATCCTCAGCGAGGCCGGGGTCGGCGACCTCATCGTCTGCGACTCGACCGGCGTCATCCACGAAGGCCGTGAGCGCCTCAACCCCGTCAAGGCCCGGCTCGCCGCGTCCACGAACCGCTCCGGCCGCAGCGGCGGCGTCACCGAAGCGCTCAAGGGCGCGGACGTCCTCGTCGGCGTCTCCGGCGGCTCGATCCCCGAATCAGCCCTGGAGGGCATGGCCGCCGACTCGATCGTGTTCGCGCTCGCGAACCCGACCCCCGAGGTCGACCCGGAGGCCGCCGCGAAGCGCGCCGCGATCGTCGCCACCGGCCGCAGCGACTACCCGAACCAGATCAACAACGTGCTCGCGTTCCCGGGCATCTTCCGCGGCGCGCTCGACGCCGGCGCCCCGCAGATCACCGAGGCGATGAAACTCGCCGCGGCCCGCGCCATCGCCGACATCGCCGCCGACGACCTCGCCGCCGACCGCATCGTCCCGTCCCCGCTCGACCCCCGCGTCGCCCCCGCAGTGGCCGCCGCGGTCCAGGCCGCCGCCTGACGAAACCGAAACGGGCGGCCCGGCGTTTCGCCGGGCCGCCCTTTCGTGTTGCGAGGCAACCACGCACCGCTCCGAAATGGGATACTCCCAAGACGGGGCGACCACCGTGCTGCCCAGCCGAGAGGACCCCCGGTGACCCAGCCCCTCGAACCCGACCAGCGCAAGCCCGTCAAAGACGACAGCCTCTTCACCCGCGTCTCCACCGCCATGCTCGCCGTCGTCGCCGTCCCCATGCTCCTGCCCGCCGCCGAACCCTGGTTCCAAGGCAACCTCTACCTGCGCATCGCCGTCGTCTTCGTCCTCGTCCTGCCCTTCGTCTTCCTCAGCACCCGACGCGCGATCCGCCGCCGCGGACGCCCCGAGGACCCCGCCGACGAGACCCGCCTCCGCACCGCCGCCGACCGCCTCGCCACCGCCGTGCGCGACCAGTGGTTCAGCGAGGCCACCAACCTCAAGCTCAACCGCCCCAAGGACCTCATCGACCTCGACTGGGACACCGCCGCCGGCCGCCGCGCCCCCAGGAGCCGCCGCGACCGCACCCTCACCCAGCTCCCCGGTCTCTTCGACGACCTCGCCGCGCACGGCTCGCCCCGGCTCGTCGTCCTCGGCGGCCCCGAGAGCGGCAAGAGCGCCTCCCTCGTCTACCTCACCCTCCGCCTCCTCAAGACCCGCGGCCCCGCCGCCAAACGCGTCCCCGTCTTCTTCACACTCGCCGACTGGAACACCCCCGACAGCTTCGAGGACTGGCTCATCGACCGCCTCACCGACCAGCACCCCTGGCTCACCGCCGAGGACTACGGCCCCGAACTCCCCGCCCTCCTCGTCCGCGGCGGGCACATCCTCCCCGTCCTCGACTCGTTCGACGAGATCAGCGTCAAGACCGCCGACGGCGACACCGGCGACACTTCCCTCGAGATGCGCACGCACCTCATCGCCTCGATCAACGAGAGCGCCCTCGAACTGCCCGGGCTCGTCCTCTCCTCCCGCACCGCCGAGTACACCGAGGCCGAACGGCACGGCGGCCCCCTCGACGACGCCGCCGTCGTCGAACTCCAGCCGCTCACCAGGAAACAGGTCCGCGCCTACCTCCAGCGCGTCATCCTCGAATCCGCCCACGACGAATGGCGGCCCGTCCTCAACGGCCTCCGCGACCTCCCGTTCCGCCCCGGAAACCCGGCGCTCCTCGCGCTCACCTCACCGCTCGTCCTCACCCTCGCCATCGAGATCTGGGCGACGACCGACCTGCGCCCGGCCCACCTCGCCGACCGCCGCCGCTTCCCCGACGCCGCCGCCCTCACCGCCTTCGTCCTCCGCGAATTCGCGCCGACCCGCTTCAAACGCCACCCCAGCAAGAACGAACGCAAGCAAGGCCGGCTCCCGCGAGACGAAGCCATGCGCTCACTCCAGTACCTCGCCGCGCACACCCGCAATGGCGACACCTGGGACGCCATCCGCTGGTGGGAACTATCCATGCTCGCCCGCACCCCGACCCGGATCGCCGCCGGCGCCATCGGCTTCGTCCTCACCCTCGCCGCCGTCGGCCTCGGCGGCCGCATCGCCTTCGAACAGGCCGGACTCGGCCCCCGCGACGCCTGGCTCACCGGCGGCCTCCTCGGCCTCGTCGGCGCCTGCCTCCTCGGCTACTTCTGCTACCGCAACCGGCCGCCGCTCCCCGCCGAGACCCAGGTCCACACCGACGGCAAGCAGCTCATGATCGCCGTCCGAAGCGGCATACCCATCTTCCTGTTCGCCACCGTCGCAGGCGTCCTCATGTTCGGCGCCGAACGCGGCCCCCTCATCGGATTCGGCTTCGCCCTCCCCATCGGCGCCATGTACGCCCTCGTCACCCCCGACCCCGCCGCCCGCGCCACCAACCCGCGCCTGCTGCTGCGCCGCGACCTGCGCGTCGGCTACGTCTTCGGGACCGCCTACGCCATCCCCGCCTTCGTCGTCGGGTACGTCACCACCGACGGGATCTGGCTGAGCGCCGCCTTCGCCGTCGCCTGCGCCCTCGCGGGAGCGCTGCTCTACGGCGCGCAATGGGCGCTCGCACTGCGCGGCGGCAAAGCCGGGGCCGTCGCGTTCGTCCACCTCGCGCTGGCGATCCTCGTCCTCGCGCCCAAGCGCCGTCTGCCCTGGAAGACCATGCACTTCCTGGAGGAGGTCCACAAGTGCGGCATCCTGCGGCGGCAGGCGGGCGGCACCTACGAGTTCCGCCACGCCAACATCGCAGCCGCCATCGCCGCGCGGGGCGAGCAGGCGATCGAGCGCTAGGTGTATTGCCCTGTGAGGTTGTGGACGCGGGTGGCGGGGGTCTGGCCTTTCAGCGCGGTGTGTCCGCGGTGGTGGTTATACCAGTGCAGGAATGCCGGGAGGGCTTCGCGTCGTTCGCGTTCTGATCGGTAGGGGCGGGCGTAGGCCCATTCGTCGGCCAGGGTGCGGTGGAAGCGTTCGACTTTCCCGTTGGTCTGGGGCCGGTAGGGCCGGGTCCGCTTGTGTTTGATGCCGTTGTCGTGCAGCAGGTCTCGCCAGGGTGCGAGCGGTAGGGCGCGCCGTTGTCGGTCAGGACGCGTTCGACGCGGACGCCGATGCTCGCGAAATGGTCCAGGGCCCGCGTCATGAACGCGACCGCGGTCTCCTTGGTTTCGTCTCCCAGGATCTCGGTGTAGGCGATCCGGGAGTGGTCGTCGAGGGCGGTGTGGAGGTAGGCGTAGCCGAACTTCGCGCCTTTGCTGGTGCTGTTGTTGGCGATCGGGGCTGCTTCGGTGCGGATACGGCGCCCGGCCGAGCGGCCGAGCGCTCGGTGGCCACCGCCGTCGGGGATGTTCCCGAGTTTCTTGACATCGACATGGACCAGCTCGCCGGGGGCTGCGCGCTCGTAACGGCGGATCGGATCGCCGGTGGCGCGGTCGAGGTGCGCCAGTCGAGGTAGCCGATAGCGGACCTGTACCCGGTGCACGGTTGCGGGGTTCAAGCCGAGGAGGTAGGCGATGCGGGCCGGGCCCCAGCGGCGCAGGACGCGGACTTTGATGATGCGCCGCTCGGTCCGGGTCGGGGTCCGGCGGGGGCTGGCGTGCGGGCGTGAGGACCGGTCGGTCATGCCTGCTTCGCCGTTTCGGCGGTAACGGTCGGCCCAACGCCATGCCGTGGTCGGGGAGACCTGGAAGCGTTCGGCGGCGCGGCGCAGGGGCCAGCCGTCTTCGACCACGCATCGGGCCAGGCGCAGTCTGCCAGTCGGGGTCAAGGGGGCGTTAGAGTGGGCCATCGAGGGCCTTTCCGGGTCGGCGTGTCTTGTAGCGATGCACACCGAACCAGAAGGCCCTCGCCCCGTCTCAGCCCGTCTCAGCCATTGCGGTGTTCACAACCTCCCAGGACAGAACACCTAGCGCCAGGTCCCGGTGTCGAACCGGAACGAACGGATGCGCTGGCGCACATCGAGATCCGCGGTCTCGACGCCGAGCGCCCGCAGGTAGGCCGCGGAGCGCTCGAGGCCGCGCGGCACCCGCGTGCCCTCGTGCGGGAACGGCAGGACACGCGCCGCTTCCGGTACGCCGGGCCTCTCGCGCAGCGACCGCAGCTTCAGGTCGGCGCGGTCGCGCCACAGGGCCGCCCAACCGCCTTGCGGGCGAACGATCTCGGCCTCGGGCAGGCCGAGATGCTCGGCCCAAAGGCGGCGGCGCAGCCCTGCGGCCAGCTCCCGGACGGCCGGCTCGTCCCCGCCTTCGAAGTCCGCGATCGACAGGTTGACCTCGGTCGCGCGCACCAGATCCGGCGCCTCGGGCCCGAACGCCCCGGTCGCCCGGCCCGCCCACCGCATCGGCAGCGAGGCCCGCCGCCGGTGATCCGAGTCCTGTATGGAGAGGCCGTCGAGGTTCGCGGAGCCGACGGTCAACCACGTGTCGTCGACGATGGCGACCTTCGAGTGGATGTGGGTCCGGATGATCGAGCGCCCCTGGTGGCTCCAGGCGGTGTAGACGCCGACGCGGTTCGCCGCGCCCGCTTCGAGGACGCCCGTCCACAGCCGCTCCAGCGCCTCGGCCTGCCAGAGGGGGTAGCCGGGGATGTCGGGGCGGCTGTTGAGGAGCGCGATCACCTGCAGCCGTCCACTGCGGCGCAGGGCGGCGACGAGTTCGTCCCCGATCGCATTCGAGGTGAGGTACTGGTTCTCGAGGTAGACGAAGTCCTCGGCCTCGGCCAGGGCCGCGCGGTAGGACTCGAGAATGCCGGTCTCGCCTTGCGGCAACCCCGCGAAGCGGCCGCCGTGCAGCGTGCGGGTGACCTGCACGGGGACCGGACCGGAGACCTCGTCGGGCTTGCGCTCGGGCAGGTCGGCGGGGCCGCAGTGGTCCCAGTGGAGCCGGAAGACCGCGTCGAGGTCGGCGGCGGCCGGGCCGGTGACGCGCGCGGAGACGTCGTGGTTCGGGGCGAGCACCGAACTGCGCCAGCGCAGGTGACCACGGCGGGGGTCGTCCACAGTGTGGTCCGGGCCGTCGAAATACTCCTGGGCGAAGATCGAGCCGATCGAGTGCACGAGCGCGTCGTCGATGACGAAGAGCTTCGCGTGGACCGGCGCGGCCTGCGGGGTACTGAAGCGCCGCAGTCGGATGCGTCCGGTGTCGTCGTGGCGGGCGAAGTACCGTTCGACGCCGCGGACGGTGTTGGCGGGGGACCAGCCGGGGCGCACGTCGTTGAGCAGGATGTCGACGTGGACGCCGCGGCGGGCGGCCGTGAGCAGGACCTCCTCGATGCGGACGCTGCCGGGTGCGCCCGGGCGGCCCTCGACTTCCTCGCCGAAGCCCATGCGCACGTGGGGCAGGTCGAGCATGAACAGCATGCAGCGCACGGAGGTCTGCGCGCCCGCGAGGTCCGCAGCGAGGCGTCCCCAGGCGGCCTCGTTGTCGACCAGGAACTCGACGCGGTTCCCGCGGGTCGGGCGCGGCCCCGGGCCGACTGCGGCGGTCATGCCGCCGCCTGGGCCTTCGGAGCGGCCCAGAGCCCTCGGCAGCGCCAGGCGATGAACGAGGCCAGGCTCGCGGCCGCGATGCCGCCCGCGAGGTCGGCCAGATAGTGCTGGTGCACGAAGACCGTCGAGACCACGATCAGCGCGCACCATGCGGTGAACAACATCCCGGCGCGGCCGCCGTAGCGGAGCCAGTGAATCGCGAAGACCGTCGAGAACCCGGTGTGGAGGCTCGGGAAGGCGTTGTAGGGCTCGTCGTTGCCGTACACGAGCCGCAGGCCGTCCCACAGCAGGCCGGTGCCGAGCTCGTCGGGCCGGGCGACGTGCGTCTGGGCGGTGAAGTAGACCGTGTAGGCGATGAGGAGCAGGATCACCGCCGCGAGGAGCGTGCTCAGCAGCAGGTCGGCGGCGCGCAGCGCGAACACGAGGAAGGTGACCGCCGCGAGCGCGAACACTGAGAGGTAGGGGATGACGAACGCGGGCACGAGCGGGATGCGCTCGTCGATCGGCGTGCGGAGCACCATGTCCTCGGGACCGTGGTTGAGCGGGCCGTAGCAGGCGGACAGGCCGGCGAGGGCGGCCACGAGGACGAGCAGGACGGCGACTTCGCGCCTGCTCCGGACGGGGTGTGCGGTCATCCGTTCAGCTTGGCACAGCCGCGCCCGGTCCGCCATCCGCCGGTTCCGGCCTCAGGCAACGGGTTCCATCAGGGCAGCCAGGGCGTGGACGACCTCTCGGCCCTCCACTTGGGAGGCCCACTCCTTCGGCAGGGCCGCGTGGCCGTAGGCCGCGCCGTAGAGGTTGCCGAGGATCGCGCCGGTGGAGTCGGAGTCGCCGCTGTGACTGACGGCGGCGGTGAGGCCCTTGCGGACGTCGTCGGTGCCGAGGAAGCAGTAGACGGCGATGGCCAGGGCCTCTTCGGCGATCCAGCCTTCGCCGAGCGGCGCGCAGGTGTTGGGTCCGGGCGGGATGTTGCCGGCGAGCTTGAAGGCCTGCTGGAGGGCGTCGGCGGTCTCGGAGCGGTCGATGCCGCCGCGCAGGTGGAGCAGGGCGGCGGAGACCGCGCGCTGCGGCGTCTCGCCGTTCATCAGGTGCGCCACGATCATCGCGAACGCCCCGGCCGAGGCTCCGGCGGTCGGGTGGCCGTGGGTCATCCGGGAGCACCGCTCGGCGAAGGCGTACGCCTCATCAGGTCCGAAGTGGAGTCCGAACGGGGCCGAGCGCATCACGGTGCCGCAGCCCTTGGAGTTCGGGTTGACGCCGGGACGCCCGCCGTCGCGCAGTCCGGAGACGCAGGCGTTGCCGGGCGCGCGGCGCGAGTACAGCCAGGGCTGCGCGGCGAGGCCTTCGGATCCCAAGGGCGGCATGGGCTCCCGCTGCGTCGTGAGCCAGCGCAGGTACGCGAGGCGGATCTGCTCGACACGGTCCTCTTCGCTGCTGCCGTCCGTCCCGAGGAGCAGGCCCTCGACGGTGAAGAGGGTCATCTGGGTGTCGTCGGAGATCTGGTTCCAGCGCAGTTCGGTGACGCCGTCGGGTCCGAAGTCCTCCTGGATGCCCTCCCACCGCTCGAATTCGACCTGGTAGCCGAGGGCGTCGCCGACCGCCCCGCCGACGAGGCATCCGAGGACGCGGTCGTGCCGCGTGATCGCTTGAGTCACGCGGGAATTCTATGGCGTCCATGCCGCCGTTCCCCGGATCGCGCCGCGCCCCCGCCCATCGAACGCCCCGGACTCAGGCCCGGGGCCGTATCGTCCCGGCCATCAAAGGGCCTCGCCCTGCGGCCCCGGCCCGCAGCCGGGAACCGTGTCGTACCCCTGTGGGACACCTTTTCGCTGGTAGTGGTGAAGGTGGGAACGGGCGGGTATCCGGGACACCCGGAACGCCCTCGCGGCGGACCCGCCGCGCCCCCGCAGGTGACCCCGGCCACGCTCGTTTGCGTTCGAGCGCGCTCGAAGCCATAGCGTCGGGCCCATGACAACGACCTGGATCATCACCGGCGCTTCCCGCGGCCTCGGCCGCTCCCTCGCCCTCGCCGCACTCGCCAACGGCCACAACGTACTCGCCGCGGTCCGCGACCCCGAGACGGTCGCCGATCTGGCCGCCGCCCACCGCGGTTTCGCCGCCGTCGCCCACGACGTTACCGACACCGACGCCGCCCCGGGGCTCGTCCAGGCCGCGCTCGACCGCTTCGGCCGCATCGACGTCCTGGTCAACAATGCCGGCCGCGCCGTCGTCGGCGCCGTCGAAGAGGTCGGCGACGCGCAGCTGCGCGACCTCATGGCCCTCCACCTCTTCGGCCCCGCCGCGCTCGTCCGCGCCGCCCTCCCCGGCATGCGCGCCCAGGGGAGCGGCACGATCATCCAGATGAGCAGCCAGGGCGGCCGCATCTCGTTCCCCGGCGTCTCGGCCTACTCCGCCTCGAAATTCGCCCTCGAAGGCTGGTCGGAGTCCCTCGCCGGCGAGGTCGCCCCGTTCGGCGTGCGCGTCATGATCGTGGAGCCCAGCCGCTTCCGCACCGGCTTCCACGGCGCCCTCGAGTTCACCGAGGCCGACGCCGTCTACGGCGACACCCTCGCCGCGGTCCGCGCCGACATGGCCGGGGTCGACGGCCGCCAGGAAGGCGACCCCGACAAGGCCGCCCGCATCATCACCGACCTGGTCGCAGGCGACGACCTGCCGCTGCGCCTCCCGCTCGGCGCCGAAGCGGTCGAACGCCTCTACGCCGCGCACCGGCGCGGCCTCGACGAGATCGAACGCCTCGCCGACCTCTCCCGCAGCGCCGACTTCGAGGGCATGGCGCCCTCGGTCCGGCCCGTCTAGGTTTGCGGCATGTCCACCGACGATCTGCTGACGCGGGCGCTCGAGGCCATCGGCGACGACCCGGTCTCCTTCGAGGCGATCCGCCACCTCACCGACCCGGGTCCGACCGCCGAGGCGATGACCATCGCCGAGGTCGCCGACCTCCTGGACGTCTCGGCGCACACCCTGCGCTACTACGAGCGCGAAGGCCTCGTCACCGTCACCCGCGACGGCCTCGGCCACCGCGTCTACGACGCCGCCGCCGTCCGCCGCCTCGTCTTCCTCACCCGGATGCGCCTGTCCGGCATGCCGATGCGCGACCTCGCGCACTACGTCGACCTGGTCGACGCCGGCGACGCCACCGTCCCCGAACGCCTCGACATGCTCATCGAGCACCGCGACACCATCCGCCGCCGCATCCGCGAACTCACCCTCTCCCTCGCCGCCACCGAGTTCAAGATCGCCACCTACGGCGGCGAGGCCGGCCCTGACTCGGTCGAGTGAACGCGAAGCGGCCCCGGGCGATCACCCGGGGCCGCTGCACAGCATCGACTACGCGACAGGCGCTTCCTCAGCCGCCTTCTCCACGATGCGGTCGCCTTCGCGGTCGCCGTGGATCTCGTAGTGCAGCGGCACCGCGTCGGCGTGCGGCTCGCGCTTGCGGAGGCTGAAGGGCACCAGGACCGCCGCGACCCACAGCACGCCCGCGCCGAGCATGTGGAGCCCGACGAGGAGCACGGGCAGGTCCAGGTAGTACTGCGTGTACCCGATGACGCCCTGCAGGAGCTCGACCACCAGCAGCGTGTACGCCGCGCGCACCGCGTTGGCGGGCGCCTTGACCGCGTGCAGCGTCGCGATCAGCGCGACGGTCATCCCCAGCAGCAGCCACACCAGGTCGGCGTGCAGCTGCGACATCAGGGCCGGGTCGAGGCCGTTGCGAGGCGTCTCGGCGTCGCCCGCGTGCGGGCCGGAGCCGGTGACGACCACGCCGAGCACGATCACCGCGAACGCCACGCCCACCAGGCCGCGGGCGAGGAGCCGCACCGGGTGGGGGACCAGCGGCACGATCTCGCCGTCGGGCTCGCCCGAACGCACGTACAGCGCCACCGAGAGCGCCACGAGCGGGATCGACGCGAGGAAGTGCGCGCCCACGACCCACGGGTTCAGGCCCGTCCAGACCGTGATCCCGCCCAGAATCGCCTGCACCGGCACATACAGGCACGCTCCGAACGCCAGCTTCACCAGCGATGAGCGCTTCGGCACCCGCCGCCACGCCGCCAGGAACGCGCCCACCGCGATCGCCACGAGCACCCAGGTCAGCACCCGGTTCCCGAACTCGATCGCGCCATAGACCCCCATCTCCGGGGTCGCCACCAGCGAATCGGCGGTGCACTTGGGCCATTCCGGGCAGCCCAGGCCCGACTCGGTCAGCCGCACCGCGCCGCCGGTCACGATGATGCCGACGTTCGCGACCACGCTCGCGAGCGCCCATCGGCGCACCGCGCCCGGCCTGCTAAACCACCGCTGCAACAGGTTCACGCCGCGAATTTATCCCTGCGGCCCCGCGCCGCCGCCCGCCGGGTCTCGCGGTGTGGGCTGGAGCGGCCCCCGGGGTGTGTGAGGTTAGGCAAACCTGCGTGCCCCGTCTCACGACATGCCGTCTCGACGTGCCAGGACGAATTAAGTAACATTTACCTTGTGGAAATGGTGACGAGGGCGACCAGCCACTCGACGGACGGGGACACCCGCCGCCGAGTGACCCGTCTGCTGCTCGAACGCGGCCACGCCACGGCCGCCGACCTCGCGCAGGAACTCGGCATCACCGCCACCGCCACCCGCCGCCATCTCGACGCGATGGAGGCCGAAGGCCAGGTCGAGACCCGCGTGGTCAAGACCGCCGGACGCGGACGGCCCGCCAAGAGCTACCAGCTCACGCCCGCCGCCCGCACCTCCTTCGGCCACACCTACGACGACCTCGCGATGGAGGCGCTGCGCTGGATCCGCCGCTTCGAGGGCGAAGACGCCGTAGGCGGCTTCGCGGCCGAGCAGGTCGCCCGCCTGGAGGCCCGCTGCCGGGCCGCCATGGACGCGGTCGACTCGGACGACTCGATGGCCCGCGCGCAGGCGCTGGCCACCGCCATGTCAGGCGAGGGCTACGCCGCCACGGCGTCGGTCATCGCGACGGGCGGGCAGATCTGCCAGCACCACTGCCCGGTGGCGGGCGTGGCCGCGGAGTTCCCGCAGCTGTGCGAGGCGGAGACGCGGGTGATCAGCCGCCTGCTGGGCGTCCACGTCCAGCGGCTGGCCACGATCGCCAACGGGGACGGGGTGTGCACCACCCACGTGCCCGGCACGAACCGCGGCCTGCGGGCCGCGGGCGCCGACGGTGGAAGCGGCCCGGTGCCGCTGCCCGACCCCGAACGCGCAGACCGATAACCCGACAGGTCAAAGGTGAGACTTGAGATGACCGACACGCAGAAGAGCGAACCGCTGAGCCAGGCCGAGGCCCTCGCCTCCCTGGAGCGGTACGAGTACGGCTGGGCCGACTCGGACGCCGCCGGAGCGAACGCGCGCCGCGGTCTGACCGAAGAGGTCGTCCGCGACATCTCCGCGCGCAAGAACGAACCCGAGTGGATGCTCGACCTGCGACTGAAGGGCCTCAAACTCTTCGGCCGCAAGCCGATGCCCAACTGGGGCGCCGACCTGTCCGGCATCGACTTCGACAACATCAAGTACTACGTCGAGGCCTCCGAGCGGCAGGCGGAGTCCTGGGAGGACCTGCCCGAGGACATCAAGAAGACCTACGACAAGCTCGGCATCCCCGAGGCCGAGCGCCAGCAGCTCGTCTCCGGCGTCGCCGCCCAGTACGAGTCCACGGTGCTCTACCACTCCATCCGCGAGGACCTGGAGCAGCAGGGCGTCATCTTCATGGACACCGACACGGGCCTGCGCGAGCACCCGGAGATCTTCCAGGAGTACTTCGGCTCCGTGATCCCGGTCGGCGACAACAAGTTCGCCGCGCTCAACACCGCCACCTGGTCGGGCGGCTCGTTCATCTACGTGCCCAAGGGCGTCCACGTCGACATCCCGCTCCAGGCCTACTTCCGGATCAACACCGAGAACATGGGCCAGTTCGAGCGCACGCTCATCATCGCCGACGAGGGCTCGTTCGTGCACTACATCGAGGGCTGCACCGCCCCGGTGTACTCCTCGGACTCGCTGCACTCCGCGGTCGTCGAGATCATCGTGAAGAAGGACGCGCGCGTCCGCTACACCACGATCCAGAACTGGTCGTCGAACGTCTACAACCTGGTCACCAAGCGCGCGGTCGCCGAGCAGGGCGCGACCATGGAATGGGTCGACGGCAACCTCGGCTCCAAGGTCACCATGAAGTACCCGGCCGTGGTCATGGTCGGCGAGCACGCCAAGGGCGAGGTCCTGTCGGTCGCCATGGCCGGCGAGGGCCAGCACCAGGACACGGGCGCGAAGATGACCCACGCCGCCCCGCACACCTCCTCGACCATCGTGTCGAAGTCGATCTCGCGCGGCGGCGGGCGCACCTCGTACCGCGGCCTCGTGCAGGTCAACGAGGGCTCGCACCATTCCAAGTCCACCGTCAAGTGCGACGCGCTGCTGGTCGACACCGTCTCCCGCTCCGACACGTACCCGTACGTCGACATCCGCGAGGACGACGTCGACATGGGCCACGAGGCCACGGTCTCCAAGATCGGCGAGGACCAGATGTTCTACCTCATGAGCCGCGGCCTGACCGAGGACGAGGCGGCGGCGATGATCGTGCGCGGCTTCATCGAGCCCATCGCGAAGGAACTCCCCATGGAGTACGCGCTCGAGCTCAACCGCCTGATCGAGCTCCAGATGGAAGGCGCCGTCGGTTAAGCGGCCCGGCTAGGACTAGGAACCAGAGATTTCATGAGCATCGAATTGGCCACCGGCGCCAAGCCGCACACCCACGGCCTCGGCGAGGTGCCCCCGAAGACCAAGTCGCAGCTGCTGCGCTCCTTCGAGCCCGCGGACTTCCCGGCCCTGACCGGCCGCGAGGAGGACTGGCGGTACACGCCGGTCAAGCGCCTCGCCGGCCTCGACGACACCGAGACCGCCCCGGCGGCCAAGGCCGCCGAGTACGCGATCCGCAGCCTGCCCGCGGGGGTCACCGCCGAAGCCGTCGGCAAGGACGACAAGCGCCTCGGCTCGATCCTGACCCCGTTCGACCGCCCGAGCGCGGTCGCCTGGGCCAAGACCGAGAAGGCCCTGCTCGTCGCCGTCGCGCCCGAGACGCAGGTCGCCGAGCCGGTGTGGCTCGACGTCACCGGCGGCGGCCTCGACGGCGCCACCTGGGCCCACACGTACATCGAGGTCGGCCACCACGCCGACGTCACGCTCATCGTGCGGCACACCGGCCTGGCCCGCCTCGGCGACAACGTCGAGATCTCGGTCGGCGACGGCGCCCACCTGCGGCTCGTCGCGGTCGCCGAATGGGACCGCGAGGCCACCCACGTCGAGCACCAGAAGGCCCGGCTCGGCCGCGACGCCAAGCTCGACCACATCGCCGTCACGCTCGGCGGCGACCTGGTCCGCCAGTACCTGTCGGTCGACTACGCCGGCCGCGGCGGCTCCGTGGACGCCTTCGGCCTCTACTTCGCCGACGCCGAGCAGCACCTCGAGCACCGCCAGCTCGTGGACCACTCCGTCCCCGACTGCCACTCGAACGTGAACTACCGCGGCGCCCTCCAGGGCGACACCGCGCGCACCGTGTGGGTCGGCGACGTCCTCATCCAGGACGCCGCCACCGGCACCGACACGTACGAGATCAACCGCAACCTCGTCCTCTCCGACGGCGCCCGCGCCATCTCGGTCCCCAACCTGGAGATCGAGACCGGCGAGATCGTCGGCGCCGGCCACGCCTCGGCGACCGGCCGCTTCGACGAGGAGCACCTGTTCTACCTCCAGTCGCGCGGCATCCCCGAGGCCGAGGCCCGCCGCCTGGTCGTCAAGGGCTTCTTCAACGAGATCATCCAGAAGATCCCGGACGAGGACCTGCGCGAGGAGCTCACCGAGCTCGTCGTCGCCCGTCTCGACGCCGGGAAGTTCCTCGCACCCGAGGACATCGAGGCCGGTGCCGCAGCATGAGCGAAACCGTGACCGACCCCGATTTCCTGCGCGTGTGCGCGCTCGACGAACTGCCGGAGGGCGAGGCCGTCGCGGCCGACATCCACGGCACGTCGATCGTGCTCGTGCGCCGGGGCGAGGAGGCGTTCGCCCTCTACGACGAGTGCTCCCACGCGGCCGTGGCGCTCTCCGAAGGCGACGTCGAGGACTGCCAGATCGAATGCTGGCTGCACGGGTCGAGCTTCGACCTGCGCACCGGCAAGCCGTCCGGCCCGCCCGCCACCGAGCCGGTGCCGACCTACCCGATCGAGGTCCGCGACGGCGACGTCTACCTCAGCCTCAAGCCCAAGACCACCGAAAACGCCGCTGAGCCCATGACGGGCTCGCAAGCATCGCCCGAAGGAAACCTGTCATGAGCAAGCTCGAGATCCGCGACCTGCACGTCTCGGTCAACACCGACGAGGGCGCCAAGCCGATCCTGCACGGCGTCGACCTCACCATCAGCTCCGGCGAGACCCACGCCATCATGGGCCCGAACGGCTCCGGCAAGTCGACCCTGGCCTACTCCCTGGCCGGGCACCCGAAGTACGAGATCACCGGCGGCGAAGTCCTCCTCGACGGCGAAGACGTCCTCGAGATGAGCGTCGACGAGCGCGCCCGCGCCGGCCTCTTCCTCGCCATGCAGTACCCGGTCGAGGTCCCCGGCGTCTCGGTCTCCAACTTCCTGCGCACCGCCAAGACCGCCGTCGACGGCGAGGCCCCCAAGATCCGCACCTGGATGAAGGACCTCAAGGGCGCGATGGCCGAGCTGAAGATGGACGAGGCGTTCATCAACCGCAACGTCAACGAGGGATTCTCCGGCGGCGAGAAGAAGCGGCATGAGATTCTGCAGATGGAGCTGCTCAAGCCCAAGATGGCGATCCTCGACGAGACCGACTCCGGCCTCGACGTCGACGCCCTCCGCATCGTCTCCGAGGGCATCAACCACGCCAAGGCCACGAGCAACCCGGGCGTCCTGCTCATCACGCACTACACGCGCATCCTGCGGTACGTGAAGCCCGACTTCGTCCACGTCTTCGTCGACGGCAAGATCGCCGAAGAGGGCGGCCCCGAACTCGCCGACAAGCTCGAAGCCGAAGGCTACGAGTCCTACGTCGGCACGAAGGCCGCCTAGCCAACCAGGAAGAAGGAGCCCGTGGAGGCTGCAAGCAAGCTCGACGTCGAGGCCATTCGCGCCGACTTCCCGATCCTGCAGCGCAGGATCGGGGACAAGCCGCTGGCCTACCTCGACTCGGCTGCGACCTCGCAGAAGCCCGTCCAGGTGGTCGAGGCCATGCGCCGCTTCACCGACCACTCGAACGCGAACATCTCGCGCTCGGTCCACACGCTCGGCGCCGAGGCCACCGAGGCCTACGAGGGCGCCCGCGCCAAGGTCGCCGCCTTCATCGGGGCCCCGAGCCCCGACGAAGTGGTGTTCACCAAGAACTCCACCGAGTCGATCAACCTGATGGCCTACGCGTTCCAGAACACCGCCTTCGACCCCGCCGCCGACCCGCGCTTCAAGCTCGGCCCCGGCGACGAGGTCGTGGTGACCGAGATGGAGCACCACGCCAACCTCATCCCGTGGCAGCAGCTGTGCCTGCGCACCGGCGCGACGCTCAGGTGGATCGGCATCACCGACGAAGGCCGGCTCGACCTCGAGTCGCTCGAGGAGGTCATCACCGAGCGGTGCAAGGTCGTCTCCTTCGTGCACGTCGCCAACCTGCTCGGCACGGTCAACCCGACCGCGCCGATCACGCGGCGCGCCCGCGAGGTCGGCGCCCTGGTCGGGCTCGACGCCTCCCAGTCGGTGCCGCACCTTCCCGTGGACGTGACCGAGCTCGGCGTCGACTTCATCGCCTTCACCGGCCACAAGATGCTCGGACCCACCGGCATCGGCGTCCTGTGGGCGAAAGCGGACCTGCTCGCCGCCATGCCCCCGTTCCTCACGGGCGGCTCGATGATCAAGACCGTCACGATGGAGCGCACCACCTTCGCCGACGCGCCGGCCAAGTTCGAGGCCGGCACGCCGCCGATCGCCGAGGCCGTCGGCCTCGCCGCCGCCGTCGACTACCTCGACAAGCTCGGCATGGCGAACGTGCGCGCCCACGAGAAGGAGCTCGCGGGCTACATGCTCGACCGGCTCGAGACCGTCGAAGGCCTCGAGATCGTCGGACCTCGCGTCCCGACCGGGCGCAGCGCCACCGTCTCCTTCACCTTCGAGGGGGTCCACCCGCACGACGTCGGGCAGATCCTCGACGCCGAGGGCATCGCCGTCCGGGTCGGCCACCACTGCGCCAAACCCACCTGCGAGCGGTTCGGCGTCACCGCCACCACGCGCGCCTCGGGGTACCTCTACAACACCCACGAGGAAATAGACCGGCTCGTGGAGGCGTTGGGCCAGGTGCGAAAGGTGTTCGGCTGATGAATCTCGACGAGCTCTACCAGGAAGTCATCCTGGACCACTACAAGCGCCCCCGCGGCGCGGGCCTGCGCGAGCCCTACGAGGGCGAGTCGCACCAGGTCAACCCGACCTGCGGCGACGAGATCACCCTCCGGGTCCACGTGGAGGGCGACAAGGTCGCCGACGTCTCCTACGACAACGTCGGCTGCTCGATCTCGAAGGCCTCCGCCTCCGTGATGTACGAACTCGTCAACGGCGCCACCGTCGACGACGCGCTGGCGAAGCTGGCCGAGTTCACCGAGCTGATGAACTCCAAGGGCCAGTCCGAGGGCGACGAGGAGTCCCTCGAGGACGCCGTGGCGTTCGCGGGCGTCTCGAAGTACCCGATGCGCGTCAAATGCGCACTGCTGGGCTGGAAGGCGTTCCAGGACGCCTTGATCCGCGCCAGCCTCGGCGAAGCTCGCGAGCCGTAAATGAGCAAAGCCTCCTCCGGAAGGACGAACGCATGACCGACACCGTGAAGGCCAAAGAGGACGACATCCTCGAGGCCATGAAAGACGTGGTCGACCCCGAACTGGGCATCAACGTGGTCGACCTCGGCCTCATCTACGGCGTGCACGTGGACGAGCAGAACGTCGTCACCCTCGACATGACCCTGACCTCGGCCGCCTGCCCGCTGACCGACGTCATCGAGGACCAGTCCCGCTCGGCCCTGTGCAGCGGCCCCGAGGGCGGCCTCGCCGCCGACCTCAAGATCAACTGGGTGTGGATCCCGCCGTGGGGCCCGGACAAGATCACCGACGACGGCCGCGACCAGCTCCGCGCTCTTGGCTTCAACGTCTAGAGTCCGCGCGGCTTCAGGCGGCGGGAAGATCGTCGAGGTCGAGCCCGAACGGCTCCCGCGCTGGGTCGAGAACTTCGCGACCCGCAACGGCGGCATCGCCTCCCACCGAGCGGACGGCGACGCCTGGACGATCGAATCGAACGAAGGCATGTCGGCCAGTGTCACCTGGACACTGGCCGGCGGCCTGCCCGCCGGCTGGCTCCTCGACGACGACCCTCTGAAGGCCGCCGCGCACCTGCGCGACTACGCCCTCGAGCCCCGCCGCATCGCCGTGCTCCTCGCGAGGAAGGGCGCGTACTCGGTCGGCATCCTCCAGGACGGCCGCGTGCAGGCCTCCAAGACCGACACCGCCTATGTCCAAGGCAAGACCAAAGCGGGCGGCCAATCCCAGCAGCGTTTCGCGCGCCGCCGCGAGGGCCAGGCCCACGCCGCCGAGAAGCGCGCCCGCGATGCCGTCTTCGCCGTCCTCGGCAACGCCGAGTTCGACGCCCTCGTCACCGGCGGCCCGGTCGAAGGCATCCTCGAAGACCCCCGCCTCACCGGCCTCAAGCCCGCCGTCCACTTCGGCGACATCGCCGAACCCAAAGCCGCCCTGCTCACCGCGACCGCCTACCGCGCCATCGGCTTCGCGGTCCGCCTCTCGGTTTGACCTCCGCCGCCCCCGCCGGGCCGTTCAGCCGAGCAGGAGGGCGATGAGGATGCCGGCGATGCCGATGGCCGCACCCACGATCACGCTGGCCTTGGTCCAGTGGAGCATCTGCTGCTCAGGGTCCGCTTTCTTCTCGACCGAGCTGCGCTGCTTCTTGGCCGGCAGGCGTTTCCACGTCGTGAATCTCCAAGCGAGGAAGCGCGGTCCGAACCGGTGGGACAGCTCCTGCCGAATCGTCCAGAGCGCGATCATGTCGCGGGCGAACTCCTCGATGGACTCCTGCCCGGGGAGCTCGCGGCCCGGGTTGCCGTTGTTCGCGGACATGGGCCGGTACCGGTCGAGCAGTGTCCGGGCGAGCGCGATGAGCGCCTTCTTCCGCTCGGGCTCCCTGACCAGCCCGCGCATCGCGACCAGCGCCTCCGTTGCCCAGGAGTACCGGTTGAGCTTCAACGGGACGTACATGTCCGAGGCGTTCTTGCCGAGCTTCTCTTCGTAGAACTGTCCTGAGAGTCCCTTGGTCACCGTGGCGACGATGGCCTGCGCCGCGGGTCGGACCACGGAATCCCCGGTGCCCATGAGTCGCAGGGCGGTGAACGCCGCCGCGTTCACCGCGAGATCGGGTGTGCCCATATCGGCCGGCTGCCACTCGCCGCTGCCTCGGTCGAATTCGCGGCAGAGGAACGCCGAGAGCCGCTCCAGCTCGGCCTCCCGCTCGGCGGGTTGCCAGGTCGCCAGCGCGATCGCGGACGCTGCGGCAGGGTAGATGCGGTTGCCGCCGGAGCATCGCGTGTCGAGCGTGTCCACAGACCCGGTGGAGCGCACCTTTCCGGCCACGAAGTCGAGCATGTGCGCGATCGTCGTGGTCGTGTTCCCCTTCAGCGGCTCGTGCAAGCTGGTCAGGATCTTCGCGGAGATTTCAGGTCCGGCATAGTTGAGCACGTGGCAGCGGGCGGCTCCGGAGTTGGGGAGCCTGCGGATCAGTGCCTTGTGGTCCTTCTCGCCGATGGTTCCCGACTCGGCCCTGCCGATGCGGATGTCGAACTGGAAAGAGGCCGCGCTCGCGCACACCGACAGCTGGGTGCCGCCGACGAAGTAGGCGAGCCACAGGTCGTCGGGGCCTTCGCGGTGCTTCAGGATCTGACGATGTCCGTATTCGACGGTGCTGTCGATGTCGCGGATGAGTTGGGACCGGCGTTGTGACACTGACTCTCCGGTGAGAAGCGGCCATGCTGTCGAGGCGTGGCTGGGGAAGCGAGTGAAGCTGCGGGAGGAAGCGGCTGGGGGCCGTTCGTTCGGTGAGATTCCGGTCGGTGCGTTCAGGTCCACGAAGGTCGCCGCGAAAGCGGTGCCCGTAGTGGCCTGTCACTTCGCGTCGCGCCCGAGCCTAGACGGTGTGGGCGACAATTGCGCGAACCTCGCAGCGGCCTCGGCCCCCGGCCCGTTTCCGGCCCTTGGCCACCCGGCCGGGCTCGGTGGCGGTCCACTGCGTTTGCCATCTCCGTAGCGTACCTGAGCGTAATTTCGATCCCCGAATTTAGGGCAGGCAATAGGTATATTCCGGGCGCTCGTACTGTCGATTACCCGACAGAAATTACATAGATAAATATCTATGTATGTCTCGCTTATGCGGCACCTGCAAACTCTTGGCAGCATTGAAGGGCATTTGGCGAGGCATCGATGTTTGACTTACTTCCCAAACGAATGTTCAACCGTGTTCGCCTTCGGTTGAACTCAACGATGTCGATCTGAGAATGCTTGTGGCACAACGTCTTGTGGAACGTTGCTTCATGATCGAACGGCTAATGCGCGGCAGTTGATGTTCCGCGCTGTCGCACCGGTCGATGCATGGCACAACTGCACGTGCAACATGCCGCTCCGAACGTGCCCTGACGTGATATGTCGCAAATCACTGATGTTGTCGACCGGGTTCGCGCCGATCATGTCTGAGTTGCTGGAGCAGCTGCCAAGTGCAGGCGAGGAGGCCCACCGACGAGGCGAACAGCATCGAGGAGATCGCGGTCGCGCCGGGGTTCTCGAGAAGGACGACCGCGAGCACTGTCGCCATGGCGATGAAGGCGAAGAAGAGTCCGTTGAGGAACCGCTTGGTGCCCATGATCCTGCGAAGTGCGCGCAGTCCTCCGGGCGCGGGAGGGCTCGCTTCGTCATTCGCCCGGAGTGGATCCGGGACGGCGAGCGAACCGCGGACCGAGCGGGGGTCTTCGATCAAGTCCAGCGCGGTCAGGCACCAGGTGGTCGTGGGGATCGAGATGCTGGCATAGAGCTCGTGGTCCTGTGAGGAGACGAGCCACTGGTCCAAGTCGCGTACCCAGCGCCCATTGCGGAGCCTAGTGCTCCGCAGGTACCGGAACGAGTCGTCGAAACGGGCCGAGTCGTGTCGTGAGGAGATGAGCGCGGTAAGCGCGACCGCGGTGAACGCCGGCGATGGCGGTGCCTGCTGGATGGGGCCCCACATTCCCTGCCGGCCCTGTCGAAGCAGGAATTCCGCGATGAGTTCCCGCTGCTCGGGTCGGGTGTCCCACAAGGAGAAGGCGAGCAGTGTCAACGAAGCCGGAAGGACTCGCTTGACTCCCTCCCCGGTCGCCAGCGTCTCGACGATGGACCGTGTTGGTTCCGGCCCCCTGGGCCAGCCGACGTCCTCGCCGTCGCTGGTCGACCGAACCGAGCCGTCACTGAGTCGTACCTGCCGTTCGAGGAAATCCAGGGCCCGGTCGACGGTGCGGTCGCGCGGGTACCCGGCCTGAGCGAGCGTGATCAGGGCCTGGGCCGTCACCTCGGTCGCGGCGAAGCCGAATTCCGCGCTGGGAAAGTGCCCTCCCTGATCCTGACGGGCCGCGAGTGTCATGGCCGCGCGATCGATGCGGCTCTGAAGATCAGACTGCAGTTCGGCGTGGGAGCGCCTGGCCGCTAGTAGCGAACCCAGGACACGACAGTATTCCCAAGTCGTGTATCTGCGACCTGCGGCGGCGAACGCGTCGAGATCAGCGATGCGGGAGTCTGCGGTGGACAATGCCGCAGCTCGGTTCGGTGGCGAATTCATCTCGTGCGCCTTTGTCGAGGACAACGAGGCTCCAGGGGCTAATCGGAATGCAGATGAGATGCTCGGCGTTGCCAGTTCAGCCTAGCAATGGCATAACATGCCCACGGTCTACTCAGGTGTCGCCTTCCTGACAAAACCCGTTCTATCCCGGTTTGTCGGAATGTCAAGGGCGGCATCGCAATGGTATCCCCTGACCCGTTCGAATCGCCCATCCCGGAATCCGGCGACATCGCCGAACCTAAAGGCTGGCCCGCTATTGGTTGTGGGCGTTGCTGATCGCGGTGATGCGTCCCGTCATCCGCCGGTGGTGCCGTCGACCCGCTCGCGAAGAAGGTCCGCGTGCCCGTTGTGGCGGGCGTACTCCTCAATCATGTGAAGGTAGAGCCATCGCAGCGAAGCGGTCTTCCCGGACGGGTGGGTGAAGGTAGCGTCGAGGTCGCACTCGGCGACTGAGGCGCGCGCAGCCTCGACGGCGACCCGATACCGCTTGAACGCCTCCTCGGGATCGGCGTCGCCAGCCTCCTCGAAATCGGCGTCGGAGTTGTCCTGGGAGTTGTACCTGGGGTGATCCCGCTCGCCGGCGAAGCGGCCGCAGAACCAACCATGCTCGACATCGGTCAGATGCCGGACCAGCCCGAGCAGCGTGAGGTTCGACGGCTCGGCGGAAGCGTGCTTGAGCTGCCCACCGCTGAGCCCCGAGCACTTGTGCAGCAGGGTGTCGCGATGCCAATCGAGGAAGCCTTCGAGCATGGCACGCTCTCCCCCCTGCAGAGGAGGAAACTGCCGCTCCACGTCAGGCGCGATGAAGGTCATGCCTCAAGCTACCGCGAGGGACCAAGTCCGCAGCCATCAACCTGAGCGTGCAGAGTAACCATCACCGGAGAACCGGCCGATCTTCGCCGACGGTGGCTAATCGCCACGAGCGCAATCATTCCGGCTCGCCGACGTAGTGGCGAGGAGCTGCCGTCGAGGTTGCGAGGCTCGGCATCGTCCGACTCTTCAATCTCTCTCGCACCGGCTGAAGCAACCGCACCGCGAAGACGGCTCCCTCCAATAGCCGGACAACCTCCAGAGCTGCCCCTGACCGAAACCGTGTGCCGCGCCATCGGCTCCACCACCCTCTTGGCATAGCGCGCAACAGATCCGGCGGGCAGCAGAGGCTGCGCAGCGGCTGACTACACTGGGTCCGCTTTCCCGTTCGGCCTTTGACACCCCGAAGGACGCCACGTGGTCGACCCCCTCCTCGCAGACCGCCATCTCCTGGACCGGCGCATCGGCGCCGGGATGGGGGAGGTCTGGCACGCGCACGACCAGCTCCTCGAACGCGAGGTAGCCGTCAAGCTGCTGCACGAGCGCGGCGGCCATGAGGCGCCCGCGATCGCCCGAGCCCGGTTCTTGCGTGAAGCCCTGGCGCTGGCGCAGCTCAAGAGCCCCCGGGAACCAGGAAGCCGATCCCGATACGCGGATCGTCCTGACCTACTTCATCTGCGAAGGTGAGGACGACTGCGGCCTCTAGCCTCCCTCACTACTCGAGATGAACTTAGCTAAGCCTGGCTAATTTGATAGACTCGCTGCATGGCGTATGTCGTGAACATCCACGAGGCCAAGACCCAGTTGTCTCGGCTGATCGAGCGTGCCGCCCGAGGCGAGCACATCGTCATCGCGAAGGCGGGCAAGCCCGTCGTGGACCTCGTCCCGCACCGCGACCGGCCGGTGGTGTTCGGCGGCCTGAAGGGGCGGCTCGAGTACGACGACGCGGTGTTCGACGTCGATCCCGACATCCAGGAGATGTTCTACGGAGACGCCGATGCTCCTGCTTGACAGCCAGACCGCGTTGTGGGTCATGGACGACAGCCCTCGGCTCGGAGCCCGGGCACGGCAGCGGATCGAGTCGGCTGCGGCGGTGCACGTCTCGGTCGCCACGGTCTGGGAGCTGACCATCAAGTCGATGCTCGGGAAGCTGAAGATCCCGGATGATTTCGCGGACCAAGCCGCGGCCCACGGACTCGAGCTCCTCGAGATCTCGGCGGACCATGCCGAAGGCATCCGGGACTTCCTCGAGCTGGTCCGCCACGACCCGTTCGACCGGCTGATCGTCTCGCAGGCGTGCCAGCACCGGTTGACCTTGATGACGGCGGACGCCGTCCTGCTCGGCCTCGGCCGCGACTTCGTGGTCGACTCGACCGTGTAGCCGGGCCGCCCGCTCCGGTTCAGGGCGCGAAGGTGAGGGCGGTGGCCCAGTTGCCGCCGATCTCGCCTTGGACCTTCATGTGGAGCAGCTGGATCGACTCGAGGGCGAGGGCGTGCTTGAGGCCGCCCACGTCGATGGGGCGGAGGTCGGCGTCGGTGCAGAGGTCCGCGATCAGTCTGCGGGAGTCGAGGTCGTCGCCCGCGATGAAGATGTCGAGCCTGCCGGTGTTCGCGAGGCGGGACGCGAAGGTCGTGTTGAAGGCCTTGACGACGTGCGCGCCCGGCGCGGCCTCGGCGATCTCTTCGGCCGCCGATTTCCCGGGCGGGGTGACGAGGCCGTCGAAGGTCGCGTAGTCGACCGGGTTGCAGATGTCGACGACGATCTTCCCGTACAGCTGGCCGGCCCACATCTCCGCGACCTGCCTGTTGCCCTCGAATGGCATCGCGAGCACGATGACCTCGGCTCCCGCGGCGCTGTCGAGCGCCTCCCCGGAGGCGCTCGCACCCAGCTCCTCGGCGAGGGCCGCGGCGCTGTCGGGTTCGCGGTCGGCGATGCGGACCTGGTGGCCTCCGCGGACGAGCCGCAGGCCGATGCCGCGGGCCATCCCGCCCGCGCCGACGATGAGTATCTCCATGGTTCCTCCTTGCGTTGCACTGAGCGTCGGTCAGGGGGCGGTGTCGGCCCGGATCTCGGCGGCCGCCGCGTCGGGGTCGCCCACGGCGCGCGCGGGTGCGGCGCCGCGGAGGGTCAGATTCGGCATGAACAGGGTGAGCACGATCGTCACGGCCGCGATGAGCGCCGCGGCGAGGAAGACGCGGTCGAGGCCGTCGGTGAAGGCCTGCTGGACGACGATCCGCACCGGTTCGGGCAGGTTCGCGACCACCGTGGGGGACTCCATGACGGCGGAGAGGTCGGTGTCGCCGAAGTCGGCGGCCTCGGCCGGGCTCAGCTTCGTGACGGCCGCCGGGAGGTTGGCGGCGAGCTCGTCGTTGAGCTTCGCGGTCATGACCGCGCCGAGGACGGCGGTGCCGATCGCGCCGCCGAGGGAGCGCGAGAAGTTGTTGGTGCCGGTGCCCGCGCCCAGGTCCTCGATCCGCACGATGTTCTGCATCGCGAGCACCAAGGGCTGCATGAACATGCCCATGCCGATGCCGAGCACCAGCAGGTAGAGGCTGGAGAGCCAGAGCGGCGTGTCGACGTGCAGCTGCGTGAACAGGGCGAGTCCGGAGGTGATGACGACCGACCCGGCGACGAGGAACCACTTGTACCGGCCGAGCCGGGAGATCACGAACCCCGAAGAGACCGAGGTGAGGACCATCCCGGCCATCATCGGGATCATGAGCAGCCCCGATTCGGTGGGCGAGTAGCCGCGCACCATCTGGAAGAACAGCGGGATGTAGACGATCCCGGAGAACATGGCGACGCCGAAGACGAGCGCGATGACGGCGGCGAGCGCGAACGTGCCCTGCTTGAACATGCGCAGCGGCAGGATCGGCTCTTCGGCGCGGGTCTCGACGTAGAGGAACACGGCCGTGAGCACCGCGGCGGACCCGAAGAGCCCCAAGATGACGTCCGAGTCCCAGGCGTAGTCGCTGCCGCCCCAGGTCACTGCGAGGAGCAGGCAGACGACGGCGGGGACGAGGCAGGCCGCGCCGAGGTAGTCGATGCGGCGCCGGCGGGTGGGGAAGCGGTGGCGGCGCAGGACCTGGTCGACGGCGACCATGGCGGCGAGGCCGAGGGGGAGGTTGATATAGAAGATCCAGCGCCAGTCGACTTCGGAGAGCCAACCGCCGAGGACGGGCCCGGCGACGGAGGAGATGCCGAAGACCGCGCCGAAGAACCCCTGGTACTTGCCGCGTTCGCGGGGCGAGACGACGTCGGAGACGACGGTGAACGCGAGGGAGATGAGGCCGCCGCCGCCCAGGCCCTGGAGGCCGCGGAAGATGATGAGCTGCAGCATCGTCTGGGAGAGCCCGGCCAGGGCCGAGGCGGTCAGGAAGATGACGATGGCGACGAGGATGACCGGCCGGCGCCCGTAGAGGTCGGAGAGCTTCCCGTACAGCGGGGTGGAGGCGGTCGTGGCGATGAGGTACGCGGTGACGACCCACGTGTAGTCGCCCATGCCGTTGAGGTCGCCCACGATGGTGGGCAGGGCGGTGCCGACGATGGTCTGGTCGAGGGACGCCAGGAGCATGGTGAGCATGAGCGCGCCGAAGAGGGTGTACAGCTCCCTCTTGCTCAGTGCGGCGGGCGCGGGTTCGCTCATGTGGTCGAGCGTATGGCCCGCCTCCGTTGAGGCGGGCCGAAACTCCTTATTCGGGCTTGCGGTCCACGGCCCATGAACCGCCGGGGACGATGACGTTCCCGACCTGCGCTTCCTTGTCGGTGTGGTTGATGATGAACCGCCAGGGGCCGCGGTCGACGACGTCGAGGCCGGGGCGGCCGGGGCCGGAGAGCTTGAGCTCTTCGAAGAGGCGGTCCCAGGCGTCGTCCACGAGCTTGCACGAGACGTACCAGGCCTCGCCCTCGCCGAAGGGGTTGACGGTGACGGCGGGCTGGTTCTCGATGACGTCGCCGGTCGCGTACTGGGTGACGCACTGGGCGCCGCGGAGTTCGACGAGTTCGCAGAAGCGCTCGGCGGCGCCGAAGTTCCACAGGGCGCGGGGCTCGCCGGCGGCCTGGGGGAGGTGCTCGGTGACGCGGATGCCGAAGAGGTCGGTCATGCCCCCGAGGTACCCGTCGAGCCAGACTTGGCAGTGCTCGTCGACGGCGCCGGTGAGGTAGGAGGCGACGAGGCGGCCGCCCCCGGCGGTGAACCAGCGCAGGTTCTCGGCTCCGGCCCGGCTGAGGACGTAGGTGGTGGGGGCGATCACCGTCGTGTACTTGGAGAGGTCGCCCTCGGGGGCGACGAAGTCGGCGACGACGCCGCGGTCGCGCAGGACCCGGTGGATCTGGGCGACGTTCTCGAGGTAGTCGACGGGACCGGGGAGGTGGGCGCCGCCGCCGGTGGCCCACCACGACTCGGGGCTCCAGAGGATCGCCACGTCGGTCTCGACGGGCGCCTCGACGGTGTGGGCGATCCCGGGCAGGGTGTTGCCGAGTTCGGCGACTTCGCGGAAGACGCGGGTGTTCTTGCCCGCGTGGGGGAGGAGCGCGGAGTGCCACTGCTCGGCGCCGCCGCGCCCGGCCCGCCACTGGAAGAACATGGCGCCCTTGGAGCCGCGGCTGATGTGCATCATGGAGTGGCGGGCCATGCGGCCGGGGGCCTTGGCGATCCGGCCGTCCTTGGAGTGGAGGGTTCCGGCGGCCTGCTCCATGAGGAGCCAGTCGCCGCCGCCGGCCCAGGAGCGGGAGAGGTCGGCGTGGAGGGCGCTCTGCTGCTCGGCGCGCTCGTCGGGCGCGGACGGGTAGGAGTCGAACGCGACAACGTCCACTTCAGACGACCACTTCCAGTGGTCGACCGGGACCCACTGCCCGAACACGAAGTTCGTGGTGATCGGGATGTCCGGGTTCGCCGCCCTCAGGATGTCGCGCTGCTCCTTGTAGTGCTCGAGCATCGCATCCGACGTGAAGCGCTTGAAGTCGAGCTCGTGCGCGGGGTTGGCGAGGTACTGGGTCGCGCGCGGGGCGAGGATCTGCTCCCAGTCGCCGTAGTGCTGGCTCCAGAACGAGCCCCACCACGCCGCGTTGAGCGCTTCGAGGGTGGTGTACTTCGCCTGCAGCCATTGGCGGAAGGCCCGCTCGGCGTGCTCGGAGAACGTGGCGGAGCCGTACTCGTTGTGGACGTGCCACATCGCGAGCGCGGGGTGGTCGGCGTACCGCTCGGCGAGCTTCGCGGCGATCGTCCGCGAGGCCTCGCGGTAGGCGGGCGCGCAGATGTCGTAGGTGTCGCGGGAGCCGTGCACCTGCCGGACGCCGTCGGGGCGGGTGTTGAGCGCGTCGGGGTGGGCGAGGGTGAACCACGGCGGCGGGGAGGCGGTCGGGGTGGCGAGGTTGACGCCGATGCCGCCGGCGTGGAGCTTCTCGAGCACGGTGTCGAGCCAGTCGAAGTCGTACTCGCCTTGGCGCGGTTCGAGCCTGGCCCAGGAGAAGACGCCGACGCTGACGAGGTTCACCCCCGCCTCGCGCATGAGCATGACGTCGTCGTCCCAGACTTCTTCGGGCCACTGCTCGGGGTTGTAGTCGCCGCCGTAGCTCAGTCCGCTGACGCCTTTGGGCCAGTCCATGGGGTTCTCCTCGCGCGCATCGCACGGGCGCGGCCGGGGTGCCGCGCCCGAGGGGCAGTTAGTTGCCTGACAAAACTAACCGCATCTGGGTGGTTTCGCCAGCCTAATGCGAGTGCGATGCGCGTTCCCCGGGGGCGGCCGATCTACTGCGCGGCCGCCAGCGCCCCGAACCGCTCGGCGCGCAGCCGCTCCGGCCAGGTGTCGTCGATCGGCGGGAGCTGCGACGGGTCCACTCCGACCGCCCACGCCAGCAGCAGGTCCGCCAGGCGCGGGTTGCGGGCCAGGCCCGGGCCGTGCATGTACGTGCCGATCACGTGCCCCGCCCAGGCGCCCTCGGTGGTGCCGTCGTTGCCGATGCCCGCCGTCACGCGCGCGAGCGGCTGCACCGCCTCGCCCAGGTGGGTGCGGCCGCCGTGGTTCTCGAACCCGGTGATCTGCCCGATCCCCAGCTGCGGCGCCGCGTCGCCGGCGATCTCGCCCACGGCCCGCGACGGGCCGCGGTCCGAGCGCAGGTCGAGGATGTTCAGGCCCTCGTAGGCGCGGCCGTTGGCGTAGAACGACGAGCCCAGGAGCTGGTACCCGGCGCAGATCGCCAGGATCGGCTTGCCCGCCTCGGCGGCCCGGTTCAGCGCGCCGTCCTGCAGCAGCCGGTCGGCGGCCACGGCCTGCGGGCCGTCCTCGCCGCCGCCGATCAGGTACATGTCCGCGGTGTGCGGGACCCGCTGGTCGCTGCGGACCTGCATGGGCTCCACGTCGATGCCGCGCGCGCGGGCGCGGTGCGCGAGCACCAGCAGGTTGCCCCGGTCGCCGTAGGTCGACAGCAGGTCGGGGTAGAGCCAGACGATGCGCAAAGTGCTCATGGCCACGGTGGGACGCTCTCTCTCGCTAGTTGACCCGGTTGAATTCGGCGCGGATGTCCTGGAACGCCGTGTAGTTCGCGACGACCTCCACCGGCCCCGGCGGCACCGCCGCGATCGCGGCCCTGATGTCGTCCACCACGATGAAGTCGACCCCGTCGACCTCCAGGCGCACCGCCAGGTCCGTGCGGCGGTCGCCGGTCACCACGACCTTGCGGCCCGCCAGGGACGTGAAGTCGACGTCGTAGATCCAGGACGTGTCGAACCCGTCCACCTCGCGCGCGTTCAGCGACAGGACCACCGGCGGGTGGGGCTCGATCATGTCGAACGACTCGAGCCAGCCCGCGGGGTTCTTCGCCAGCAGCAGCCGCAGCTGGCGGCCCTCACGCTCGACCTTCGCGTACCGGCCGGCCACCGAGGCGACCTCCGAGAGCCGGGGCGCCGCCTGCGCCGGGTCTACCCCGAACAGGCTCGCCACGGCCAGCGCCGTGGCCGCGTTCGCGCGGTTCACCCGGCCCGGGAGCTGCAGGTTCAGCTCGTACCGGCGCCCGTCGGGGCCGACCACGGCCTCGCCCTCCTGCGCCACCGACCACTGCGGGCTCGGCCGGTTCAGGCCGCAGTTCGTGCAGCGCCAGAACTCGCCGAACCGGTCCAGGTGCGAACCGCAGTTCGGGCAGATCGCCGAGTCCGCCGTCCACGACTGGCCCGCCGCGACCCACACGACGCGCTGGCAGACCGAGGCGGCCCACACGATGAGCGGGTCGTCCGCGTTCGCCACGATCGTCGACTGGCCCGCGGAGGTCTGCAGGGTCTGGCGCCACTTCGCCGCCAGCGCCGTGACCTCCATGGCCCGGTCCAGCTGGTCGCGCGAGAGGTTCAGCAGCGCGACGACTTTGGGGCTCGCCGCGTCGAGCAGCTGGCCCAGGTAGTGCTCGTCGCACTCCAGCGCCGCGTACTCGGCTTTGGGGGCCTTCGCGAGCGCCGTCGTGTGCCCGGTCGGCATGTTCGCGCCGAACGAGTTGGTGGCGACCTTCCCGATCGCCTCGATCGCCGCCGTCGTGAACCGGGTCGTCGTCGTCTTGCCGTTCGTGCCCGAGATGAGTACTACGTGGCGGCCTTCGGCCAGCAGCTCCAGCAGCCTCGGTTCGACGATCAACCCGACGCGCCCGCCGATCACCGAGCCGTCGCCGCGGCCCGTCGCCCGCGAGAGCGCCGCCGCGGTCCGCAACAGCGTGGTGGCGAATTTCGCGCGTGGGGTCAGATTCGCGCTCATGCAGGCTCGCTTTCGGCTTGATCGGAACCGGTGACTATGCAGAAGAGTTTGTCACATGCGCACCGGAACGCGTGATGAGTGGCGGCCCCGCGTGAGGTTGAGCGGACCCGGCAACGCGAGGCAGCGACGAACGCCGATGCCCCCGGCGCACCTGGCAGCGGTGCGGCCCTCCACTCCCCGCCACCGGTCACTCCACAGTGACCGCGCCGCCGCGCACCGTGCCCGCGTCCCTCGCCCTGCGTGCCCGCCTCGTCGCGCGGATCGCGGACCCCAAGGGCCCCAACCCACCCGCGCGAGTGAACCGTGAACGAAATTCATCTTCCAGGCCACGTGTTGCGCACTCGTCACTCCACCCTCCTCCACCAATCCTGACCAGCCCATACGCCACGCCCACCACGAATGCCACGCGGAAACAACCCCCAACGGTGGGGGAGAGTGGAGTAAGGTGGGGCGCAATGGTGGGGCCATCACCCCATCGACGCGGTCGGAGCGGCCGCGCAGCCTGAGAGTCACGGGGGGTGGCGCCGATGTTCCTCGGCACCCACAACCCGCGCCTGGACGACAAGGGCCGCGTCATCCTCCCCGCGAAATTCAGGGAAGGACTGGCGGAAGGCATCGTGATCACCAAGGGACAGGAGCGCTGCCTCTACGTGTTCCCCGAAGCGGAGTTCACGCGCATCGCCGAATCGCTCCAGCAGGCGCCCATGTCGAGCAAGACCGCCCGCGCCTACAGCCGCGTCTTCTTCGCCTCCGCCCACGACGAGGTCCCCGACAAGCAGGGCCGTGTCACCATCCCGCCGCGGCTGCGCGAGTACGCCGGCCTCGACCGCGACCTCACCGTCATCGGCGCGTCCAACCGCGTCGAGATATGGAACACCCCCACCTGGGACGAGTACCTGGAGGCCTCAGAAGAGGCCTTCGCCGACATCGAAGAGGGCGACCTGCCCGAAGGACTGTAGAGAAGGAGGTGAGCGGAATGAACGCGCCGCACATCCCCGTCATGCTCGACGAAGTGCTCGAGTACCTGGCGCCCGCCGCCTCGCGCCCCGGCGCGGTGTACGTCGACGCGACCCTCGGCGCCGGGGGCCACAGCGAGGCCATGCTGACCGCCCACCCCGGCCTCACGGTCATCGGCGTCGACCGCGACCCCAACGCCCTCGAGCTCGCCTCCAAGCGCCTCGCCGGTTTCGGCGAACGCTTCATCCCGGCCCGCGCCGTCTACGACGCGATCCCGGAAGTCCTGGAGCGCAACGGCTTCGACCATCTCGACGCCGTCCTGTTCGACCTCGGCGTCTCCTCGATGCAGCTCGACCAGCGCGAGCGCGGCTTCGCCTACAGCCAGGACGCGCCGCTCGACATGCGCATGAACCCCGACGACGAACTCACCGCCGAGATCGTCGTCAACACGTACCAGCCCGGGGAGCTCGTGCGCATCCTCCGCGAGTACGGCGAGGAGAAGTTCGCCACCCGCGTCGTCTCCGCGATCGTCAAGGCCCGCGAGAAGGCCCGCATCACCTCCAGCAGCGAACTCGCCGAGCTCGTCAAGGACGCGATCCCCCAGGCGGGCAAGCGCACCGGCGGCAACCCCGCCAAGCGCACCTTCCAGGCCCTGCGGATCGAGGTCAACGGCGAGCTCGACACCTGGCAGCGCGCGCTGCCCGCCGCGCTCGACGTGATGGCCCCCGGCGGCCGCGTCGTCGTCCTCTCCTACCACTCGCTCGAAGACCGCATCACCAAGCAGGAGCTCGCGAAGCGAGCCGCCTCCACCAGCCCGGCGGGCCTGCCCGTCGACCTCCCCGGAACCGAACCCACCTTTCGACTCCTTACGAAGAAGGCCCAGCAACCGACACAGACCGAACTCGACCGCAATCCGCGCGCGGCGCCCGCCCGGCTCCGCGCCGCGGAACGCATCGCACCGTCCACAGGAGCAGGAGGCGCACCATGAGCGACCAGTACCGTCGCGCGCAAGCCGACCCCGACGAGATCATCAAGGCCGCCCGCCGCCGGGCCCGCGCCGCGTCCTCGCGGCGCCGGGGCCTCGTCGGCGACGCCGATGAATCCGTCGCGCCTGTGTTCGAGGGGAACCTCGCCGTCCAGCCCGCGACCGCACCGGTCGAGGCGCCGCCCGTCGAGACCCCGGCCGCGCCGCAGCGCGAGACCGTCGTCCTCCCGCGCACCCGCACGGAGACGAAGGCCAAGCCCGCGCCCGAGCCGGTCGAGGTGCCGCGCCCGGCGTTCGTCGGCGGCATCCTCGCGCTGGTCGTCGCCGGCATCTTCGGCCTGCTCGTGCTCAACACGGTCATCAACGAGGACGCCTACCGGCTGCAGGAGCTGCGCACCCAGGCGGGTGAGCTCGACCAGACCGAGCAGGCCCTCGAGGACGAGCTCGCGAACCTGGACACGCCGGTCAACCTCCAGGCCCAGGCCGACCTGTACGGCATGGTCCACCCGGACAAGGTGACCTTCCTGTACCTGCCCGGCGGCGAGACCGTCGAGGTGCCCTGGAACAAGGAGTAAGGACCTCGATGACCGAATCCGACCCCCGGCGGCGGCGCGACCCCTCCTCGATCAGTCGAGCCCGCCGCTACACGCCTCGCGGGCGCACCGTCCGCGAGGCGGCCGACGGGGCCGAGGACAACCGGGCCCGGGAGAACGGGGCGCGCGACCGCGAGGCCGCGCGCCGCGAACGCAACCGGACCGCGCATCAGCAGGAGACCGACGACCTCGCGGCGCGCAGGCGCCGCGAGGCCGCGGCCCGCTCCCGCGAGCGCCGCCAGCGCGAGACCGGCACCGTCACCGAGCCCCGCAAGCCCGAGGCCGAACCCCGGCGCACCGGCGCGGTCCGCTCGGAACCGGTGCGCCGCACCGGCACCGTGCGCCCCGGCCCGACCCGCCGCACCGGCCCGATCAACCCGCCGCGCCGCGGCGCCACCCGCGTCCGCGTCACCGGCCCCATCGAGGTCCGCCCGCAGGCGAGCCTCCCGCGCATCGGCAACCCCCGGCGGCGCCTGCGCATGGCCGCGGCCTTCGTGATGATCCTGCTCATCGTCTCCGGCGCGCGGCTCGTGCAGCTGCAGGTCACCGACTCCGCCGCCTACGCGGCCGAGGCGCTCAACCAGCGCCTCACCACCGAACCGCTCCCCGCCGAGCGCGGCGCGATCCTCGACCGCAACGGCAACCGCCTCGCCTACTCCATCGAGGCCAACTACATCGCCGTCGACCCCGGCATGGTCAAGGGCGACCCGGCGGAACTCGCCGCGAGGCTCACCTCGCTCCTGGGCCGCCCCGCCTCCGACCTCGAACCGATCATCGCGACCAAGGAGACCGCCCAGGGCGACCCGATCCGCTTCGCTTACCTGCAGCGCGGCGTCGACCTCGCCATCGGCGACGAGATCCGCGAGTTCGAGGACCCCGGCCTCATCATCGGCGAGGACGAGCGCCGCGTCGTGCCCGGGCACGACCTTGCCGCCAATGTCATCGGCTTCACCGGTGGCGAGGGCAACGGCCTGGGCGGCCTCGAGGCCACCTACGACGACTGGCTCTCCGGCGAGGACGGCGAGGTCTCCTACGAGCGCAGCCAGTCCGGCCAGCCCATCCCCGGCGCGTTCTACCGCGAGGAGGAGGCGGTGCCGGGCAACGACCTCCAGCTCACCCTCGACGACAAGCTCCAGTTCCAGGTGCAGAACATCCTCCAGGACACGGTGAAGGAGCACGACGCGGAGTTCGGCTCCGCGCTGGTGATGGAGGTCGGCTCGGGCGAGATGCTGGCGATGGCCTCGACCCCGACCTACGACGCGGCCAACCCGTTCGACGTGGACGATCCGGAGGCGTACCGCGACTACGCCACGCAGGCCACTGTGGACCCAGGATCGATCCACAAGGCGATCGTCTTCGCCGCGGCCCTTGAAGAGGGCTGCATCAAGCCGGACGGCACCATGCCCGTCGAGCAGACGATCACCAAGGGCGACACGGTGTACGAGGACGGCTACCAGCACGGCGACGCCGTGCTGAGCCTGGCCGGGATCATCGCGCAGTCGTCCAACGTGGGCACGATCCAGCTCGCCGACTGCATCGGCAAGGAGAAGCTGTACGAGTACCAGCTGGCCTTCGGCCTCGGCAAGCCCACGGACGTGGGCATCGAGGGCGAGGCGGGAGGCATCCTCCAGGAGCCGCAGAACTGGTCGGGCACCTCTCCCGGCTCGGTCCCGATCGGCCACGAGGGCACGGCGACGATCATGCAGATGGCCGCGCTCTACGGCGCGATCGCCAACGACGGCGTGTACGTCCAGCCCACACTCATCGACCACAAGATCGAGGCCGACGGCACCGTCGTGGAGCAGCCTGAGCCGGCCACGCACCGCGTGGTCTCGCAGGAGACCGCCGAGAGCCTGCAGTACCTGCTGCAGGCCCCGATCGCGGCCGAGACCGGCACCGGCCGGAACGCGCAGCTGGAGAACTACCACCTCGCGGGCAAGACCGGCACCGGCGGGCTCGTCGTCGACGGCGAGTACGCGCCGGGCAACGTGACCTCGTTCGTGGGGTTCGCGCCTGCCGAGGACCCGCAGTACGTGGTGGCCGTGAGCGTCTACGTCCCCGGGGGCGGCGGCGGCGGTACGACCACCGGTGAGGCGTTCAAGGAGATCAACGAGTTCGCCTTGGGCTACTTCGGGGTTCGCCCCGCGACCGAGCCCGCGCCGGCCTTCGACGTCTGGGGTTGAGCGCGGCGGCGGGCGCGGGGGTGACGCCGCTACGAACTTCTGCAAGAGGGGGAATCGGAGGCGGGCGCCGGGCGTTAGCATCGAAGGCGTCAAGGAAGAAGGAGCCGATTGTTTTGAACGTTGACCCTTGGGCACTGTGCGAGGTCCTGGCGGAGCCGGCCGACGCGCGGGGAGCGGTGCTGCTGCACTTCCTCGACGGGTTCATGGACGCAGGCCAAGCGGGTCGCGGGGTGGTGGACCACCTGTTCAAGACCTGCGAGCACACCCCGGTCGCGTCGTTCGACGTCGACCAGCTCATCGACTACCGGTCCCGGCGGCCCAACCTCACGTTCTCGATCGACCGCTGGTCCGACTTCGAGGCCCCGCAGCTGGTCGTGTACCTGATGCGCGACGCCTCGGACAAGCCGTTCCTGCTTATGACCGGCCCTGAGCCCGACTTCGCGTGGGAACGCTTCGTGGACTCGGTGGAGGACCTGGTCGAGCATTGGCACGTGCCGCTCACGCTGGGCTTCCAGGGCATCCCGATGGGGGTGCCGCACACTCGGCCGCTCGGCATGACCGTACACGCCACCCGGCCCGAGCTCGTCTTCGACAACCGCCCGGTGTTCAACGAGGTCACGGTCCCCGGCAACGCCGCTGGGCTGCTGGAGTACCGCCTCGGCGAGTCCGGCCGGGACGCGATCGGGCTCTCGGTCCACGTGCCGCACTACGTCATGCAGATGACCTACCCGGCCGCCACGATCCGCCTCCTCGAGGGCATCCGCGAGGCCACCGGCCTCGACCTGCCCTCGGACGAGGACCTGGAAGTCGAACGCGCCCAAGTGGACTCGGACATCGCCGAGCAGGTCGCCGAGTCCGACGAGGTCGCCGACGTGGTGAAGACCCTCGAGGAGCAGTACGACTCGTTCGCCGAGGCGGCCGAGGCCGACGAGATGCTGCAGGACGGCCGCATGCCGACCGCCGACGAGCTCGGCGAGGCCTTCGAGCATTTCCTCGCCGAGCGCCAGCGAGGCGAGGACGACAAGTAGAGCCTCTGCGCCGTAGGCGCGCCGAGCGCCAGCGAGGCGAGGGCGAGAAGTAGCGCTTGGCGGACCGGAACAAGCGCGGTGAATAGTTCGACAAGCGAAAGAGCGGGCCCGACCTTCCGGTCGGGCCCGCTCTCGCGTTCAGGGCCTACTTGCCGTGCTTGGCCTTGGAGGCGGTGCGGCCGCGCTCCTTCTGGTCGAGCACGACCTTGCGGATGCGGACGGTGTCCGGGGTGATCTCCACGCACTCGTCCTCGCGGCAGAACTCCAGGGACTGCTCCAGCGACAGCGCGCGCGGCGGGACCACGTTCTCGGTCGAGTCCGCCGAGGCGGCGCGCATGTTGGTGAGCTTCTTCTCCTTGGTGATGTTCACGTCCATGTCGTCGGAGCGCGAGTTCTCGCCGACGATCATGCCCTCGTACACCTCGGTGGTCGGGCCGACGAACAGCGTGCCGCGCTCCTGCAGGTTGATCATCGCGAACGCGGTGACCGCCCCGGCGCGGTCGGCCACGAGCGAGCCGTTGTTGCGCGTCTGCAGCTTCCCGAACCACGGCTCGTGCTTCTCGTAGATCGAGTGCGCGATGCCGGTGCCGCGGGTCTGGGTCAGGAACTCGGTGCGGAAGCCGATGAGGCCGCGGGAGGGCACCAGCCACTCCATGCGGATCCAGCCCGAACCGTGGTTCGTCATGGTCTCCATGCGGCCCTTGCGGGTCGCCATGAGCTGGGTGATCGCGCCCAGGTGCTCCTCGGGGGAGTCGATGGTCAGGCGCTCGACCGGCTCGTGGGTCTTGCCGTCGATCTCCTTGGTGACGACCTCGGGCTTGCCGACGGTGAGCTCGAAGCCCTCGCGGCGCATCTGCTCGACCAGGATCGCCAGGGCCAGCTCGCCGCGGCCCTGCACCTCCCAGGCGTCGGGGCGCTCGGTCGGGAGGACGCGGAGCGAGACGTTGCCGACCAGTTCGCGGTCGAGGCGGTCCTTCACCAGGCGCGCGGTGACCTTGTGGCCCTTGCCGCCCTTGCCGACCAGCGGCGAGGTGTTGGTGCCGATGGTCATCGAGATCGCCGGCTCGTCGACCGTGATGAGCGGCAGGGCGACCGGGTTCTCCGGGTCGGCGAGGGTCTCGCCGATCATGATGTCCGGGATGCCCGCGATGGCGCAGATGTCGCCGGGGCCGGCCTTCTCGGCGGGCTTGCGGGTCAGCGCCTCGGTCATCATCAGCTCGGTGATGCGCACGTTCTGCTGGGTGCCGTCGCGCTTGATCCAGGTGACGGTCTGGCCCTTGCGCAGCTCGCCCTCCATGACGCGGCACAGCGCGATGCGGCCGAGGAAGTTGTCGGCGTCGAGGTTGGTGACGTGGGCCTGGAGCGGCTTCGCCTCGTCGTACTCCGGCGCGGGAACGTGCTCGATGATGGTGTCGAAGAACGGCTTGAGGCTGTCGGAGTCCTCGGGGACGGTGCCGTCCTTGGGCTTGTTCAGCGAGGCGACGCCGTCGCGGGCGCAGGCGTAGACGATCGGGAACTCGATCTGGTCCTCGTCGGCGTCCAGGTCCAGGAACAGGTCGTAGGTCTCGTTGACGACCTCGTCGATGCGGGCGTCCGGGCGGTCGGTCTTGTTGATGCACAGGATGACCGGCAGGCGCGCGGAGAGCGCCTTGCGGAGCACGAAGCGGGTCTGCGGGAGCGGGCCCTCCGAGGCGTCGACCAGCAGGACCACGGCGTCCACCATGGACAGGCCGCGCTCGACCTCGCCGCCGAAGTCGGCGTGGCCGGGCGTGTCGATGATGTTGATGACCATCTCGGAGCCGTCGGCCGGGTTGGCGTAGTGGACCGCGGTGTTCTTCGCGAGGATCGTGATGCCCTTCTCGCGTTCCAGGTCACCCGAGTCCATGACGCGGTCGTCGACGGCCGCGCCCTCGCGGAAGGCGCCCGCCTGCTTGAGCATGGCGTCGACGAGCGTGGTCTTGCCGTGGTCGACGTGGGCGACGATGGCGATGTTGCGCAGATCAGAGCGTGTAGACACGACGACCATTGTCGCTTAAGCACGAGACGGACCTGGCGTCAACCCTGGTGATCGCGGACACCAGAAATCCCGCCACCTGGCCGAGGGTTGTTCACATTAAGCCTTTCCTATGACAGAAAATCCCTCCTTGCCTAAGCTGCCGTCTATGGGCGTATTCCATGTATCCATCCGATTCGTTATGGTTCTTGCGCTCGCCGCCGGGGCGATCCTCGCCGGCGCGCTGCCCGGACAGGCCAAGATCACCGGTGCGATCATCACCACCGACGGCGGCACCCTCAACGTCCGCACCGGCCCGGCCACCGACCAGAAGACCGCCGGGACCCTCGCCAAGGGCGCGAACCCCGAGGTGCTTTGCATGGTCCGCGGCGAGGAGATCAGCGGCACCGTCCGCACCACCGCGACGTGGCTGCGCATCGGCAAGGACCGCTGGATCTCGGACGCCTACGTCACCTGGTCGCCCGCGCAGGACGTGCCCTGGTGCTCGGCCGCCAGCAAGGCGCCGACCAACGCCGCCGTCAGCACCAAGGGCGGCGAGCTCAACATCCGCGCCGCCGCGAACTCCACCGCCGGCAGGCAGGGCGCCTACCCCAACGGCACCGGCATCAGCGTCCAGTGCCAGGTGTGGGGACAGGAGGTCGACGGCACCGCCCGCAAGACCGGGGCCTGGTACCGCATCGGCGACAAGCGCTTCGTCTCCGCCGCCTACATCAAGTGGAGCGCGGGCGAGCCCTGGCTGCCCTGGTGCGGCCAGGACCCGCCCTCGGTGCCGCGCGGCGGCACCGCCGGGTTCATCAGCGCCCACGCGCCCGCCGCGCAGGCCAGCGACCGCGCCACCGGCGTGCCCGCCTCGGTGACGATCGCGCAGGCGATCCTCGAGACCGGCTGGGGCAAGGGCGCCCTGGCCCGCGAGGACCACAACCTGTTCGGCATGAAGTGCTTCGGCTCGCCCGGCGACCACGCCATCGGCTGCCGCGACTACGCCACCTTCGAGTGCAGCCCCACCGGCGGCTGCTTCGACATGGACGCCACGTTCCGCGCCTACGCGAACGTCGCCGACTCCTACCGCGACCACGGCGACCTGCTCTCGAACTGGTCGCGGTACGCCACGGCCATGGACCACGCGGACGACGCGAAGCGCTTCGCCCAGGAGATCCACAAGGCCGGCTACGCGACCGACCCGCTGTACTCGGACAAGCTCATCGGGATCATGGACGACTACGACCTGTACCGGTTCGACTGAACCGAAGACTTCCTTCCTGCCAGCGGGGCGGGTCCGGTCGCCGACCGGACCCGCTTTCGCGTGCCGGGCGAGTGAGTTGAAGGTCACATCTGCGGGTGAAACGGCACTAAGCGGGGGAGTAGCCTCGTAGGGCGGCCCGGCTTCGAACAGCGGGCCTCCCAGAACTGTCGGACCCGAACGTTAGATTCCCACCGTGGCCAACGAGCACCTTCAGATCGACAACAAGACCCACGCATCCGGCACGATCGTCGTGCGCGGGGCACGCGAGCACAACCTCAAGGACGTCGACCTCGACCTCCCCCGGGACTCGCTCATCGTCTTCACCGGCCTGTCCGGTTCCGGCAAGTCCTCCCTGGCCTTCGACACGATCTTCGCGGAGGGCCAGCGCCGCTACGTCGAATCGCTCTCGGCCTATGCCCGCCAGTTCCTCGGCCAGATGGACAAGCCCGACGTCGACTTCATCGAGGGCCTGTCCCCGGCGGTGTCGATCGACCAGAAGTCCACCTCCCGCAACCCGCGGTCGACGGTGGGCACGATCACCGAGATCTACGACTACCTGCGGCTCCTGTACGCCCGCGTCGGCGTCCCGCACTGCCCGCAGTGCGGCGAGCCGATCGTCAGCCAGTCGCCGCAGCAGATCACCGACCAGATCATGGCCATGCCCGAGGGCACCCGCTTCCAGGTCCTGGCCCCGGTCGTGCGCAAGCGCAAGGGCGAGTTCGTGGAGCTCTTCGCCGACCTCCAGCAGCAGGGCTACGCCCGCGCCCGCGTCGACGGCGAGGTGTACGCCCTCACCGACGTGCCGAAGCTGAAGAAGCAGGAGAAGCACGACATCGACGTGGTCATCGACCGCCTCGCCGTCAAGGCCTCCTCGATCCAGCGCGTCACTGACTCGGTGGAGTCGGCGCTCGGCCTCGCCGACGGGGTCGTGGTGCTCGACTTCGTCGACGTGGACGCCGCCGACCCGAACCGCACCCGCCGCTTCTCCGAGAAGCTGGCCTGCCCCAACGACCACCCGCTCTCGCTCGACGAGCTCGAGCCGCGCACCTTCTCCTTCAACGCGCCCTTCGGCGCGTGCCCGGTGTGCCACGGCCTCGGCGTGCGCAAGGAGGTCGACCCCGAGCTCGTCATCCGCGACCAGGAGTCGACCATCCGCGACGGCGCGCTCGCGCCGTGGTCCTCGGTCGGCATGGGCGACTACTTCCTGTTCCAGATCATCGCGCTCGGCGAGGCGGTCGGGTTCGACGTGGACACGCCCTGGGCCGATCTGCCCGACCGCGCGCAGAAGGCCGTCCTCTACGGATACGACGAGACCCTGCAGGTCTCCTACCGCAACAAGCGCGGCCAGCGCCGCTCCTACGAGACGCGCTTCGAGGGCGTGGTGCCGTGGGTCGAGCGCCGCCACCACGAGACCGACTCGGAGTGGACGCGCGAGAAGTACGAGCAGTTCATGCGCGAGATCCCGTGCTCGACCTGCGAGGGCACCCGGCTCAAGCCCGAGGTCCTGGCCGTCACCGTGGAGGGGCTGTCCATCCACGAGGTGTGCACGCTGTCCGTGGCGGACTGCGCGGTCTTCTTCGACGCGCTCAAGCTCTCCAACCGCGACTCGATCATCGCCGCGCCGATCGTCAAGGAGGTCAAGGCCCGCCTGCGGTTCCTGCTCGACGTCGGCCTCGACTACCTGACGCTCGCGCGCGCGGCCGGCAGCCTGTCGGGCGGCGAGGCCCAGCGCATCAGGCTCGCGACGCAGATCGGCGCCGGGCTCGTGGGCGTACTGTACGTGCTCGACGAGCCGTCGATCGGCCTGCACCAGCGCGACAACAACCGGCTCATCGCCACCCTCGAGCGGCTGCGGGACCTGGGGAACACGCTGATCGTGGTCGAGCACGACGAGGACACGATCCGCGTCGCCGACCACATCGTCGACATCGGCCCGGGCGCGGGCGAGCACGGCGGCCACGTCATCTACTCCGGCCCGGTCAAGGGCCTCGTGGACGCCGAGGGTTCCATCACCGGCGACTACGTGTCCGGCCGCAAGCACATCCCGGTGCCGGAGCGGCGCCGCCCGGCCGACCACGGCCGCGAACTGGTCGTCAAGGGCGCCAGGGAGAACAACCTCAAGGGCATCGACGCCGCGTTCCCGATGGGCTGCCTCGTCTCGGTGACCGGCGTGTCCGGCTCGGGCAAGTCCACGCTGGTCAACGAGATCCTGTACAACACGCTGGCGGCGGAGGTGAACGGCGCGAAGATCGTGGCGGGCCGGCACCGCACCATCACCGGCATCGACGGGGTCGACAAGGTCGTGGGCGTCGACCAGTCGCCGATCGGGCGCACCCCGCGCTCGAACCCGGCCACCTACACCGGCGTGTTCGACAAGGTCCGCAAGCTGTTCTCGGGCACGCCGGAGGCGAAGGTCCGCGGCTGGGGCCCGGGCCGGTTCTCCTTCAACGTCAAGGGCGGGCGCTGCGAGGCGTGCAGCGGCGACGGCACGCTGAAGATCGAGATGAACTTCCTGCCCGACGTGTACGTGCCGTGCGAGGAGTGCGGCGGGGCCCGCTACAACCGCGACACCCTCAAGGTCCACTACCGGGGCAAGACGATCTCGGACGTGCTCGACATGCCGATCGAGGAGGCCGCGGAGTTCTTCGAGCCGATCCAGACGATCCACCGGCACCTGAAGACGCTCAACGACGTCGGCCTCGGCTACGTGCGCCTCGGCCAGCCCGCCCCCACCTTGTCCGGCGGCGAGGCGCAGCGCGTGAAGCTCGCGTCCGAGCTGCAGAAGCGCTCGACCGGGAAGACCGTGTACATCCTGGACGAGCCGACCACCGGCCTGCACTTCGAGGACGTGCGCAAGCTCCTCGGGGTGCTCGACGGCTTGGTGGACAAGGGCAACACGGTGATCACGATCGAGCACAACCTCGAGGTCATCAAGTGCTCGGACTGGGTCATCGACCTCGGCCCCGAGGGCGGCGACAAGGGCGGCACGCTCGTGGCGGCCGGCACCCCGGAGGAGGTCGCGGCGATCGCGGCGAGCCACACCGGGGCGTATCTGCGCCCGCTGCTCGGCTTGGACGGCGTGGGCAACGGCGACGGCGCGGCGGCGCGCCGGGCCAAGGCGGGCAACGGCCGCAAGGCGGCCGCCAAGCGCTAGCGCGGCGGCGGTCGCCGCCTCATGACGCCGGTCCTCTGGCGCGCAAGGGAAACGAAGATCACCGGCGACGCGGCCGAACTCGGCCGCGTCGCTCCCGTATTCGGCCGCAACGCGATGCGAGCATCGCACGGTGCTCTTCCCCGGTGCTCTCTATATCGGCGCGGCCACGGCCGCCCTCCTCGCGGGTCCTGGCCTGGGCCGCTGCGTCGCCCTGGCGACCGACCGCCATCCCGACCCGCGCCTGATCAAGGCCGTCTGCCTCGCCGCGGCCCTCCTGATCGCCTGGCGCGCCGACGGACTGCTGCACGGGGTCGCGCTCGGCACGGTCGCGGCCGCGGGGGTGGCGGCGGGGTGGATCGACGTCTACCAGCGGCGGCTGCCCGACGCCCTCATCCTGCCCGCCTACCCGCTCGTCGCGGCGCTGCTCATCGCGACCGGTGAACCCGGGACGCTCCTGCGGGCCGCCGCGTGCGCGGCGATCGGCATGGCGCTCTACGGGATCGGTTGCGCGTTCGGCCAGATCGGCTTCGGCGACGTGAAGCTCGCCGGGCTGCTCGGACTCGTCTCCGGTTGGGCCTCTTGGGAAGCGGCGGTCCTGGCGCTCGCGGCCACGATCGCGATCGGCGGCGCGCAGGCGGTGGCGGTGGTGGTGACGGGCCGCCGGGACTTCCCGTACGGCCCGGCGATGCTCACCGGGACCGCGGCGGGGATCGCGGCCGAGCCTTGGGCCGCCGTCCTGTAGACCCGAATTCGCGAGCGTCCGAAAGCTGAGCGAAATGCACGGCTCAACCCGCCGCGGGGATTTCGGCTCCTTTCCCGTTTATCCTTTTGGGACGCGAATGACCGGTTATATTCGTATCCGGCCCAGCTCGAACGGGTCGACAACGACACCGAGTACTGAGAGGTGACAGTGATTCGCTTTATTGCAAAGGCCGCGATCGCAGCGGCGGCCGCCGGCGTCATGGCAGCGGGCATGGCCGCACCGGCCATGGCGGCCGAGACCACCGCTTCCGTCGTCGCGGACGGCTACGAGAACCACCAGTCCGGCGGGGTCGACCTCCGGTCGGACCTGTGCATCGTCGGCTTGAGCGGCGACATCGGGCTCGACTTGGACTTGAGCGACATCACCGACCTCGACCTGTTCGCCACCACGGACGTCGACAGCGACTGCGACTCGCAGTCCCAGGTGCGCATCGACATCCGGCCGTGAGGCTCGCAGTCCGCGAACACGCCTCGGGGCGGCACCGTGAGGTGCCGCCCCGAGGTCGTATCGCGTTATCCGGCAGAGCAGGTCACCGAGGCGGGCGCGACCGCGGTGCGGGCGTCCTTGCTCCCGATGAACCCGAACGTGTAAGTCTGGCCCGGCTGCAGGTCCTGGCCGCCGGCCAGGCCCGTGGCGGTCACCGTGTGGCCGTCCTGGGCCAGCGCCGCACTCCAGGAGTGGACGATGGACTGGCCCGTGGGCAGCGCCCACCGCAGCGAGACGCCCTGCAGGGGCGCGTCACCGGAGTTGGTGACGAGGACCTGCGCGTTGAACCCGCCCGGCCACTGGCCGTTGATGCGGTAGTCGACCTCGCACGACGGCGAGGCCGCGACCGGAACGGCCTGCTCGGCCGCGAAGTTCGCGATCTGCGCCAGCGGGGCGTTCCAGTTGACCGTCAGCTCGTTCGTCGCCCACGACCCGATGTCGTCGATGTAGCACCGCTGCGGGGCGCAGCCGTTCAGCCAGCGCTGCGCGATCGGGTCCCAGGTCGCGGTGACGCTGTTCGGGCCGCCCGCGAGCGTCCCGGCGGGCGGGTTCGGCAGGCTCGGGTCGAGCTGGTTGGCGTACCAGCGGCTGTGCATGTTGTGCGAGTCGTGCGAACCGTACCCGGTCACGTAGGAGTTGCCGAGGGCGTTGCGGCCCAGGATGTAGTCGAGCCCGGCCAGCACGCCGTCGCGGTACCGGGCCTCGCCGGTGAGGTCGAAGGCCGTCGCCACGACGACGAGCTCGTTGAGCACGGCGCTGTTCGAGCCCCAGTCGAAGGTCCCGCTGGAGCCGTAGGAGAGGTCCCACGGACTCGCGGCCTGCAGTTCCAGGTATCCGTCGGCCCCGGCCACGACCTGCGCGACCACCTCGTCCCGACCCGGGAGCGCGTTCGGCACCAGGGCCAGGTCGAGCTTGGCGAGGGCGGCCACGCCGCCCCAGTAGAAGGCGCCCGCGTTGAACGAGTCGGCGTCGTGCACCTCGGAGCCGAGCACGTAGTCCTGGTAGGACTTCGCGCCGGTGGTGAGGAACAGCTCCGAGGCGGCCCAGTAGAACTCGTCGCTCACGTCCGAGTCGCCGTAGGGGCCGCCGCCGGCCGGGCTGGTGTCGGGCGCGTACATGTCGGGGTGCGCGAGCGCGGCCTGCCAGGCGGTCTCGGCCGCTTCCAGGCACGCTGCCGCGAACTCGGCGTCGTACGGCGCGAACAGGCGCGCGGCCTGCGCGGCGGCCGCGGCGAGGTTCAGGGTCGCGGCGGTCGAGGGCGGGTAGAGGTAGCGCGGCTGCGGGTCGTCGGCCGGCATGAGCGGCAGACCGGTCCAGTTCTCGTCGTGGATCTTGTGGTGGGCCATGCCCGCCAGCTCCTCGCCCGCGGGCACCTGCATCGAGAGCAGGAACTCGACCTCCCAGCGGGACTCGTCGAGGACGTCGGGGACGCCGTCGCCGTGCTCGGGGATGCGCAGGCTGCCGTCGCCGAGGCGGCCCGGGTCGCCGGAGGGGGCGTGGAGCGCCCGCTCGTAGACGGACATGAGCTGCGCGACCGAGATGCCGCCGTTGACGACGTACTTGCCGTGGTCGCCCGCGTCGTACCAGCCGCCGGTCACGTCCAGGGTGTAGTCGCACGCGTCGGCGAAGCAGGGCACGGCCCCGTCGCCCTGGTTCGGGGCGACGTCCACATGCCCGGCCTCGCGGCCGTAACCGGGCGCGATCGCGTCGTCGATCGCGATGCCCGAGCGCTGCGGGTAGTAGAAGGACATCGCGTCGACCGCCATGTCCCCGTAAGGGTTCCCGCCGATCGCGAACGGGTACGAGGTCTCGCCGTCGGCGGTGAGCGTGAAGCCCTCGCCGGTGGCGGTCGCGCCCGAGAAGTCGATCACGTGCACCGCCTCGCCCGAGGTCGGCTCGTCGCCGTAGGGCGCGGAGTCCCCTTGGGCCACCAGTGATCCGGCGGCGTCGCGGAGCTGCCACGGGACGGGGTCGGCGGCGTCGGTGACGAGGGTGGCCCGCTTGGGTCCGTCGGGGAGGTACCCGACCTGGTTCACTCGCACGCGCGGCCCGGTGTCGGGCTCGTACACGGGCGGTTCGGCTCCGGTGAGCAACTGGACCTCCGATAGGCAGAACTGCCACGGCTCGGCGTGGCGGCCGATCTGGAACGCGAGCTGCGCGTCGGTCCAGTCGGCGGTGGCGGTGAAAGCGTAGCTGAACTCCTGCGCCTCGGCGGTGAGCAGCGGGAACTCCTCGACCGCGGTCGGCCAGGGGTCGACCGGGCGCTGCACGAGGGCGCGCACGCTGACGTCGGCGGAGGCGCGCGCGGTGAAGCGCAGCTCGTAGGTCTCCCCGGTGACCAGCGGCAGGCCGTCCTGGCCCACGATGGCGTCCCAGGCGTTGGCGGTGCCGCCGGGGACGTCGACGCACCACTCGCCGTCCGCGACCGCGCCGGTCAGGTTGGCCGTGGCCCACCAGCCGTTCGTGCCGGACGCGAAGTCGCCGTTGGTGATGAGGTCAGTGGGTTCCTCGTCCTGGGCTTGGGCGGCGGGGGCCGCAGCGGCGGCCCCGAGTGCCAGTGCGGTCAGGACGGCTACGCCGAAGCGTCTCCGGCGAAGTGCGGTTCGCGGCATGGAAAGTGGCCTTCCGAAGGGATTGGGAGCGATTCCACCCGCCATCTTGTCATCGAAGTATCTAAATGTCAATCACTCGGCGGCGGTCGGCGGCCCACTCGTCCCGCGCACGACCAGTTTCGACTCCAGTTTCAGGCATACGCCCGGTTCCCTTGCGCCCCTGAGTTGTTCGTCGGCCGCCTCCACGGCGAGCCGGGCGAGCCGGCGCGCGTCCTGGCGCACCGTCGTCAGGTCGATATGGCTGAGCCCGGCGATGTGGCTGTCGTCGTAGCCGACGATCGAGACCTGCTCGGGGATCTTCACCCCGGCCCGCGTGAACACGTCGAGCAGCCCGATCGCGCACTGGTCGTTCGCCGCGAACACCGCCGTCGGCAGCGGCGCGTCCTCCTCGAGGAGCAGTCGCGCCGCGTCGGAGCCGCCCTCCTGGGAGTGGTTGCCGGGGATGACGCGGATGCGGTCGGCCAGGCCGTGCGCGCGCATCGCGTCCCGGTACGCCCGCCGCCGCTCCGGCCCGCCCGGCCGGTTGCCCGCGTCCACGTGCACGATGTCGCGGTGGCCCAGGCCCACGAGGTAGTCGACCACCTCGCGCGCGCCGGGCCGGTCGTAGGAGGTCACCACGTCGACCCGCGCGTCCCTGATGTGGCGCCCGAGCACCACGGTGGGCACCCGCGTGCCCAGCTCGGTCACGTCCGCGTCGGGGATGGTCGGCCCGCACAGCAGCAGCGCCTCGCTGCGGTGCCCGATGAGCGCCTCGATCGCGTTGTGCTCGTTGCGGGTCGGCACCGTCGCGCTCAGCACCAGGTCGTAGCCGAGCTCCTCGGCCGCCGGGTAGATCGCTTCCACGAGGTCCACGTGGTACGGGTTCCGGGCCGTGAAGAGCACGCCGAGGACCTTGCTGCGGCCGCGGGCGAGCAACCGCGCGGCCATGTCCGGCTTGTAGCCGAGTCGCGCGGCGGCGTCGAAGACCCGCTCGCGGGTGTCGGGGCTCGCGCCGGGCTGGCCGCGGAACACCAGCGACACCAATGCCCGCGAGACGCCGACCTCGGCGGCGACGTCGGCCATCGTGGGTTTGCGAGACCGCGGTGCCGGGTTGCGGTCTGGGGATCTCCGCGCGTGCTGGGGGTTCATCGCACCGTCGTCCTTCCTTATGCAGCTTTGTTGAAAGTTCCAGTAATTGAGGGGTTGACCTGGGAACGAAGTGACCAGTGTAACCACCCGGTACCAGGAAGCCCGCCCCCGAGGACCGGGCGCGGCCGCCAAGGCAAGCCCTTACCCAGGTGATGGGGCACCGCCGAAACGCGAATAAGGCTCCCGAATCGGCCATAGACTCAGCCCTGGGGGTGAACGCCATGCATCAGCTGGCAGTCAAGAGCTTCAAACAACCCGACGAGACCATGGACCTCAGCGGCCACGGCCACCGGGACACGGTCGTGATCGACGGCATGCCCGTCGAACTCTCCGAGTTCGACAAGGGCTGGCGCTGGTCGAACGACGTCAAACCGATCGCCGGCACCGACTCGTGCCAGGTCCACCACCTCGGCTACTGCATCGAGGGGCACCTGCAGGTCCACATGAACGACGGCACCGACAAGGACATCAACGCCGGCGACGCCTTCGACATCCCGCCGGGCCACGACGCCGAGGTCGTGGGCGACCACAAGGTCGTTCTCGTCGACTTCGGCAAGGCCTTCGACGGCAAATAGCGACCCGATCGCCCGGCCGCTCCCGCACCGCGAGGGCGGCCGACCTCGCGCCCACCCCCTGAGACACGCTTTCCACCAGGTGCCGGATCACATCCGGCCGGGTGGCAGACTTGAGGCGTGTTGCGATGGATGACAGCTGGAGAATCTCACGGACCCGAACTCGTGGTCACCCTCGACGGCCTGCCCGCCGGGATCGAGCTGACCACCGAGGCGGTCGCCGCCGAACTGGCCCGCCGCCGCCTCGGTTACGGCCGCGGCGCGCGCATGAAGTTCGAGGCCGACGCCGTCAGCTTCATCGGGGGCGTCCGCCACGGCCGCACCCTCGGCTCGCCGGTCGCCATCCGCGTCGGCAACTCCGAGTGGCCCAAGTGGGAGACCGTCATGGCCGCCGACCCGGTCGACCCGGCCGAGCTCGAAGGCATCGCCCGCAACGCCCCGCTCACCCGCCCGCGCCCCGGCCACGCCGACCTCGCCGGCATGCAGAAGTACGACCACGACGACGCCCGCCCGATCCTCGAGCGCGCCTCCGCCCGCGAGACCGCCGCGCGCGTCGCCGGCGGCACCGCCGCCAAGGCCTTCCTCAAGCAGGCCTTCGGCATCGAGATCGTCTCCCACGTCAAGGCCCTGGGCCCCGTCCGCGCCAAGGAAGGCCTCGTGCCGACCCCGGACGACTTCGCCGCCGTCGACGCCGACCCGCTGCGCTGCATGGACCCCGAGGCCTCCGCCCGCATGATCGCCGAGGTCGACGCCGCCAAGAAGGACGCCGACACCCTCGGCGGCGTCGTCGAAGTCCTCGCCTACGGCCTCCCGCCCGGGCTCGGCTCCCACGTCCAGTGGGACCGCAAGCTCGACGCGCGCCTCGCCACCGCCCTCATGTCGATCCAGTCGGTCAAGGCCGTCGAGATCGGCGACGGCCTCATGCAGGCCGCCGTCCGCGGCTCCTCCGCCCACGACGAGATCGTCCCCGGCCCCGGCGGCGTCCAGCGCCTCACCGACCGCGCCGGCGGCCTCGAAGGCGGCATCACCACCGGCCAGCCGCTCCGCGTCTCCGCGATGCTCAAGCCCATCTCGTCGCTGACCCGCCCGCTGCGCACCATCGACACCGTCACCGGCGAACCCGCGGAGGCGATCAACCAGCGCTCCGACGTCTGCGCGGTGCCCGCCGGGGCCGTCGTCGCCGAGCACATGGTCGCCTACGTCCTCGCCGAAGCGGCCCTGGAGAAGTTCGGCGGCGACTCCGTCCCCGAATCCCGCCGCAACTTCGAGAGCTACCTCGAGAACCTGCGGGTCAAGTAGATGGCCCGCACCCGTCGCTGCGCTCGCCCCTCCTTGAACCGGAGTGAACGCTGATGCCTCTTGTCGTCATCGTCGGGCCGCCCGGCTCGGGCAAGACCACGATCGGCCGCGCCCTCGCCGCCGCGCTCGACGCGCCGTTCCGCGACGTGGACGCCGACATCGCCGCCGCCGCGGGCAAGCCGATCCCGGACATCTTCGTTGACGAGGGCGAGGAGCACTTCCGCGCCCTCGAACGCGAAGCGGTGCGCCGGGCCGTCGCCGAGCACGACGGCGTCCTCGCCCTCGGCGGCGGTGCCGTCCTCGCCGAGTCCACCCGCAAGCTCCTCGCCGACGTCACCGTCGTCCACCTCCGCGTGGACCTCGCCGAAGCCGTCAAGCGCACCGAGATCGACAAGGGCCGCCCGCTCCTGCAGGTCAACCCGCGCGCCACGCTCCGGCGGCTCATGGACGAGCGACTGCCGCTCTACCGCGAGGTCGAGACCTTCGCCATCGACACCACCGGAAGGGACGTGGACGACCTGACCGCCGAGATCCAGGCCCGCCTCGCCGTCCGCACCGCTCTTGTGAGCACCGTCGAGGTCCGCGACGCCGAGACCCCTTACCCGGTCCTCATCGGCCGCGGCACCACCGACCGCCTGCCCGACTTCCTCGGCAAGGCCGCCCGCGTCGCCGTGCTCCACACCGCCAGCACCGCCGCGCTCGCCGAACGCGTCGGATCGCTGTGCCCCGAAGGCGTCGACGCCACCCTCATGGAACTGCCCGACGCCGAGGACGGCAAGACCGTCGCCGTCGCCGAGCAGGTCTGGGAAGCCCTCGGCGCCGAAGGCTTCACCCGCACCGACCTCGTGGTCGGCGTCGGCGGCGGCGCCGTCACCGACCTCGCCGGCTTCGTCGCCGCCTGCTGGCTGCGCGGCGTCGCCGTCGTCCACGTCCCGACCTCGCTCCTCGGCGCGGTCGACGCGGCCGTCGGCGGCAAGACCGGCGTCAACACCGCCGCCGGCAAGAACCTCGTCGGCGCCTTCCACCCGCCCCGCGCGGTCCTGGTCGACCTCGACCACTTCACGACCTTGCCGGAACGCGACCTCGCCGCCGGCCTCGCCGAGGTCGTCAAGGCCGGCTTCATCGCCGACCCGGTCATCCTCGACCTCGTCGAAGCCGACCCCGCGGCGGCCCTCGACGCCCGCAACCCGGTCGTCGCCGAACTCGTCGAACGCGCCATCGCCGTCAAAGCCGAAGTCGTCGGCTCCGACCTCAAAGAGGGCGGCCTGCGCGCCATCCTCAACTACGGGCACACCTTCGCCCACGCCATCGAAAAGCTCGAGCACTACCGCTGGCGCCACGGCGACGCCGTCGCCGTCGGCATGGTCTACGCCGCGCACCTGGGCGCCATCACCGGCCGCGTCGACCTCGTCGACCGCACCGAGCAGGTCCTCGAATCACTCGGGCTGCCCACGACCTACGAGGCCGGACGCTGGGACGACATCCTCAAGGTCATGAAGATCGACAAGAAGAACGTCGGCGCCACCCAGCGGTTCGTGCTCCTCGACGCGCTGGCCGCGCCGGTCGTCGTGGATGACGTGACCGCCGAGCAGCAGCGCGAGGCCTATGAGAGGCTGACGGCATGAAGGCGCTCGTCCTCAACGGACCCAACCTCAACCGGCTAGGCAAGCGGGAACCGGCGATCTACGGCTCCCAGACGCTCGCCGACCTCGCCGACCTGTGTGTCACCACCGGCAAGGAGCTGGGCCTGGAGGTCGACTTCCGGCAGACCAACCACGAGGGCGAGCTCCTCGAGTGGCTGCACGAGGCGGCCGACAACGGATACCCGGTCGTGCTCAACGCCGCCGCCTGGACCCACACGTCCGTGGCCGTCGGCGACGCGTGCGCCCAGCTCACCGCGCCGCTCGTCGAGGTCCACCTCTCGAATGTGCACAAGCGCGAGGCCTTCCGGCACCATTCATACGTCTCGGCCCACGCGGTCGGCGTCATCGCCGGCCTCGGCGCGGACGGCTACGTCGCGGCCCTGCGCCACCTCGCGGCCGCGTAAGCGGGTCTCCAGCTCGACGGCGTGGCCGTTCTTCCACACGGCCGCGACTGCGCCCGAACCGATGACCTGCGCCGCGTCGGTCGCCTCCAGCAAGAGCAGGTCGCCGCGCTTGTCGGCGGCGATCCGGCCGCGTTCATCGAGCCCGAACACGTCGGCGGTCGCGGAGGTCGCCCCCGCCAGGATCTCCTCTGTGGACAATCCGTGCTCGGCGAGCATCGCCATCTCGTGGTACATGCTCACACCGGTGACCACGGGCGGGTTCCCGTTGTCGGTGCCGATCAGCAGCGGCAGCCCGGCCTGCCGGATCGCGTCGAACGACGCGGCAGTCCCATCGCGCCACCGGTCCAGGTCGAGGTCGTCGCAGAACTGGGCCTCAAGCGACGCCTCGGTACGCTGACCCGAATCGAGGCGTGCGGCGACCGCGGGATCATCCAGGAACTGATCCATACTGTGGTCGCAGCGGCCTGCCGAAGTGACCGTCAGAGTCGCGACCACCGGTGTCCCGCGCTCGGCGAGCAGCTCGAGGGCTTCGGCGTCCGGGGTCTCGCCCCACGGCAGGTGCACGAGCGCGTCGACGCCTGCATTCGCGGCGACCAAGGCGTCCTCCCAGTCGCCGACGTGCGCGACGGCGAGCATCCCGTGATCGTGCGCGGACTCGACTCCGGCGGTCGCCTCCTCCTGGCTCAACGTCCTCGGCGGGCCCTGGCGCTGGAGGAGCAACTTGAGGTAGTCCGAGCCTTCGGCGGCGCGTTCGGCGACGAACGCGCGGACCTCCGCGGCGTCCTGGACCGTCGGCGCCTGCGGGAACCACTGCGTCGGGTGCCCGCCGGGCACCGTGAGTCCCCAACCGGCCCACCAGATGTCGGATCGGTCGCGGACCCCGAGGTCGGTCCGGTCGCCTCGCTCGTCGATCGCGCCGTACATGTCGAGCATCGCGGTGACGCCGAACCGGAGCCCGGCGTGCGCGTTGTGCCCGGACCGGTGCGCGTGGGCGTCGATGAGGCCCGGCAGGAGCACCCGGCCGGCCGCGTCGAACCGGGGCAGATCCTCCGCGGCGAGCCCACGGCCGACCTCGGCGATCAGGCCGCCCCGCACTGCCACGCTGTCATGTTCGGTGAACCGCTCGCCGTCGAAGACCAGCGCATTCGCTATGAGGATGTCGCCGCCGACGGTGTCGGAGTCGTGCTGATCCCGGACCGACGGCGGTCGCGGCGGCCCGTCGATCTCGCCGCACGAGGCGAGGAGGGGAGCGGCGGCAGCGGCGGTGGTCGAGGCGATCAGGGTACGGCGGGTGAGGTGTGATGGCATGGGGCGCTTCCTCTTCAGCGTTCCGGCGATCATCGAGACATCGATATGCCTACGCATGATGCCATGAGTGTAACAAACTGACGCCATCGAGACGCCGTCTGAGGTCCGCACTGTCGCCCCGGGCTTCCCCGTCAGCGGGGTTGCGCGGCCGGACACAGCTGCCGCGCCTGCTCGGCACAGGACCGGCGCAGGCAGCTAGGATTGACGGTCGGTCCGCTCAATTCCCAACCCGAAAGAGACGAACGCCCGTGGCATCCACGAACGACCTCAAGAACGGCATGGTGCTCAACCTGGAGGGCCAGCTCTGGCAGGTCCAGGAATTCCAGCACGTCAAGCCCGGCAAGGGCCCGGCGTTCGTGCGCACCACCCTCAAGCAGATCCCCTCGGGCAAGATCGTCGACAAGACCTTCAACGCCGGCACCAAGGTCGAGACCGCGAACGTCGACCGCCGCACCATGACCTACCTGTACAAGGAAGGCGACGACTTCGTCTTCATGGACACCGACACCTACGACCAGATCCCGGTCGGCCCCGGTGTCGTGGGCGACGCCTCGAAGTTCCTCCTCGAGAACTCCGACGCCACTGTGGCCCAGCACGACGGCAAGGTCCTCTACGTCGAGCTCCCCGCCTCGGTCGAGCTCACCATCACCTACACCGAGCCGGGCCTGCAGGGCGACCGCTCCTCGGGCGGCACCAAGCCCGCGACCGTCGAGACCGGCGCGACCGTGCTCGTCCCGCTGTTCATCGACAACGGCGAGAAGATCAAGGTCGACACCCGCGACGGCAAGTACCTCTCCCGGGCATAGGCGTGGGGACGCAGAGCAGCAGCAGCCCTGACCGGCTCAGCGCCCGCACCAAGTGGCGGATGCGGGCCGTCGAGATCCTGTACGAAGCCGAGAGCCGCGACACCGAGCCGTCGCGGGTCCTCGCCGAGCGCGCCGACCGCGCGTTCAAGGACCCGGAGGCCCCGCGCCTGCCGAAGTACGCCGAGGAGCTCGTGCGCGGGGTCGCCCAGCACCTCGACGAGCTCGACGCCGTGCTCGGCAAGGCCTCCACGAGCTGGTCGGTCGAGCGGATGCCCGCGGTGGACCGGAACGTCCTGCGGGTGGCCCTCTACGAGATCCGCCACGTGGCCGACGTCGACACCGCCGTGGCCATCAAGGAGGCCATGCGCGTGGCGCTCCAGATCGGCTCCTCGGACGACACGTCCTTCGTGAACGCCGTCCTCGACGCCGCCGCGAAGGCCGAATAGCCAAGGCGCGCAATCAGGTACGCGAAAGCCGGGTCTCCCTCTTGAGGAGGCCCGGCTCAATCGTTCCTAGGGCCTATTCGGCTTCCGAGGCGAAGAACGCCTGGAGGTCGTGCACGAGGACGCCGAAGTCCTCGAGCTTCTCGATCAGGCCCGAAGGCGTGGTCGAGTAGACCACGGCCAGGGTGTAGAGGTCGTCGGCGCGGATCGAGAGGATCCGGCCGTTGTAGTCGCCGCGGCGCTGCTGGATGGAGCGCGCCAGCTTGGCGACGTGCTCCAGCTCCGAGTCCGGGTGGTCGTACAGCGCCTCGAGGTTGAGGACGATCTTCTCCGCCTGCTCGACCGGGAGCGGCACGCCCTCGGGAAGCAGCTCGGAAACGGGGATCCGGTAGAAGTCCGCCAACTCGGCGAGACGGCTGACGGTGATCGACCGGTCGCCCCGCTCGTAGGAACCGATGACGACGGCCTTCCACTTGCCGCCGGACTTGTCCTCGACGCCTTGCAGCGACAGCCCCTGCTGCATGCGGATGTCACGCAGCCGGTTGCCGAGCGCCTTGGCGTAGTCAGATGTCGCCATGCTGGGATCAACTCCAATTTTCGGTACGAGAGGAATCCTATTGTTGACTACGGTCGGTGACCATCGGCCGGTGGGGTGCCCCCAAACAGTGTTCTTCGTCGCGTGAGACCCTCGCAACCGCCCGGCAAACCATATAGAACCCGACATCAATGCCGCTACCGACCCCGTGTTTTTGGGATCCGTCTTTACGCTCCGTCACCGGCGGCGTAGCATGGCCCGCGACGAAACCGTTCTTTAACAGACCGTCCAGTGAGGCGGAGAAGGAGGTTCGCGTGGTTTCCCCTGCCCTCAGGCAGTCTGAGGAAGACCCGTCGGGCAAGCAGATCCTCTCGGGCGACGACATCGGCCGCATCCTCGACCGCATCGCCCACCAGATCCTCGAGAAGACCAAGGGCGCCCCCGACACCATGCTCCTGGGCATCCCCACCCGCGGCGTGGCGCTCGCCGGCCGGCTCGCCGACCGCATCCGCCGCTTCGCCGACCTCGACGTCCCCGCCGGGACCCTCGACATCACGCTCTACCGCGACGACCTGCGCCGCAACGCGCTCCGGGCCCTCGGCCCGACCGACCTGCCGCCCGGCGGCGTCGACGACCAGCGCATCATCCTCGTCGACGACGTCCTCTACTCCGGGCGCACCGTGCGCGCCGCGCTCAACGCGCTCTACGACCTCGGCCGCCCCGCGAGCGTCCAGCTCGCCATCCTGGTCGACCGCGGCCACCGCGAGCTGCCGATCCGCGCCGACTACGTCGGCAAGAACATCCCCACCGCGCGCGACGAGTCCGTGGCCGTGCGCCTTACCGAGTACGACGGCCACGACGCCGTGGTCCTCACTGGAGGCCGGGAGCGATGAAGCACCTGCTCACCACCAAGGAGCTGAGCCGCGAGGAGGCCGAGCTCATCCTCGACGTCACCGAGCAGATGGCCGAGGCCGTCACCGGCCGCGAGGTCCCCAAGCTCCCGGCGCTGCGCGGGCGCACGGTCGTGAACCTCTTCTTCGAGGACTCCACCCGCACCCGCACCTCCTTCGAGACCGCCGCCAAGCGGCTCTCGGCCGACGTCGTCAACTTCGCGGCCAAGACCTCGAGCGTGAACAAGGGCGAGAGCCTGCGCGACACCGCGCTCACCTTGCAGGCCATGGGCGCCGACGCGGTCGTCATCCGCCACCCCGCCGCGGGCGCCCCGCAGCGGCTCACCGAGTGGATCGAGGGCGCGGTGCTCAACGCCGGGGACGGCACGCACGCCCACCCGACCCAGGCCCTGCTCGACGCCTACACGATGAAGAAGCGGCTCGGCGGCGTCGAGGGCCGCACCGTGGCGATCGTGGGGGACATCCTCCACTCGCGCGTGGCCCGCTCCAACGTCTGGCTGCTGTCCAAACTGGGGGCGCACGTGCGCCTGGTCGGCCCGCCCACCCTGCTGCCCAAGGACATCGACGACTGGCCGGTGGAGATCGGCTACGACCTCGACGCCAGCCTCAAGGGGGTGGACGCGGTCATGATGCTCCGCGTCCAGCGCGAGCGCCAGAACGCCGCGTTCTTCCCGACCGCGAACGAGTACGCCCGCCTCTACGGGCTCGACGAGCGCCGCCTGGCGCTCATGCCCGACCACGCGATCGTCATGCACCCCGGTCCGATGAACCGCGGCATGGAGATCGCCGCCGCGGTCGCCGACTCGCCGCGCGCCACCATCACCGAGCAGGTGACCAACGGCGTGTGGGTCCGCATGGCCGTCCTGTACCTCCTGCTGACGAACGGAGAGAGCAAGTGAGCGAACTGCTCATCAAGAGCGCCGACATCGTCGGCAGGGGACGCCAGGACGTCCTCGTGCGCGGCGGCCGCGTCGCCGAGATCGGGTCGGTGTCCGCAAAGGACGCCGAGGTCGTGGACGCGGACGGGCTGGTGCTCCTGCCCGGCCTCGTCGACCTCCACACCCACCTGCGCGAGCCCGGCCGCGAGGACGCCGAGACCGTCCTCTCCGGCACCCGCGCCGCCGCCAAGGGCGGCTACACCGCCGTGTGCGCCATGGCGAACTCCTACCCGGTGGCCGACACCGCGGGTGTCGTCGAGCAGGTCGCCGCGCTCGGCCGCGCCGCCGGGTACGCCGACGTGCAGCCCATCGGCGCCGTCTCGATCGGCCTGGAGGGCAAGCGGCTCGCCGAGATCGGCGCGATGGCCCAGTCCGCGGCCGCGGTGCGCATGTTCTCCGACGACGGCCACTGCGTCCACGACCCGGTGCTCATGCGCCGCGCCCTCGAGTACGTGAAGACCTTCGGCGGCCTCGTCGCCCAGCACGCCGAGGAGCCGCGGCTCACCGAGGGCGCGCAGATGAACGAGGGCGCCGTCTCGGCCGAGCTCGGCCTGCCCGGCTGGCCCTCGGTCGCCGAGGAGGCGATCATCGCCCGCGACGTGCTCCTCGCCGAGTACACCGGCGCGCGCGTCCACTTCTGCCACGTCTCCACCGCCCGCTCCGTGGACATCATCCGCGAGGCCAAGGCCCGCGGCGCGAAGGTCACCGCCGAGGTCTGCCCGCACCACCTCCTCCTCACCGACGAGGCCGCGCGCTCCTACGACCCGGTGTACAAGGTCAACCCGCCGCTGCGCCGCGAAGCCGACGTGGCCGTGCTGCGCGCCGCGCTCGCCGAGGGCGTCATCGACGCCGTCGCGACCGACCACGCCCCGCACGCCCCGCAGGACAAGGAATGCGAGTGGGCCGCCGCCCGCCCCGGCATGCTCGGCCTCGAGACCGCGCTGTCGATCAGCGTCCTCGCCCTCGGCGGACCGGCCGAAGTGGACTGGGACGTGCTCGCCGAGCGCACCTCCCGCACCCCCGCCCGCATCGCCGGCCTCGAAGCGCACGGCCGCGACCCGCAGCCGGGCACCGAAGCGAACTTCACCCTCGTGGACCCCTCCGCGAGCTGGACCGTGGTCCCCGAAGGCCTCGCGTCCCTGTCGCGCAACACCCCCTACGCCGGGATGGAACTCCCGGTCACCGTCCAGGCGACGTTCCTCCGCGGACGCGCCACCGTGCTGAACGGGAAAATTGCAGAGGAGACCACCGTATGAGCAGCAGAGCACCAGCGATCCTCGTCCTCGAGGACGGCCGCGTCTTCCGCGGCGAGGCCTACGGCTCGGTCGGCGAGACCTTCGGCGAAGCGGTCTTCAACACCGGCATGACCGGCTACCAGGAGACCCTCACCGACCCGTCCTACTACGGCCAGGTCGTCGCCCAGACCGCCCCGCAGATCGGCAACACCGGCTGGAACGACGAGGACGACGAGTCCCGCCGCATCTGGGTCGCCGGGTACGTCGTCCGCGACCCCGCCCGCATGGCCTCCAACTGGCGCGCCAAGCGTGGCCTCGAAGACGAGCTCGCCGCCCAGGGCATCGTCGGCATCAGCGGCGTCGACACCCGCGCCCTCACCCGCCACCTCCGCGAGGCCGGGGCCATGCGCGTCGGCATCTCCTCGCGCGACACCGACGTGGCCGCGCTCCTGGAGAAGGTCCGCGCCACCCCGCACATGGCCGGCGCCAACCACGTCGGCGCCGTCACCGCCTCGGCGCCGTACACCTACGAGGCCAAGGAGACCAAGTACACGGTCGCCGCCCTCGACCTGGGCATCAAGCGGAACACGCCGCGCCGCCTCGCCGCCCGCGGCATCACCACCACGGTCTACCCCGCCTTCGCCGAGATCGAGCAGCTCCTGTCGGGCAGCCCCGACGCGGTCTTCCTCTCCAACGGCCCCGGCGACCCCGCCACCGCCGACCACCAGGTCGAGCTCACCCGCGAACTCCTGCGCCGCAAGGTGCCCGTGTTCGGCATCTGCTTCGGCAACCAGATCCTCGGCCGCGCGCTCGGCCTCGAGACCTACAAGCTGAAGTTCGGCCACCGCGGCATCAACCAGCCGGTGCTCGACCGCCACACCAACAAGATCGAGATCACCGCCCACAACCACGGCTTCGCGCTCAAGGCCCCTGAGTCAGGGGAGTTCTTCGAGACCGACTTCGGGCGCGTCCAGGTAAGCCACATCTGCCTCAACGACGACGTCGTCGAAGGCCTCACCTGCCTCGACGTGCCCGCGTACTCCGTCCAATACCACCCCGAGGCCGCCGGCGGCCCGCACGACGCCGACTACCTGTTCGACCGCCTGATCGAACTCATCCAGGAAGGGGCCCCGACCCATGCCTAAGCGCCCAGACCTCAAGCACATCCTGGTCATCGGCTCCGGACCCATCCAGATCGGCCAGGCCTGCGAGTTCGACTACTCCGGCACGCAGGCCTGCCGCGTGCTCCGCGAGGAGGGCCTGCGGGTCACCCTCGTCAACTCCAACCCGGCCACGATCATGACCGACCCCGAGTTCGCCGACGCCACCTACGTCGAGCCGATCACCACCGAGGTCATCGAGCAGGTCATCGCCAAGGAGAAGCCCGACGCCCTCCTGCCCACCCTCGGCGGGCAGACCGCGCTCAACGCCGCCGTCGCCCTCCACGAGGCCGGCATCCTCGAGAAGTACGGCGTCGAGCTCATCGGCGCCGACATGGACGCCATCCAGCGCGGCGAGGACCGCCAGCAGTTCAAGGAGGTCGTCCTCAAAGTCGGCGGCGACGTGCCCCGCTCCGCGGTCTGCCACACCATGGACGAGGTCACCGCCACCGTCAAGGACCTCGGCCTGCCCGTGGTCATCCGCCCCTCCTTCACCATGGGCGGCCTCGGCTCCGGCATGGCCTACACCTGGGAGGACGTCGACCGCATCGCCGGCAACGGCCTCGCCGAGTCCCCCACCTCCGAGGTCCTCATCGAGGAGTCCGTGCTCGGCTGGAAGGAGTACGAGCTCGAACTCATGCGCGACCGCAACGACAACGTCGTGATCGTCTGCTCCATCGAGAACGTCGACCCCATGGGCGTGCACACCGGCGACTCCGTCACCGTCGCCCCCTCGCTCACCCTCACCGACCGCGAGTACCAGCAGCTCCGCGACCTCGGCATCGCCATCCTCCGCGAGGTCGGCGTCGACACCGGCGGCTGCAACATCCAGTTCGCGATCAACCCCGCCGACGGGCGCATCATCGTCATCGAGATGAACCCGCGCGTCTCCCGCTCCTCCGCGCTGGCGTCGAAGGCCACCGGCTTCCCGATCGCGAAGATCGCCGCGAAGCTCGCCATCGGCTACACCCTCGACGAGATCCCGAACGACATCACCAAGGCCACCCCGGCCGCGTTCGAGCCCACGCTCGACTACGTCGTCGTCAAGGTCCCGCGGTTCACGTTCGAGAAGTTCCCCGGCGCCGACCCGACGCTGACCACCACCATGAAGTCCGTCGGCGAGGCCATGAGCCTCGGCCGGACCTTCCAGCAGGCGCTCCAGAAGGCCCTGCGGTCCACTGAGACCAAGCAGGCCGGGTTCTGGACCCGCCCCGACCCCGAGGGCGCCACCCTCGAGAACACCATGGAGGCCCTGCGGACCCCGCACGACGGCACCCTCTACACCGCCGAGCGCGCCCTGCGCCTCGGCGCCACGATCGGTGAAGTCCACGACGCCTGCAAGATCGACCCGTGGTTCCTCGACCAGGTCGCGCAACTCATCGACCTGCGCGGCGAGATCGAGAACGCCGCCGTCGTCGACGAGGACCTGCTCCGCAAGGCCAAGCGCGCCGGGTTCTCCGACGCCCAGGTCGCGGCCCTGCGCCCCGAACTCGCCGGCGAGGACGGCGTGCGCCGCCTGCGCCACCGGCTCGGCCTGCGCCCGGTCTTCAAGACCGTCGACACCTGCGCCGCCGAGTTCGAGGCCCACACGCCCTACCACTACTCGACGTACGAGGACGAGACCGAGGTCGCGCCCTCCGACCGACCCAAGGTGATCATCCTCGGCTCCGGCCCCAACCGCATCGGCCAGGGCATCGAGTTCGACTACTCGTGCGTCCACGCCGTGCAGGCGCTGCGCGAGGCCGGGTACGAGACGATCATGGTCAACTGCAACCCCGAGACCGTCTCCACCGACTACGACACCGCCGACCGGCTCTACTTCGAGCCGCTCACCTTCGAGGACGTCACCGAGGTCCACCACGCCGAGCACGAGTCCGGCCGCGCCGCGGGCGGCCCCGGCGTCGTCGGCGTCGTCGTCCAGCTCGGCGGCCAGACCCCGCTCGGCCTCGCCGAGCGCCTCGAGAAGGCCGGCCTCCCGATCGTCGGCACCAGCCCGAAGGCCATCGACAACGCCGAGGACCGCGGCGTCTTCGGCCGCCTCCTCGACGAGCTCGGCCTCGTCGCCCCCGCGGGCGGCACCGCCACCTCCTACGAAGAGGCCCGCGAGGTCGCCTCCCAGATCGGCTACCCCGTGCTCGTGCGCCCGTCGTACGTCCTCGGCGGCCGCGGCATGGAGATCGTCTACGACGAGGACACCCTCGCCGGGTACATCTCCCGCGCCACCGAGGCCAGCCCCGAGCACCCGGTCCTCATCGACCGGTTCCTCGACGACGCCATCGAGATCGACGTCGACTGCCTCTGCGACGGCGAGGACTTCTACCTCGGCGGCATCATGGAGCACATCGAGGAGGCCGGCGTCCACTCCGGCGACTCCTCGTGCGCGCTCCCGCCGATCACCCTGGGCGCCACCGTCATCGAGCAGATCCGCGAGTACACCGCGAAGCTCGCCTTCGGCATCGGCGTGCGCGGGCTCATGAACGTCCAGTACGCCCTCAAGGACGAGCAGCTGTACGTCCTCGAAGCGAACCCGCGGGCCTCGCGCACCGTCCCGTTCGTCTCCAAGGCCACCGCCGTGCCGCTCGCCAAGGCCGCCGCCCGCATCGCCCTCGGCGCCACCATCGCCGAACTGCGCGCCGAAGGCCTGCTCCTGCCCGAGGGCGACGGCTCCGACGCCGGACCCGACGTCCCGATCAGCGTCAAGGAAGTGCTCCTGCCCTTCAAGCGGTTCCGCACCGTCGAAGGCGCCGGGCTCGACGCCGTGCTCGGCCCGGAGATGAAGTCCACCGGCGAGGTCATGGGCATCGACTCGAACTTCGGCCTCGCCTTCGCCAAGGCCACGCTCGCCGTCTACGGCAAGCTGCCCACCTCCGGGAAGGTCTTCGTGTCCGTCGCCGACCGCGACAAGCGCGCCATCGTCTTCCCGGTGCGCCGCCTCGTCGACCTCGGCTTCGCCGTCTACGCCACCGAAGGCACCGGCCTGGTCCTCAAGCGCCACGGCATCGACTTCACGCCCGTCGCCCGCCACTCCTCGGGCGAGGCCGTCGACGCAGTCAGCCTCATCGCCTCCGGCGAGATCGACCTGGTCATCACCACGCCCTCGGCGTCCTCGGGGCCTCGCACCGACGGCTGGGAGATCCGCTCGGCCGCCGTCGTCGCCGACGTCAGCTGCGTGACGACCATCCAGGGCGCCACCGCCGCCACCCAGGCCATCGAATCGGCCTCCCGCGGCGAGATCCGCGTCGCCTCCCTCCAGGAGCTGCACCAGCGCCTGCGCGGCGCCGAACGGGCCGCGGCATAACTCGGCACCGGGCGGGTGACGCGGCTCCTGTAGCCGTGTCACTCACCCGGTGCACTGACGTATACAGGAATGAGCATGCTGTACCAGAAACTGGCCCGCCCGGTCCTGTTCCGGATCGGACGCGGCGACGCCGAGCGAGCGCACGAGACCACCCTGCGCTGGCTCACCCGCCTGTCCTCCCAGCGGCAGGCCCGCAATCTGCTGATCAAGCTCAACCAGCTCAGCGCCCCCGTCACCGTCTGCGGCATCCCCTTCCCCAACCCCATCGGCCTCGCCGCGGGCATGGACAAGAACGGCATCGCGACCGGCGCCTGGCCCGCCCTCGGGTTCGGCTTCGCCGAGATCGGCACCGTCACCGCCCAGCCCCAGCCCGGCAACCCGCAGCCGCGCATGTTCCGCATGAAGCGGTCCGAGGGCATCGTCAACCGCATGGGCTTCAACAACGAGGGCGCGCAGGCGCTGGCCGCCCGGCTCACCGCCGCTCCGGCCGTGAACTGCCCGCTGGGCATCAGCATCGGCAAGTCGAAGGTGGTGCCGCTCGAGGGCGCGATCGAGGACTACCTGACCTCGCTGCGGTTCCTCTACCCGTTCGCGGACTACATCGCGATCAACGTCTCCTCGCCCAACACCCCGGGCCTGCGCCAGCTGCAGGACGCGGGCGCCCTGCGGGCGCTGCTCGGCGCGCTGCGCGCCGAGGGCGTGCGCCTGGCGGCCGGGCGGCCCGCGCGCCCGGTGTTCGTCAAGATCGCCCCCGACCTCACGGAGCCCGCCATGGCGCAGCTCCTCGAGGTCTGCCTCGAGACCGGCGTCTCGGGCGTGATCGCCACGAACACGACGCTCGGCCGGGACGGGGTCGACCCGAGCGAGGACGCGATCGCGGCCGAGCCGGGCGGCATGTCCGGCAAGCCGCTGACACAGGTGTCGCGCGAGATCGTGCGCTTCGTGCACCGCGAGACGAACGGGACGCTGCCGATCATCGGCTCGGGCGGGATCATGACCCCCGACGACGCGCAGGCCATGTTCGACGCCGGCGCGAGCCTCGTCCAGCTCTACTCGGGCCTCGTGTACAACGGGCCCGGCCTGGTGCGCAGCAGTGTGCGCCGCTACCGCTCCGCCGCCCGCAAGGGCATCCGCACCCCTCAGAACCGCTGACGACGAAGCCTGAATCTCTTAAGGAAGTGTCATGCCTGCCAACAAGGACTTCGGCTCCCGGGCCTTTCACCTCTCGCAGGTGCGCGGCCCGCTCTGCGCCGGGATCGACCCGCACGGGGCGCTCCTGCAGCACTGGGGCCTCGACGACGACCTGGCCGGAGCCGAGCGCTTCGCCATGACGATCGTGGAGGCGACCGCCGAGTCGTGCGCGTTCATCAAGCCCCAGTCGGCCTTCTACGAGCGGTTCGGCTCTGGGGGCGTAGCGCTCCTCGAACGGGTGATCGCGGAGTCCCGCAAGGCCGGGGCCCTCGTCATCCTCGACGTCAAGCGCGGCGACATCGGCTCGACGATGGCCGCGTACGCGCAGGCGTACCTCGACCCGGCCGCGCCGCTCGCGGTCGACGCGATCACGGTGAGCCCGTTCCTGGGCACCGGCTCGCTCCAGCCCGCGTTCGACCTCGCCAACGCGCACGGCAAGGGCCTGTTCGTGCTGGCCCGCACCTCGAACCCCGAGGGCAAGCAGGTGCAGATGGCGAAGCGCCGCGACGGCAAGTCGGTGGCGCAGGGGATCATCGACGAGGTGAACGAGCAGAACGGCGACGCCGAGCCGATGGGCTCGTTCGGCATCGTCATGGGCGCCACCATCGGGGCCTGCGCGTCCGAAGGGGAGGCGCGCCTGCGTGAGTCGACTTACGGAATCACGCACACCACCGTGCGCCAACGTGACACCGCTCACGACTTGTCCCAGTTCAACGGCCCCATCCTGGTACCGGGCATGGGAGCGCAGGGTGGACGCCCGAGTGATCTTCCGCGCGTCCTCGGCCCGGCCACGAACTTCGCAATCCCGTCCTATTCCCGACAAATCGCACAGCCGGGGCCAGCCGTGGCGAGCATTCGCACCGCCGTCGAGGCGTTGCAGGAGGAATGCCGCGCCGCGATGGGGGAATAAAGCCGCGGATTCCGGGCCCGGAATTTGCCCCACCCCCGGTCGCAGGCGTGTCGGACGCTGGGGTTACCGTTCCCGAGCTGGGTATGCTTCACCGATACCCGCACGTCAAGGTCCACAGGGACGAAACCATCGACTGCAAGGAGACCCCGTGCCGCTCCCTAAACTGACTCCGGAACAGCGCGCCGCAGCCCTTGAGAAGGCCGCCGCGGCCCGCAAGGCCCGCGCCGAGCTCAAGGAGAAGCTGAAGTCGGGCGAGACCACCCTGGAAGCGGTCCTCAAGTCCGCTGCCACCGACGACATCTCGGGCAAGATGAAGGTCTCGGCCGTGCTGAAGGCCCTCCCCGGCATCGGCGACAAGCGCGCCACCCAGATCATGGAGAAGCTCAAGATCGCCGACTCCCGTCGGCTGCGCGGCCTCGGCGAGCACCAGCGCGCCGCGCTTCTGGATGAATTCAAGGGCGACCAGGCCTAAGTTCGGGTAGTAGTAGTCGCGTGAGCATCGATCGTCACCACGCAGCCCTGGCCCAGCGCCTCACGGTGCTGTCCGGTCCGTCCGGAGTGGGCAAGGGCAGCGTCAAGGCCCTCATCCAGGAGTACTACCCGTGGGTCTGGCTCTCCGTGAGCTGCACGACCCGCAAGCCGCGTCCTGGTGAGGTCGACGGCGCCGACTACCACTTCGTGTCGACCGAGCAGTTCGAGTCGATGATCGCCGCGGGGGAGTTCCTTGAGTGGGCCTCCTACGCGGGGAACCTCTACGGAACCCCCCGCGGCCCCGTCGAGGAGCGCCTGCGCGCCGGACTCCCGGCGCTGCTGGAGATCGAACTGCAGGGCGCCCGCCAGGTCCGCCGGGCCATGCACGACGCCCAACTGGTGTTCCTGGCGCCGCCGTCGTGGGACGAACTCGTCCGCCGCCTCACCGGGCGCGGAACCGAGGACGAGGCCACGATCACGCGCCGCCTGGACGCCGCCCGCGAAGAGCTCGCCGCGGAGGCCGAGTTCGATCACACAGTCACCAATGTGTCGATCGAGCAGGCGGCCGCCGAGCTGGTAGAGTTGCTCAGTTCTCCGGCTGTAGTCAAGACCGGAGCCCGCTAGCCCGGCACCCCGGAGCCAGCAGCAACAAGCAAGTCGCACACGAAGGATTACACGTGTCAGGGACTGTCGCCGACCCGGTCGGCATCACCAACCCGCCGATCGACGACCTGCTCGAGAAGAGCCAGTCGAAGTACCAGCTGGTCATCTACTCGGCCAAGCGCGCGCGCCAGATCAACGCGTACTACTCGCAGCTGGGCGAAGGCCTGCTCGAGTACGTGGGCCCGCTCGTCGAGACCACGCCCGAGGAGAAGCCGCTGTCGATCGCCATGCGCGAGCTCGACAAGGGCCTGCTCGAGACGAAGGCGTTCGACGACACCGAGGCTTAGCCGACACCGAGTGTGCATCGGCGTAAGCTTCGCGCGTGAACATCGTCCTGGGCGTGTCGGGCGGCATCGCCGCCTACAAGGCCTGCATCCTGCTCCGCCTCCTCAAAGAGTCGGGACACGACGTCCACGTCGTGCCCACCGAGGCGGCGCTCAAGTTCGTCGGTGAAGCCACCTGGGAGGCCCTGTCGGGCCACCCGGTGGCTTCCGGCGTCTTCTCCGACGTCTCGGAGGTCAAGCACGTGCGGCTCGGCCGCCAGGCCGACCTCGTCGTGGTCGCCCCGGCCACCGCCGACCTCCTGGCGCGGGCCGCGCACGGCCGCGCCGACGACCTCCTCACCAGCACCCTGCTGACCGCGACCTGCCCCGTCGTGTTCGCCCCGGCGATGCACACGGAGATGTGGGAGCACGCGGCCACCCGCGCCAACGTCGCCACCCTGCGCGAGCGCGGAGCGCATGTCGTGGAACCGGACTCGGGCCGCCTCACCGGCGCCGACACCGGCCCCGGGCGCCTCCCCGAGCCCGAGTCGCTCTTCGCCCTCATCAAGGGCTTCCTGACTTCACCGGCACGAGACCTGGTGGGCCGCAAGGTCCTCGTCACCGCCGGCGGCACCCGCGAGCCGATCGACCCGGTGCGGTTCATCGGCAACCACTCCTCGGGGAGGCAGGGCATCGCCCTCGCCGCGGCCGCCGCCGCGCGCGGCGCGGAAGTCCACCTCGTCGCCGCGCACATCGACGCGCCGCTGCCGGCCGGGATCAGCGTCGAGCGCGTCTCGACCACCGCCGAGCTGTACGAGGCGACCGTGAAGGCCGCCGCCGAAGCCGACGCCGCCGTGCTCGCCGCCGCGCCCGCCGACTTCACGCCCAAGGCGTCCTCCGACCGCAAGATCAAGCGCAAGGGCGACCTCGACCTGGCGCTGACCTCGACCGCGGACATCGCCGCCGCCGTCGGCCGCGAGAAACGCCCCGACCAGGTGCTGGTCGTCTTCGCCGCCGAGACCCACGACGGACGCGAGCACGCGATGCGCAAGCGCGAGGCCAAAGGCGCCGATCTCGTCGTCCTCAACGACGTCTCCGGCGGCGCCGTGTTCGGCGCCTCGGAGAACTCGGTCACCGTGTTCGACGAACGTGGCGAAGTCGACGTCCGCGAGCGCGTCTCGAAGGAGGCCGTGGCCGACGCCATCTGGGACGCCGTCTCCTCACGTCTCCCGCTGAGTGGACGCGATTGACACCGCGTGGCCGCCGCGTGCCGACTTGGTGGGAAGATCTTCACCGCATAGACTTGTGAGCTGCGAAGTCAGTCGAAATGCGCCGCATTGGCGGTGTGGAAGTGTTGAGGAGTGCCGTGGCACGTCGCCTGTTCACCTCCGAGTCGGTCACTGAGGGCCACCCGGACAAGATCGCCGACCAGATCTCCGACGGGATCCTGGACGCCCTGCTGGGCGAGGACCCCGCGAGCCGGGTCGCGGTCGAAACCCTCATCACCACCGGTCAGGTGCATGTGGCGGGCGAGGTCACGACGCACGCGTACGCGGACATCCCGCGGATCGTGCGCGAGACGATCCTGCGGATCGGCTACGACTCCTCCAAGAAGGGCTTCGACGGCGCCTCGTGCGGCGTGAACGTCTCGATCGGCGGCCAGAGCCCCGACATCGCCCAGGGCGTCGACAAGGCCTGGGAGTCCCGCGTGGACGGGACCGAGATCGACGAGCTCGACATCCAGGGCGCGGGCGACCAAGGCCTCATGTTCGGCTTCGCGTGCCGTGAGACCCCCGAGCTGATGCCGCTGCCGATCGCCTTGGCGCACCGGCTCTCCCAGCGGCTCACCGAGGTCCGCAAGGACGGCACCGTTCCTTACCTGCGGCCCGACGGCAAGACCCAGGTCACCATCGAGTACGACGGCAACAAGCCCGTCCGCCTCGACACCGTCGTCGTCTCGAGCCAGCACGCGCCCGACATCTCGCTCGACTCGCTCCTGGCCCCCGATGTCGCCGAGCATGTGATCGCGCCGGTCGTCTCCGGTCTCGACCTCGACACCGCCGACTACAAGCTCCTGGTGAACCCGACCGGCCGCTTCGAGATCGGCGGCCCGATGGGCGACGCCGGCCTCACCGGCCGCAAGATCATCGTCGACACGTACGGCGGCTACGCCCGCCACGGCGGCGGCGCGTTCTCCGGCAAGGACCCGTCGAAGGTCGACCGCTCCGCCGCGTACGCCGCGCGCTGGGTCGCGAAGAACGTCGTGGCCGCCGGGCTCGCCGAGCGCTGCGAGGTCCAGGTCGCCTACGCGATCGGCAAGGCCAAGCCCGTCAGCGTCGCCGTCGACGCGCAGGGCACCGAGACCGTGGACCCCGCGCGCATCGAGCGCGCCGTGCTCGAGGTCTTCGACCTGCGCCCGGCCGCGATCATCCGCGACCTCAACCTCATCCGCCCGGTCTACTCCAAGACCGCCGCCTACGGCCACTTCGGCCGCGAACTCCCCGAGTTCACCTGGGAGGCGACCGACCGCGCCGCCGCCCTCAAAGAAGCGGTGAACTAGGCACGGACTGAAGACACCGGGCGGCCTCCCTTGTCGGGGCCGCCCGGTATTTTTATTCGATGGACGAGTCCCCGGCACGATACGCAGCGGTCTGCGTAGACCACCCGTTGCCGCAGCTCAACCAGCTTTTCGACTACCGGGTTCCGGTCGAGCTCGCGGATGAGGTGCGTCCGGGCTGCCGGGTGGCGGTGCGCTTCAACGGCCGCAAGCTCAAGGCCACCGTGATGGCGCTGCGCGACCGCACCGACTTCTCCGGGAAGATCCTGCCCGTGCTCGAAGTCGTGCCGCCCGGGCCGGTGCTCACCGCCGAAGTGGCCGAGGCGGCGAAGCGCGTCGCGGACCGCTACGCGGGCAACCTCGCCGACGTGCTGCGTCTCGCGCTGCCCGAGCGGAAGCTGCGGGTGGAGAAGGAGGCCCCGGCGGAGGCGCTGCCGGTGGAGGCGCCGGACCAGACTCTTTGGAGTAGATATATCGCGGGCGAGGCATTCCTGCGCGCGTTGCGCGAAGGCAAGCAGGCCCGCATCGTCTGGAACGCGATCCCCGGCGAGGACTGGGCGACCCGCCTCGCCGAAGCGGCCGCCACCGCTGCCGCCGCCGGGCGGGGGGCGCTGCTCGTCGTCCCCGATCAGTACGACCTGGAACGGCTCGACGCGGCCCTGGCCTCGGTGCTCGGACCGGACCGGCATGTGACCGTCTCCAGTGCGATGGGCCCGACCCCGCGCTACCGGTCGTTCCTGAAGGCCCTGCGCGGCGAGGTGCGCATCGTCGCGGGCACGCAGGTCGCGATGCTCGCCCCCGTGGCGCACCTGGGGCTCGTCGCCGTCTGGGACGACGGCGACAAGAACCTCATCAGCCTCCACGCCCCGCACCCGCACGCGCGAGACGTGCTGCTCACCCGGGCCGAACTGGCCGGGGCCGCCTGCGTTGTGGGCGGGTTCTCGCGGACGCCGCAGGCGCAGCTCTTGGTCGAGACCGGCTGGGCCGTCTCGGCCGCGGGGGAGCGCGACGCCCTGCGCGCCGCCGCACCGCGGGTGGTGCCGATCGGCGACGACGCCGACCTCGCCGCCGACCCGTCGAGTTCCACCGCCCGGTTGCCAACGGTCGCTTGGGAAGCCGCCCGCAGCGCCCTGAACGCCGATCTGCCCGTGCTGCTCCAGGTGCCCCGTCGCGGCTATGTGCCGGCGGTGTCCTGCCAGCGGTGCCGCACCCGCGCGCTGTGCCCCGACTGCACCGGGCCGCTGCGGCTCACGGGTCCGCGCCGCCCGCCGGTGTGCACGTGGTGCGGCCGGGTGGACGAGCACTACCGCTGCAAGGAATGCGGATCGACGCGGATCAGGGCGGTCGTGATCGGTGCGGCGCGCACCGCCGAAGAGCTCGCGAGCGCGTTCCCGGGCGTCGAGGTGGTCGAGTCGAACGCGTCGGAGCGGCTGGGCGCGATCGGGGAGGGGCGGCGCATCGTCGTGTCCACTCCGGGCGTCGAACCGACGGCGCCGCAAGGCTACGGGGCAGTGCTGCTGCTGGACACGTGGGCGCAGCTGACGCGGGCGGAGTTGACCGCTTCGGAAGAGGCGCTTCGGATCTGGATGAACGCGGTGGCCCTGTGCGCGCCGGCGGGCACGGCCGTGGTCACGGCCGACGGCGGGCTGCCGGTGGTGCAGGCCCTGATCCGCTGGGACCCGGGCTGGTTCGCGCGCCTGGAACTCGAGGAGCGCGCGGAGCTGGGCTTCCCGCCGGTGATGAAGTTCGCCGCGCTGACGGGGCCGAACGGCGAGGCGGAGAAGATCGCGGCGAACCTGCCCGCCGACCTGGGCGCGGAGGTGATCGGGCCGATCCCGGTCGACGAGCACACGGAGCGGCTGCTGCTGCGCGTGCGGCGCCGGGACGGGGCCGCCCTCGCGAGCGTGCTCGCGAAGGCGGCGGCCGAGCGGGCGAGCGCGAAGGCCGAGCAGGTGCGGATCCAGATCGATCCCCGCGAGATCGCCTGAGCCCGAACGGGATCAGTAGTAGTAATCGGTGGTGCCGACGCTGACCGCCAGGACGACGCGCAGTGCGATCCAGCCGACCGCGATCCACCCGAGGACGATCCCGGCCGTCGCCATGCCGGCGCCGGCCTGGCCGGTCTCCTCGATCTGGCGCCGGGCGATGTTGCCGAAGATGATGCCGAGGAACCCGAAGCAGAGACAGAGTCCGACGATGCCCACGACCAGGGCCGCGACGGCGAAGCCGTTGGTGCCGGGCTTCGGAGGGTAGTAGTACGGACCGGACGGGTGCGCCGACGGCGGCGCGAAGTAGCCGGGTGCGCCGTCGGCGGTGCCGCCGGGCGGCGGTGCCGCGGGGTACGGGTCGTACGGCGTACTGTCCGGAGTGGATCCCGGAGGCGTGGCGTCCGGTCCGGAGTTCGGCGCCGGTTCGGGGGAGGGGTCCGCGGGGCGGGATTCGTTATCGGACATGGCAGGTCCTTCACGTCGGGGGACCTTCATTGTCGCAGGATCCGGCCGGGAGGGGTCCCCGCCGACGGGGCCCGGTCGCGCGACGCGGCTATTCGGCCTCGCCGCGGCGCAGCCGGGCGCGCAGGCCGTGCCAGGAGTCGGAGAGGCGCTGGCGGAACAGGTAGGCGAGGCCGAGGACGATGAGGACGAACGGGATCGCGATCGGCAGGACCGTGGTGAAGCCGAGGAGCACGATGAGCGCTTCGACGCCGATGAACGACGCGACGCCCATGTAGCCGACCACGGTGAACGCCTGGGCGCGGTACACGAGGGCGGCGATGGCTCGGCGGACGCGGCCGGGGCGCTCGTCAGTCATCGTCCATGTATACCAGTGGATCTCGGCCCCGAAGGTTCAGCGAGGTCCGCCTTGCGCCCGTTTGCCGAGCAGTTCGGCGACCTCGGCGCGGCCGTAGGTGCCGATCTCGTCGTGGAGGCGCAGGGCCCTGGCCCAGCGGGTGCGGGCGCCCTCTGCGTTGCCCTGGGCCGCGATCGCGTTGCCGAGGCCGTGGTTGGCGCGGGCTTCCTCGTACGGGTCGGGGGCGGCTTCGATGGGGTCGAGGGCTTCGCGGTGGAGGTGTTCGGCGGTGTCGGGGTCGCCGATCACGTTGAAGGTGAAACCGGTGTTGTTGAGCACTTCGAGGCGGAGTTCGACGCTGGTGACGGCGGCGGTCGCGTCGAGGGCCTGCCGGGCGAGGGCCTCGGCCTCGTCGTGGAGGCCCTGGTGGGCGCGGGCGTAGGCCCGGGCCGGCCCGTGCTGTCGCCGGTCCGAACCTCCGGCCGCTCTCCGCTCCCCCTCCTGCGGGAGCGGCCGGGGTTCCTGCGGGCCTCAGCGGGCCGGGGCCTCGGCCGTCGCCCGGGCGAGGTCGCGCACCAGCTTGAGGTCGACCTTCGCGGGACCGGCGAACCGCAGGCACCCCTTGCCCATGTCGCGGCCCTCCAGGCGCGCGGCGAACGCCTCGCGCACGTCAGCGCGCATGAGGTAGAACGACAGGTAGCGCTTCTGGGAGGCGAAGGCGATCTCGATCCCCGCCGCCGTGCCGTCGCGCGAGAGCCCGGGCATCCCGTACGCCATGAGCTCGGTGAACCCCGGCATCGCCGCCCGGCAGGCGTCCCTGATCGCGCGCATCGCCGCCTGCCGCTCCTCCGGGAGCCCCGCCAAGTACTCGTCCACCGTCGCCGCCTCGCTGCGCACCATGGCCGCACCGTAGCGCCGATCCGGGCCGAAGCGATGAGTTTCGGCGCGCCGCCTCGTCTCAACTGGTGCAATCGGCTTATCGGATCCGCTCGGAAGGACGAACCGCCATGCAGAAGATCGTCACCAACATCTGGTACCAGGACAACGCCGCCGAAGCGGCCGTCGAGTGGTACCTCACCCTCTTCGACGACGCCAAGGTCACCAGCACCATCCCGTACGTCGAGGACGCCCACGGCAAGGCCGGCGACACCATGGTCGTCAACTTCGACCTCGCCGGGCAGTCGTTCACCGCCATCAACGGCGACGACTCCGCCAAACACGACCACGCCATGTCGCTGCTCGTCAACTGCGACTCCCAGGACGAGGTCGACCGCCTCTGGGACGCGTTCCTCACCAACGGCGGCAGCGAGATCCAGTGCGGCTGGATCGCCGACAAGTGGGGCGTCAACTGGCAGATCTGGCCCACCGAGGCGGACCAGTACGTGGGCGGCCCCGACAAGGAGGCGGCCGTGCGCGCCGTCAACGCCATGTACGCGATGAAGAAGATCGACCTCCAGGGCCTCAAGGACGCCTACGAAGGCCAGTAGCACCCGCACGGGCAGGCCCGGTCCCCCGCGCGGGGGACCGGGGCCCCTCACCGGGGGGACGACGCCGGGCCGCCGCGCCTGGCAGGCTCGACCCGTGAACCGCCGCTGGCACAATGGCCCCATGCGCCTCCTCGCCCCGATCCGGTCCCGGTCCACCTACCGCGGCTGGGTCTGGATGATCCTGGGCGGCGCGCTCATGATGCCGTTCATGATGGTCGGCGCGATCGGCCGCAACTTCCTCGAACCCGAGAGCGGCTTCGACGGCATCCTCGAACCCGCCGTGTTCGCCGCCGTCCTCCCGCTCGTCGCCGCCACTTCGCTGCTCCTGCCCGACCGCGAGGTCGAGCGCACCGCCGCCCGCCGCCTCCTCGGCGCCGAGTTCGCCTCGCCCGCCGACGACACCACCTGGAACTCGCGCTGGCGCACCGGCTGCTGGTTCACCCTCCACGCCGCGGTCGGCGGCGTCGTCAGCGGCATCACCCTCGCCCTGGTCCCGTTCGCGGCCTACCTGCTCTATTACGGCGCCCTCACCGTCGTCGGCCGCGGCGCGGCGCCCGGCTACTTCGACGGCCCGGTATCCGACTGGGGCCTGCTCACCGGCCCCCTGCTGCTCATCGCGCTCGTCCTCGTCGTCGCGGGCGCCACCGCCGCCATGAAGGCGCTCGCGCCGCTGCTGCTGGGCCAGGGCGCGAACGACCGGCTCGCCGCCTCCCGCGCCGAGGCCGCCCGGCTCGCCGCCCGCAACCGCATCGCCCGCGAACTCCACGACTCGGTGGGCCACGCCCTCTCCGTGGTCGTCGTCCAGTCCGAGGCCGCCTCCCGGCTCATCGCCCGCGACCCCGCGTTCGCCGCCGAGGCCATGGCCGCCGTCGGCGAGACCGCCCGCGGCGCCCTCGCCGAACTCGACGCCGTGATCGGGGCGCTCCGCGAGGACCGCGACGACGCGCGCGCCCCGCAGCGCGACCTCGCCGACCTCGCGTCCCTCGCCGCCGAGTCCGGCGTCGCCGTCGACCTCCACGTCACCGGCGAACCCGAGACCCTGGGCCGCCTCGCCTCCCGCGAGACCTACCGGATCGTCCAGGAGGCGCTGACGAACGTGCTGCGCCACGCCGACGAGCCGCGCGCCCGCATCCAAGTGGACATCGGCGCGGCCGAGACCGCCGTGACCGTGACCAGCCCTGCCGCGCGCCGCCCCCGCGGGCGGCCCGGCGGCAGGGGCCTCATCGGCATGGCCGAACGCGCCGCCGTCCTCGGCGGCACCGCCGAGACCGCTTGGGCGGCAGGGGAGTGGACCGTCCACGCCGCCGTGCCGACCGACACGAAGGGCCGGGAATGACCGCACCGCTGCGCATCGCGCTGATCGACGACGAGGCCCTGATCCGCACCGGCTTCGCCGCGATCATCGGCGCCGAGCCCGACCTCGAGGTCGTCGCCCAAGGCGCCGACGGGATCGACGCGGTCGCCATCGCCCGCTCCGGCAAGGCCGACGTCCTCCTCATGGACGTCCGTATGCCCACAGTGGACGGTATTCAGGCGACCGAGCGGATCGTCGCCGAGATGGCCGCGCCGCCGAAGATCCTCGTCGTCACCACCTTCGACAACGACGACTACGTGTGGCAGGCGCTCCGCGCCGGCGCCGACGGGTTCCTGCTCAAGCGCACCCGCGTCGAAGACCTGCTCGCCGCCGTCCGCCTCGTCGCCCGCACCGACGCGCTCCTGTTCCCCGAGGCCGTGCGCCGCCTCGCCGCGGCCGCCCCGGCCCGCAAGGCCCCCAAAGGCATCGGCGACCTCAGTGACCGCGAACGCGAAGTCCTCGTGCTCGCCGCCCGGGGCCTGTCGAACCAGGAGATCGCCGCCGAGCTCTTCCTCGGCCGCGAGACCGTCAAGACCCACCTCAGCGGCGTCTACGCCAAACTCGGCGTCCGCGACCGCACGCAGGCCGTCATCGCCGCCTACGGGCGGATCTTCCTCGAAGAGGCGCGGCGGCTCCTGTCCTCCGCCGACACCGCGCCGCTGCGCGCCCGCCGCGTCGCCGCCGGCACCGCCGGCACCATCCGGATCGGCTTCACCGCCGTCTCGGCCCTCACCGTCCTGGGCCGCTGGATCGCCGTCGCCGCGGCGGAACTGCCCGGCGTCGACCTCGTGCTCAGCGAGATGGTGACGCACGCGCAGCTGGACGCGCTCCTCGCGGGGGAGATCGAGGTCGGCCTGGTGCGCCAGGTCCCGCGCTCGGACCTGCTCGACTCCCGGCTCGTGGCAAGGGACTCGCTCATCCTCGCGGCCCCGCGCGACCACCCCCTGACCCGCCTGCGGCGGACGCCCACCATGGAGGACATCGCCGACTACGACGTGGTGACCTACTCGCCTTCAGAGGCCTGGTACTTCTACGAGCTCGTCGTGGCCGCGTTCCAGCAGGCGCACCTGACGCCGCGGTACGTGCAGCACATCAGCCAGGTCCACACCGTCCTGTCGGTGGTGAACGCCGGGCTCGGGGTCGCGCTCGTGCCGTCTTCGGCCAGCGCGTTCAATCTCTCGAACCTGGTGTTCCTGGAGATCGCCGACCTGCCGCCGGACACAGTGGAGCTCCACGGCGTCTGGCGCCGCGACCATCGCAACCCCGCCCTGGAAGCCCTCCTGGACAGCGTCTGAGGCCTCCTAGGCCGCCTTCGCGATGGACTCGCGGCCGACGAACTCGGTCGGCAGCGCCGACTCGTCCTCGGACCGGCCGCCCTCGATCTCGGTGAGCAGGCGCCGGATCCCCTTCTCGCCGAGCGACGTCAGCGGCATCCGGATCGTGCTGAGCGCCGGGGTCGGCAGGTCCGCCCCGAAGATGTCGTCGAACCCGACGATGCTCAACCGGCCCGGCACGTCCACCCCGTGGTCCCGGCACTCCCGCAGCAGGCCCAGCGCCACGAGGTCGTTGTAGGCCAGCACCGCGGTCACATCGGCGGCCTTGACCCGCCCGAACGCCTCCGCGCCGCCCTCCCGCGTCGGCGCGTTCGACTTGATCTCCACAATGGACATGTCCCATTCGACCGCGGTCGCGAACGCCGTCTGCCAGCGCTGGCCGTTCAACCAGGAGGCCTCGGGCCCGGCGAGGTAGGCGATGCGGCGGTGCCCGGCTTCGCGCAGCTGCTCCAGGGCGGTCGTGATGCCCGGGCGCACATCGGGGATGACGGCCGGGATGCCCTCGACGAGGCGGTTCACGACCACCAGGGGCTTGACGGAGTACAGCTCCTGGATCTGCTGGTCTTCGAGGCGCGAGCCCACGAGCAGCAGGCCGTCCACCGAGGTCTGCAGCCGCTCGGCGGCGGCCCGCTCGAGCTCGGGCGACTCCTGCGAGTCGGCCAGGACGATCGTCATCCCGGTCTCGAACGCCACCCGCTCGGCGCCGCGCACGAGGTCGAAGTACACCGGGTTGGTGATGTCGGAGACGAGCAGGCCGAGCGTCCCGGTCTTGCCGGTCGGGAGCGCCCGCGCCATCGGGTTGATCCGGTACCCGAGCTCGGCGGCGGCGTCGCGGATGCGCCGCTCGGTCTGCGCGTTGAGCCGACCGGGCTTGTTGAGCGCGCGGGACACGGTCGAGGGGCTGACCCCGGTCAGCCGCGCGATGTCGTAGATCGTCGGGGGCGCCTTGCGATCGCCGTTGCGGGGACGGGTGGCGGCGTCGGACTGCTCCATGCCTCCCCTTTCGCGCTTGTTGCCGGGGGTTGTCATCCGGCAATCGATTGGTGCCAATATCTCGGTTTCCCGAGCATCACTTTACCGAGCATACCCGAGCCCCGCCATAGGCGCTGCGACCGTTTTCCGCGAGCGAACGATCTCGGCAATCGGTTGGCAAATGCGCGGTTCGGGCGCGCGGCCCTCCGCAACGTCAGCGGCATGCGTTGCCCGCGAACGCGGTCGGGCCGGGTCAGGAGTCGGCGAGGGCCTTCTGGAGCCGGTTGGATTCGGCTTGGTCGGTATTGGGGTCGGCGTTGCGGTAGGCGGCGGCGATGTCGCGGGCGGGGCGGTCGGTGCGGTCGCGGAAGGCGTCGGCGAGGTCGGTGCGGGACGCTTCCAGCCAGGCGAGTTGCGCCGCGAGTTCGGGGCCGAAGTCGCGAACGTCGATGCCGACGAGGATGGCCCAGGTGACGGCCAGGTCGTACTCCGGATCGCCTGCGGCCGCGTTGGTCCAGTCGATGAGGAAGGGGCCGTCGTCGGTGAGGATCACGTTCTCGGGGTGCAGGTCGAGGTGGAGCACCTTCCGGGTCCCGGCCGCGTCCATCGCGATCCCGCGCGTCGAGCCCGACAGGAACTCGGGCGCGTCGATCTCGTGGAGGCGGTCGTGCAGGTCGAGCAAGAGCTTCGCGGCCTCAGGCACCCCGATCGCGCCCGCGCTGACCTCCGCGCCGAGCGTGCGGCCGTGCAGGCGCTGCATCGTCATGTCCGCGCCCTCGGCGGCGAACACCTCCGGCACCGGGAAGCCGAGGCCGTGGAGGTACTGCATCAGCCGCGCTTCCGCCGCCGCGTCGAATGCGCTGCGCCGCAAGACCATCCGGTCGTCCAATGCGAAGACTTGGGAGGCGCGTCCTCCGCCGATATGTTCCACCTGCGCAGCTTATCGGCGCGGTCTGCGCCCCTGTCAGGCCTCACCGCGCTTTGCGTCGTGTTCGGCGGCGGGCTCGGGGGCGGCGCGGCGCCACAGTTCGTCGATCCGGTTCAGGGCCGCGCCCCGGCCCTGCTCGCCGACTCCCGAGGCCGTCCAGCACAGGCGGTGCAGTTCGGCCTCGCTCGCGGGGTCGACGGCGAGGATCGTGCCGATCCGGTCGTAGTCGAACGCCGAGGGCCGCGCGATCCGGTTCGCCTCGCGCAGCACCGTCTGCTTGTCGCCGCCTGCCGAACGGACCTGCACCCATGCGATGCCGAACACGAGGGCCTGGACCACCAGCAGGATGACCGGACCCGCGCTGATGCCGAAGAGCGCCTTCATCCAGACCGGGTCGTCGTTGGGCGCGAACGCGATGAAGTACGCCGAGCCCAGCGCGGCCGCGATCAGGTACCACCAGCGGCCGACCCGTTCGACCGCCCGGTACCAGCCCGGTTTCGGCCCGGGCCAGCCGTCGCGGAGGCCGTCGTGGCGGTCCATGGCGGCGCCGATCTCGGCCTCGGAAGCTGTCGAGTCGGGGGCGATCACGAACAGGGACTTGGAGAGGCGGCTCTCGCGGAGCCACGGGGCGGCTGGCATCGGCATCCTCTGCGGGCGGGGGCGGGGACGCCGACCACGGTATCGGTCAGGGGACGATCGAGTCCACGTACCCGCCGTCGACCCGCACCGCCGCGCCGGTGGTCGCCGAGGCGAGCGGGGAGCTGAGGTAGGCGACGAGGTTCGCGATCTCCTCGGGTTCGATGAGGCGGTGGAGGAGCGACTGCGGCCGGTGGCGGCGCATGAACTCGCGCTGCGCCTCGTCCCAGGGCAGGTCCTGGTCGACCAACTGGTAGACGAAGTCCTCCACCCCGCCCGTGTGCGTCGGACCCGCGATCACCGAGTTCACGGTCACGCCGGTCCCCGCCGCGGCCTTGGCGAAGCCGCGCGAGACGGCGAGGAGCGCGGTCTTGCTGGTGCCGTAGTGGATCATCTCCTCCGGGATCACCACGGCCGAATCGCTGGCGATGTTGAGGACCCGCCCCCAGCCCTGCGCGGTCATGCCGGGCAGGTACGCGCGGATGAGCCGCACCGCGGACAGCACGTTCACCTCGAAGTACCGCCGCCACTCGGCGTCACTGATCTCGAGGGCCGGCTCCGCGCCGAAGACGCCCAGGTTGTTGACCAGGATATCCACAGTAGGCAACGCGTCGATCAGGGCCGCGGCCCCGTCCTCCGTGGCGAGGTCGCCCGGGGCGGCGAAGCAGCGGCCGGTGAAGGTGGCCTCGTTGAGCCGGGCGACCGCGGCCTCGACGGTCTCGGGTTTGCGGCCGTTGATGCCGACCCGCGCCCCGGCGAGGGCGAGTTTCACGGCGATGGCCTCGCCGATGCCCTGGGTGGAGCCGGTGACGAGCGCGGTCCTGCCTTCGAGGTCGATCGAGATCATGCGGCCACCCTAGCGCCGAACCGGGCGCGGAGGCGGCGAAGCGCCCCTTCGCCCGGGGCGCTTGCGCACCGGCTACCGGGGGACGAGGCGCTGCAACTGGGTCACGTGGCCCGGCTCCAGCTCCTCGAGGGAGGCGACGCCGAGCAGCTTCATGGTCCGCTCGACCTCTTCCTTCAGGATCGCGATCGCGCGGTCCACGCCGTCGCGCCCGCCCGCCATGAGCCCGTACAGGTACGCCCTGCCGATCATCGTGAACCGCGCGCCCAGCGCGATGCACGCGACGATGTCCGCGCCCGACATGATGCCCGTGTCCACATGCACCTCGGTGTCCTTGCCGACCTCTCGCACCACCGCCGGCAGCAGGTGGAACGGGATCGGGGCCCGGTCGAGCTGGCGGCCGCCGTGGTTCGACAGCGTGATGCCGTCGACGCCCATGTCCGCCAACCGCTTCGCGTCCGCGACCGTCTGGACGCCCTTCACCACGACCTTGCCCGGCCACTGCTCCTTGATCCAGGCCAGGTCCTCGTAGTCCACCGTGGGGTCGAACATCGTGTTCAGCAGTTCCGCCACAGTGCCCGACCAGCGGCTCAGCGACGCGAACGACAGCGGCTCGGTCGTGAGCATGTCGAACCACCAGTTCGGGTGCCTCGCCATGTCGAAGCACGTCCGCGCCGTCAGCTCGGGCGGGATCGCGAACCCGTTGCGCTTGTCGCGCAGCCGCGCGCCCGCCACCGGCACGTCCACCGTGACCAGCAGCG
>NZ_JBFAMQ010000008.1:0-11038 GCF_040674615.1 Glycomyces sp. NPDC049804
CGCACCCCGCACCCCGCACCCCGCACCCCGCACCCCGCACCCCGCACCCCGCACCGACCTCATCCTCACGCGCGCGAGCGCTCCTCACATGTCACACCCACATGCGATCGTGGTCTTTTTCGGTTGGTCGGCAGGCGGATGCGGGTGGGACGGGGCACGCCCTACGCGCGAAGCACAGGCGAGCCCGCGGCGGGCCGCCGCAGCCCGCTCCGCCGCACCCACCCCGCCTCCCGCGCCTCGAGCGGGCCGCCTCCGCGACTCCCCCGGCCTCCGTCCCGCGTGACGGGCCGCCTCCCCCGCCGTCCGGGGCTCGCCTCGCGGGCGGTGACCTCGTACGCTGAGCGCGTGACCCGCAAGACCTTCGCCGACAGCGCCGCCATCAAGCAAGGCCCCTGGACCCACCGGCACATCGACGCCAACGGCTCGCGCTTCCACGTCGCGGAAGCAGGCGAGGGCCCGCTCATCCTGCTGCTGCACGGCTTCCCCGAGTTCTGGTGGGCCTGGCGCCACCAGATCCCGGCGCTCGCCGGCGCCGGCTTCCGCGTCGTCGCCGTCGACCTGCGCGGTTACGGCGCCTCCGACAAGCCGCCGCGCGGCTACGACGCCTACACGATGGCCGCCGACGTCGTCGGACTCGTGCGCGCCCTCGGCGAGCGCGAGGCCACCGTCGTCGGCCACGACCTCGGCGGCATCCTCGGCTTCGCCGCTGCCGCGTTCCACCCGCGCCAGTTCAAGTCCCTGGTCGTCATCGGCGCCGCCCACCCGCTCCGCCAGCGCGCCGCGCTCGCGGTCGACCCGAAGGGACAGATGACGGCGTCCCGGCACCTCTTCGCGTTCCAGATGCCCCGCTACGAGCACAAACTCACCGACTGGGACGCGCGGAAGGTCGCCGACCTCATGTACGCGTGGTCCGGCCCGGGCTGGCGGGGCAGCCGCGACTTCCAGGAGTACGTGCGCGCCTGCCGCGACGTCATCCAGATCCCCCAGGCCGCCTTCTGCGCCCTGGAGGCGTTCCGGTGGCCGTTCCGCACCGCGATGGGCCTGGCCGGACGCAGGTTCGTGAAACTGCTGCAGCGTCCGACGCCGGTGCCGACGCTGCAGCTGCACGGCGCCCTCGACTCCTGCGTCCTGCCGCGCACGGCGCAGGGCTCGGGCCGGTACGTGCACGGCCGCTACGAGTGGAAGCTCCTCGACGGCGTCGGCCACTTCGCGCAGCAGGAGGCGCCGGAGACGATCACCAAGGAGATCATCCGGTGGGCGAGCTGACCGCAGTGGGACGCTCCACGAAACGGCCGGCGCGCTAGCCGCGCGGCTAGCGCATCGGGCAGGATGGTCGGCGGGGCCACCGCCCCACCGACGAGCCACTTGGAAGGCGGGTCCATGTCCGAGGCCAGTTTCGCGCTGCGCGGCGCCACGATCGTCCCCATCACGTCAGCGCCGATCGAGCACGGCGTCATCCTCGTCGAGAACGGCCGCATCAGCGCCGTCGGCGGGGCGGATCTTCCTGTGCCGGAAGGGGTTCCGGTCGAGGACGCGACCGGCAAGTGGATCATGCCGGGCCTGATCGACGCGCACACGCACCTGGGCGTGCACGAGGTGGCCGAGGGCTGGGCGGGCAACGACACCAACGAGATGACCGACCCGAACACGGCGTATGTGCGGGCGCTGGACGGCATCAATCCGGCCGAGCCGGGCTTCGCCGAGGCGCTCGCGGGCGGGGTGCTCGCGGTGAACGTGAACCCGGGTTCGGGCAACGTGATCGGCGGCGAGACCGTCGCGGTCAAGACCGTCGGGCGGTATGTGGACGAGATGGTGCTGCGGTCGCCGTCGGGCGTGAAGTCGGCGCTGGGCGAGAACCCGAAGCGGGTGTACGGCGAGCAGAAGAAGACGCCGTCGACGCGTCTGGGCACGGCCGGGGTGCTGCGCCAGGCGTTCGTGGAGGCCGAGAACTACCGGGCCGGGGAGGGCCGCGACCGGGATCTCACGCTCGAGGTGCTCGGGAAGGTCCTCGACCGTGAGATCCCGTGGCGCCAGCACTGCCACCGCGCCGACGACATCGCCACGGCGCTGCGCGTGGCCGAGGAGTTCGGGTACGACCTGGTGCTCGACCACGGGACCGAGGCGCACCTGCTCGCGGACGTGATCGCGGAGCGGGGGATCCCGGTGATCTTCGGGCCGCTGCTGTGCTCGCGGTCGAAGGTGGAGACGGCGAACCGGTGGCCCGAGAACGCCGCGAAGCTCGCCGCGGCGGGCGTCAAGCTCGCGATCACCACGGACCATCCGGTCGTCCCGATCGAGCACTTGATCATCCAGGTGATGCTGGCGGTGAAGGCCGGGCTCGACCGCGACACGGCGCTGCGGTCGGTGACGATCAACCCGGCGCAGATCATGGGCGTCGACGACCGCCTCGGCTCGCTCGAGGCCGGCAAGGACGCGGACTTCTGCATCTGGTCGGGCGATCCGCTGGACATCTACTCGACCGTCGAGCGGGCGTACATCGACGGCAGGCCGGTCGGCTAGCGCGGCGGGCTCGAGACGCCGAGGGCGCCTTGAACATCAGGTCCGGGGCGGCAGTGCTGTGGAGGCTGGGCCGCCGCCCCGGACGGCTGGAACGGCGCGGGGCCGGGCGGCACCGTCAAGGTGCTGCCCGGCCCTGCGCTTTGCGCGCCTCAGGCGGCGCGGCGGACGTCGGCCCGCTTCGGGAGGGCGGCTTCGGAAGCCGCCCGCAGGTCGCGGGCGATGAGGCCGCGGCGGGCGGCGGTGATGCCGCCGGCGATCCGGCTGCGCAGTGTGGGACGTTCGGCGACGACGGGCGCGTCGGGCAGTGCCGAGCGCGCCTCGGTGCCGAACAGCTGCAGTGCCAAGATTCCGTAAGCGTCCATCGGTGTTTCCTTCCGGGCGGTGATGCGAGATGCGTGCCGCGCCGGTGCGGCGGTGAGGCCCGCTCCGCGATGGCCGGGGTGGTCCCCCGGCGCCCGCGGTCGGTTCCGGGGCCTCGGCCACTACTCTGACGGGCCCGTGTCACCGGCTCATTACGCCTCAGGAAACCCTCGGACAAGTCCCGTGAACACCACGGTGCCGATCATGCCCCAGGTCACACCCCTTGTGCCGCAAAACGAACCGTCCCGGTCGGCGGCGCCGACCGGGACGGTCATGAAGTGGGTCCAGTGGGACTCGAACCCACAACCTACGGATTAAAAGTCCGCAGCTCTGCCAATTGAGCTATAGACCCAACGGGGAGATTACCGCATCAGAGGAGTGCCGGTGCGGGTGGCGGGGGCCGGATGGCCTGCGGCACTCGGATTGTCGGCGGCGGGTGCGATAGTGGCGGGAGGGCGGTCGTCCACCGCCTGCGGACGGCGCGCCGGAGGCGGCGAGCGGTGGCGGAGGACTGGTTTCGGACGGACTCCACCGCCGGGCCGGTGGCGGTGGAGCCTGCGGCGGGCGGTGTGGGCTTCGCACCGCCGCTGGTGGACGGCGCGGCGGCAGTCGCGGAGCACCGCCGCCGCGCCTATTCGACCAGCGTCGCACGCAGTCCTCGGTGGGGTCGGACCCGCTCCCGCTTGATCGAACATATGTACTATAAACCATGGCGTCAACCCCGGACACACCCGGTCGGGTGATTTCCCAACGGAACTGGGGAATGCGCTCGCCGCGCGGCACGGCCCCGGCGGCACCAGGCGGACGGGCAGGTAGACTCGCCTGCTGTGCTCATACTGCTGCCGCCGTCAGAAGGAAAGGCCGGTCAAGGCGACGGTCCGCCCTTGGACCTCGGCCGACTCTCCTCACCCGCGCTGAACCCCACCCGCGAACTCCTCGTCGACCGCCTGGTCGAGCTGTGCGCCGACGAGGACGCCGCCGTGAAGGCGCTCAAACTCCCTGCGAGCGCACGCCATTACGTCCAGGCCGGCCGGACGCTCCGCACCGCGCCGACCCTCGCGGCGTGGGAGCTGTACAACGGCGTCCTCTACGACCGGCTCGGGCTCGGGGACCTCCCCGACGGCGAGCAGGTCTTCATCGCGTCGCCGCTGTGGGGGCTCCTGCGGCCCTCCGACCGGGTGCCGCCGTACCGGATGCCGATGTCCACGCGGTTCGCCGGGCTCGACACGCTCGCGAAACTGTGGCGACCGGCCGTGGCCGACGTGCTCGGTGCCCGCGACGAGCTCATCGTGGACCTGCGTTCGGGCACGTACGCCCAGGTGTGGGGCCCGAAGGACCGCGGCGTCGCCGTACGCGTGTTCAAAGAGGACGCCGACGGCGGGCGCACCGTGGTCACCCACATGGCCAAGGCCACCCGAGGCGAGGTCGCCCGCGCGCTCCTCGCCGGCGGTGCCCGGCCCGAGTCCGCGGCGGACCTCGCCGACTTCCTCGCCGGACAGGGCTGGAAGGTCGAACTCAGCGAGCCGGCGACGCGCTCCAAGCCGTGGCAACTCGACATCGTGAGCACCTGAGTCCGTAGCTACCCTCGCGTGTAGTAGCGCGGGCCCCCGGCAACATCCCTGCCGCGGGAAAGCTGAAGCGGAGCTGAAGCGCTTCGCGGGCGGGGTGAACGGGGCGACTGGACGATGGCGGCGGTGGACCCGGCGGCGGCGGTCATGGTCGCGGTGTAGGCGAAAGGAACGGCCCGGACGCGGTGCGTCCGGGCCGTTCCTCGTCTTGTTCGTGGTGCGTGTCCCGCTAGTGGTTCGAGTGGTAGCCGTTGGCCTTGGCGCGCTCGAAGGAACGGCGCACCTCTTCCTCGGCTTCCGCCCGTCCGGTCCAAGTCGCGCCTTCGACGCTCTTGCCGGGCTCCAAGTCCTTGTACACCGTGAAGAAGTGCTGAATCTCCAGGCGGTCGAACTCGGGAACGTCGGCGATGTCCTTGAAGCGGTCCTTGCGGGGGTCCTCGGCCGGAACGCACAGCACCTTGTCGTCCACGCCCTTCTCATCGCGCATCCGGAACATGCCGATGGCACGCGCGCGGATCACGCAACCGGGGAACGTCGGCTCCACCAGGACCAAAGCGTCCAGCGGGTCGCCGTCCTGGCCCAGCGTGTCGTCGATGAAGCCGTAGTCGGCCGGGTACACCGTCGCGGTGAACAGCGTCCGGTCCAGACGGATGCGTCCGGTCTCGTGGTCGATCTCGTACTTGTTGGCGCTCCCTTTCGGGATCTCCACGGTCACGTCGAACTCCATCGGCCGACCTCCTCCAGGCTCAAATGCAGTGCTCTTGATGGCCTAGTCTCTGTGCATGTCCCTCAGTGACAACGCCGACCCCAAGGTCGCGAGTAGTACGCCACACGCCGCACCCGCCCCGCCGCAGGGCGGAGCGCGCCGCAGACGGGCGCTCACCTGGGTTCTCGCGGCCCTCGCCATCGTGGTCACCGTAGCCGCCGCAGGGGGTCTGGTGTGGCAGATCTCGGCCGTCACCAGCCCTAGGACCGGGACGCTCACCGCCCCCGAGGCCTATCCCCCGGCCGAGCCCGCGCCCGTCCTCGCCGGGTCGGACGCCGACGCGCCGCTCCCCGACCTCGCCTCGGTACTGCCGGACCTGCTCGCCGACGCCCGCCTCAACGGGAGCCTCTCCGCGTCCTTCGCCGACGCCCTGACCGGGGAAGTCCTCTTCGAGCAGGAGGCGACGACCCCGCTCGCGCCCGCCTCGTCCATGAAAGTGGTCACGGCCGTCGCCGCGTTCCAGCACCTCGGCGCCGAATACCGCATCCCGACCACCGTCGTCGAGGGCCCGACCGAGGACAGCGTCGTGCTCGTCGCCGGCGGCGACCCGACCCTGACCGTGGACGGCGAGGGCTACTACACGGCGTACGGGAAGGGCGCGAGCCTCACCGAGCTCGCCGAACTCGTCCTCGAAGCGCGCGGCGGCACCGCGCCGACCACCGTCTACCTCGACACGAGCGTGTTCACCGACTCGGTCAGCGCCGCAGGCGTCGGCGCAGGCGAGCTCGCCACTTCGACCGCGCCGATGGCGCCGATCATGGTCGACGGCGGCCGCACCGACAACACGTTGAAGTACTCCCCCCACCACGCCGACCCGGCGCTGGTCGCCGCCCAGGAGTTCGCGAACCTCCTCGGCGCGAGCGCCGTCGAGGCCGGGACCGCCGAAGCGGGCGCGGCCGAGCTGGCCGTCGTCCACTCGGCGCCGATGTCCGCGCTCGTCGACTCGTTCATCCTGACCTCGGACAACCTGCTCTCGGACGCGGTGGCGCTGCAGACCGCGCTGGTGGTCGAAGGCGAGATGACCTGGGCCGCCATGTCGACCGTGCACACCGCGACCCTCGATGGGCTCGGGGTGAACACGGCCGGGCTGGTGTTCCACGACGGGTCCGGGCTCTCCCCCGACGACCGCATGACCGCGGAGGCGTTCACGCAGATGCTGCTCGGCGCCGCCGGGTCGCAGGCGTCGTCGGTGTTCGAGTCGCTTCCGGTCGCGGGCTACTCGGGCACACTCGACGACCGCTTCGGCGACGCCGCGGAGGGCATGGGCGTCGTGCGGGGCAAGACCGGCACCCTCACGCAGCCGACCGGCGTCATCTCCCTGACCGGCACCCTCACCACCGCCGACGGCAGGCAGTTGATCTTCTCGCTCATCAGCAACGGCCACACGACCGGAACGGAAGCCGTCGAAGCGGCCATGGACGAGGTCACCGCCGGGGTGTCGCAGTGCGGCTGTTAGCGCGGCAGGCGAACGAAGCGCGAACAAGGGGCCCCGGGCTGTCGCCCGGGGCCCCTTTGCGTCGCTCGGGGTTACGCGACGTTCCAGGTCTGGTTGAGGTTCAGGCAGCCGGAGGCGGGCACGGTCGCCGTCCGGTTCCCGATCGACTCCCAGGTGTAGGCGCCCGAGGAGCGGACGATCACGTACTTGTACTGGAAGGTCGTGCCCGCCGGGATGCCGGCGATCGTGCCCTTCCACACCGGGTACGACGCGCCCGACAGGTGCGCCGAGCTGATCGCGGTCCAGTTGCCGAGCTGGGGGATCGAACCGACGATGTACACCTCGTCGCCCACGTTCGTGCCGCTCACGGTCGCGTTCACGACGACGCAGTCGTCCGCCTCGCCCTCGTTGCCGCCGCCGCCCGAGCTGTTGCCCGCGTAGATCGCCAGCGCGGTCTTGGCCGCGACGGTGGCGGTGAAGGCGCCGCCGGAGACGGTGACGGTGTTGCCGGAGATGACGTCGACGTACGAGCCGTTGGGCAGCGAGGTCGTGAAGGTCTGGGTGATCGAGGAGGTGCCGGCGTTGACGACGGCGTGGCCGGCGTCGCCGCGGCCGAAGGCGAGGGCGTCGCCCGAGCCCCAGGTGTTGACGACGGCTTCGCCGGCGGTGGCGGCGCGGAAGCCGGCCATGCCGCTCATGTAGGGGGAGCGGTGGATGCAGGTGAAGGCGCCGGTGCCGCAGACGGCGTCGGCGACGGAGCCGTCCGGGTTGAGGGGCGGGGCGGCGTGGTTGTTCGCGAATTCGTAGCCGGTGTAGGAGGCGGGGGTGCCGAAGGGGTGGGCGAGCATGAACGCTTCGGCGAGGAGGTAGTCCTGGCCGTACCGGTAGTTCATGGTCTGGGAGCCGCGCTCGGTGTCGTGGTTGGCGACGAAGACGCCGGCGGGGGCGGTGTATCCCCAGCTGGTGCCGATGGTGGTGAGGTGGCGGGCTTCGGAGCCGCCGTTGATGTGGTTCTTGAGGTCGTAGGCGTAGCTGAATTCCTGGACGTCGCCGATGCCGGTGTACTCGGCTTCGGTGATGGGTTCGCCGGGGGCGCCGATGACTTCTTGGACGATGTAGGGGTCGCCGTCGACGAGGTTCATGATGGCGGCGAGGTCGGTGGCGGCGATGTGCTTGGCGGCGTCGACGCGGAAGCCGGCGACGCCGAGGCTCTGGAGGTCGTCGAGGAAGGCGGCGATGGTCTCGCGGACGTCGGTCTGGGAGGTGTCGAGGTCGTTGAGGCCGACGAGGTGGCAGTTCTGGACCTGGTTGCGGTCCTGGTAGTTGGTGATCTCGCAGTAGGAGGAGCCGGTGTTGTGGAAGTCGGAGGCGTCGTAGCCGGCGTCGGGGTAGCTGAACTGGCGGTACCGGCTGCCGGCCCAGCCGGTGCGTTCTTCGGTGGCGGAGCCGGCGGCCATGTGGTTGATGACGACGTCGGCGATGACGCCGATGCCGTTGGCTTCGCAGGTGGCGACCATGTTCTGGTATTCAACGCGGGTGCCGAGGCGGGATTCGATCTTGTAGCTGACGGGCTGGTAGTGGATGTACCAGGCGTGCTCTTCGCCGGCGGTGGCGTCTCCGCCGAGGATGTGCTCGTTGGGCGGGGAGGTCTGGACGTAGGTGTAGCCGGAGTCGGCGAGGGGGCCGGCGCATTCGGCGGCGATGGAGTTCCAGGTCCATTCGAACATGTTGAGGATGGAGTCGCCGCCGGTGAGGGCGGCGGCGGGGGCGGCGTCGAGGGGTTGGGGGTCGTCTCCGGTATGGGCGGTGGGGACGACCGCGGCGGCGAGGAGGGCCGCTAGGGCGGCACCGCCGATGGCGGGCAGTGCGCGGCGGCGGACGTGGTGAGGCATCGTTGCTCCCTTTGCAATTCCTGCCCGCAATACTGCAAGATGTTGCGGACTTGAGAAGAACGTAGCATCCGGAGTCCGATAGTTTCAAGATGTTCGATATTTGAATCCGTGTTGTCACTGTGAGTGAGATTCAGCACGGGCGAACCGCCGCAAACCGCTCCCCTGCCGGCGACGACCCAGGCGACGCTCGGCAACGGCGGCAAACGGACGCGACCGGCCGGGCTCCATAGGTCCGAAACATGCCGGTTCGCGCCCGCTTGCGCGTGCCAGTGGCGCCGCAACTGCGCTATGGATAGGCTTGTCCGATGGCGCCGCCCGCAGGAAACCCGATGCTGCCGTCCGTCGACTGGCAGACCGCCGCCTCCTGCTCACGCGCCTTCAGCCGCGGCGGCCCCCGTATGAGCCCCGAGGGCGCACTCGACGTCGTCGCCGACCTCCACCGGCACGCCCGCACCGCGATCGACCTGGTCACCGACTACACCGGACTCGTCCCCGGCAGCGCGGTGAACGTCGACGTCGTCGACCGCATCCGCTGGAGCCGGGCCAACATCGCCGGATTCCGGCGCCTCCTCACCGAACTCGGCGCCGAAGACCTCGACCCGAACGCGCCCGTCCCGGCCGCCGCCAAGCTCACCGGCGTCCAGACCGGCGCGGTCCTCGCGTTCCTCTCCTCCCGCGTGCTCGGCCAGTTCGAGACCTTCTCCACCGACAGCGGCCGCCTCCTCTTCGTCGCCCCCAACATCGTCGAAGTCGAACGCCGCCTGCGCCTGCCCTCGCGCGAGTTCCGCCTCTGGATCGCCGTGCACGAGGCCGCCCACCTCACCCAGTTCACCGCCGTCCCCTGGATGCGCGGACACTTCCACGACCTCATCCACGCGTTCTTCGACGCCGCCGAACCCGACCGCTCCACCGCCTCCGGCCTCGCCCGCGCAGTGCGCCGCGCCCTCGCCTCGGCCCGCGAAGAGGAACGCGGCGGCCCGCCGCGCGAGGAGCTCCCCGGCACCGACGTCATGTCAGCGGTCACGAGTCCTGAACAGCGCGAAGCGATTTCGCAGATCCAGGCGCTCATGACGCTGCTGGAGGGGCACGCCGAATCCGTCATGGACGGCGTCGGCCGCACCGCCATCAACCATGTCGCGCTCCTGCGCCGCCGCTTCGACCGCCGCCGCGCCAACCCGACCACCCTGCAGCGGTTCCTGCGCCAGCTCCTCGGCCTCGACGCCAAGATGCGGCAGTACGCGGCCGGACGCCGCTTCGTCGACCACGTCGTCGCCGAGCACGGCCTCACCGGCTTCAACCGCGTCTGGGAACGCCCCGAGCACCTGCCCACCGAGACCGAGATCGACCACCCCGACCGGTGGATCGCGCGCGTCCTGCGCGACCAGGGCCTCGCGCCGCAGCGACTCGGCGCCGGGCGCGGCTGACCGGCATGGCGAAACTGCCGCCGGCGGTGGCGCGCCTGCGCGTCGCCGTCCGCGACGCGATCGCCGGCCTGCCCGACCGATCGCTCGTCCTCGCCGCCTGCTCCGGCGGGCCCGACTCGCTCGCACTGGCCGACACGCTCGCGTTCTGCGCGCCGCGCATGGGCCTGCGGGCCGGGCTCGTGACCATCGACCATGGGCTGCAAGCGGGTTCGCGCGAACACGCGGCGGCGGTCGTCGCATGGGCGCGGAAGGTCGGGCTCGACCCGGCCGAAGCGGTCGCGGTCGACGTCGGCGAGGCGGGCGGGCCGGAAGCGGCCGCGCGAGCGGCCCGGTACGCGGCGCTGGACGAGGCCGCGCAGCGGCACGATGCCGGCGCGATCCTCTTGGGGCACACCAGGGACGACCAGGCCGAGACGGTGCTGCTCGCGCTCGCGCGCGGCGGGGGGCCGCGCGGGATCGCCGGGATGCGGGCGGTCCGGGGCGTGTACCGGCGGCCGCTGCTGGGCGTCTCGCGGGCGGACACGCACGCGGCGTGCGCCGAGCGCGGGCTCGAGCCGTGGACGGACCCGCACAACGCTGACCCGCGGTTCCTGCGGTCGGCGCTGCGGCCGGCGATGGAGGTGCTGGCGGCGACGCTCGGCGAGGACGTCGTGGCGAACCTCGCGCAGACGGCGGCGCTCGTCGGGGCCGACACTGATTATCTGGACGGCGTGGCGCAGGAGGCGCTGGAGGCATGCCGGGTCGAGGGTGCTGCGGGCGAGGTCGAGACCGGCAGTCTCGATGCGAAGCGGGTTGCGGCGCTGGCGGGGCCGGTGCGGCAGCGGGTGCTGCGGGCATGGGTGCTCGAGGCGGGGGTCGACGGGTCGGCGCTGAACCACCGGCATCTCGAGGCGGTCGACGCGCTGGTCGCGGCTTGGCGCGGCCAGGGACCGACGTTCCTTCCCGGAGGGATCGAGGTGCGGCGCGGCGACGGCCGTCTGACGGCGGTGCCCGGCGCGCCGGGCTGGTCGGATCCGGGGCAGCACTGAGCCTCGGGCGCCGGTGTTTTCAACGCCCCCGGGCAAAACCCGAAC
>NZ_JBFAMQ010000008.1:11132-253035 GCF_040674615.1 Glycomyces sp. NPDC049804
ACTGACATCCGGGTGCGACAACCGCGGCTTCGAACAGGCCGCGCGGGGCACTCGCGTTCGGGCTGGACGGCGGGCACCACGGAGCCTCAGGCGCCCGCGTTCTCGGCGCCCCCGGGCAAAACCCTGACATCCGGGTGCGACAACCGCGGCTTCGAACAGGCCGCGCGGGGCACTCGCGTTCGGGCTGGACGGCGGGCACCACGGAGCCTCAGGCGCCCACGTTCTCGGCGCCCCCGGACGAAACCCTGACATCCGGGTCTGACGATTCGGGGGCCCGGGCGGCGGGGTTCTGCTTGTAGCGAAATAAATAAGGACGGCCCGCGCCGGGCGCGGGCCGTCGGGGACGGGAGTGGGAGGGCGCTGGGGCGCGTCCTCGTGGCTACTTCTGGTAGACCGCCGGGTTGAGGACGCCGATGAAGGGAAGCTCGCGGTAGCGCTCGGCGTAGTCGAGGCCGTAGCCGACGACGAACTCGTTCGGGATGTCGAAGCCCAGGTACCTGACGGGGATGTCGACCCGCTGGACCCCCGGCTTGCGGAGCATCGAGACCACCGAGACCGAGGCGGGCTGCAGGCCCTCCAGGTACTTCAGCAGCCAGTCCAAGGTGAGCCCCGAGTCGATGATGTCCTCGACCACCAGGATGTGCCTGCCGGTCACATCGGAGTCGATGTCCTTGAGGATGCGCACGGTCCCCGACGAGGTCGTCGAGCTCCCGTACGAGGACAGCGCCATGAACTCCATCTTCACCGGCACGCTCAGCGACCTCGCGAAGTCGGCCATGAACATGACCGCCCCCTTGAACACGCCCACGAGCAGCAGCTCGTCGCCGTCCTCGAGCACGCCGTCGGCGTAGTCGGCCGAGACGCGGGCGCCGAGTTCGGCGACCTTCGCTCGGATCTCGTCTTCGGTGATGATGGTGCGCTCGATCTCCTCGGCGTACCACGAATCAGGATCGAACACCGCGTCCCGCGCTGCAGCGGACGGGACGGATGCTGGGCTGGCTAGCTCCGACGTCATGTAACAAGGGTGCCACCCGATCGTCCGCGGCGCTGGCTTGGGTGGGCGAACTCAACCCGCCCGTGGTACTAATTACGGTCTATCAGCGGGCGGGGTAAGGCGGTATCCGTCGCGAAGGGCCAGGGGTGCTGACGCTGCGGGACGTCGGACCTCCGCACCGTGTACGTTCGAGTTGTCCAGCCCTGCAGCCCAGGAAACCCTGTGGGGCCGCGGTGAAGCGAGCCGCGAACGAGACAGCATCGCTCTCGAGAACGCGAATTACGCAGGAGGAAACGAGTGGTCGACGCCGGGAGACCCACACCTGAGCGGAAGCGGTTCTTCCGCAGGCCGCTCGTCTGGATCGTGCTCATCGCCCTCATCGCGGTCCTGATCGGCAGTTTCTGGTCCGGCGGCTCCGACTACGAGGAGGCCACGACCTCCGAAGTCCTCAAGGACATCAACGACGGGAACGTCAAGGAGGCCAACCTCCTCGACAAGGAGCAGCTGGTCCAGCTCACCAAGAGCGACGGCAGCCAGGTCGAGGCCTACCTCCCGGCCGGGATGATGGAGACCGTCGCCACCGAGCTCGAGGACGCGGGCGTCAAGTTCGACACCGAGGTCAACGAGACCTCCGTGTTCGTGTCGTTCCTGCTGAGCCTCCTCCCGATCGTGCTCATCGTCCTCCTGCTGCTGTTCTTCATGTCGCAGATGCAGGGCGGCGGCTCGCGGGTCCTCAACTTCGGCAAGTCCAAGGCCAAGATGGTGTCCAAGGACACCCCGAAGACCACGTTCGACGACGTGGCCGGCGCGGACGAGGCCGTCGAGGAGCTCCGCGAGATCAAGGACTTCCTCGAGGACCCGAAGAAGTACCAGGAGCTCGGCGCCAAGATCCCCAAGGGCGTCCTCCTGTTCGGCCCTCCCGGCACCGGCAAGACCCTCCTCGCGCGCGCCGTCGCCGGCGAGGCCGGGGTCCCCTTCTACTCCATCTCCGGCTCCGACTTCGTCGAGATGTTCGTCGGCGTCGGCGCCAGCCGCGTCCGCGACCTGTTCACCCAGGCCAAGGAGAACGCCCCCGCGATCGTGTTCGTCGACGAGATCGACGCCGTCGGCCGCCACCGCGGCGCCGGCATGGGCGGCGGCCACGACGAGCGCGAGCAGACCCTCAACCAGCTCCTCGTCGAGATGGACGGCTTCGACACGCGCGGCGGCGTCATCCTCATCGCCGCCACCAACCGCCCCGACATCCTCGACCCGGCCCTGCTGCGCCCCGGCCGCTTCGACCGCCAGATCCCCGTCGACGCCCCCGACAAGGAAGGGCGCCAGGCGATCCTGGCCGTCCACGCCAAGGGCAAGCCGTTCGTCCCGAACGTCGAGTTCGAGACCATCGCGCGCCGCACGCCGGGCTTCTCCGGCGCCGACCTCGAGAACGTCATCAACGAGGCCGCGCTCCTGACCGCCCGCCACAACGAGAAGGCGATCTCGGCCGCGTCCCTCGAAGAGGCCATCGACCGCGTCATCGCCGGACCCGAGCGCAAGGGCCGCGTCATGGGCGACGCCGAGAAGAAGATGACCGCCTACCACGAGGCCGGGCACGCGCTCGTCGCCCACGCGCTCCCGCACGCCGCGCCCGTCCACAAGCTCACGATCCTCCCGCGCGGCCGCTCCCTCGGCCACACGCTCGTGCTGCCCACCGAGGACAAGTACACGCAAACGCGCTCAGAGATGATCGACACGCTCGCGTACGCGCTCGGCGGCCGCGCCGCCGAAGAGCTGGTCTACCACGACCCGACCACCGGCGCTTCCAACGACATCGAGAAGGCCACCAAGGTCGCCCGCGCGATGGTCACCGAGTACGGCATGTCCGCCAAGCTCGGCGCCGTCAAGTACGGCTCCGGCGGCTCCGAGCCGTTCCTCGGCCGCGAGTACGGGCACCAGAAGGACTACTCCGACGACGTCGCCGCCGACATCGACGCCGAGGTCAGGGCCCTCATCGAGATCGCCCACGACGAGGCGTACGCGATCGTCACCGAATACCGCGACGTCCTCGACCAGATGGTCACCGAGCTCCTCGAGAAGGAGACGCTGAACACCGAGGACCTCGAGCGGATCGCGACCCGCGTGGTCAAGCGCCCGCCCATGTCCCCGTTCAACGGCACCGCCAAACGCAAGCTCGGCGAACCGCCCGTCTCCACCCCGAACGGCTCCAAGCCCGCCGAAGGCCCCGAAGAGGGCATCGAGGTCGGGCCCTCCACCGAAGGCCAGACCCCGCAGCCCTGACCGGCAGTGACGACATTCACGCAGCGGCCCCTCCACCTGCAGGTGGAGGGGCCGCTGCGCGTCCACCTGATGGCCGAGGCCACTGGTGTTGTCAGTGATACGTCGTAAGCTTGTGCGATGGCTGAACTCGACAACCTGGCCGCGCGCCTCATCGACGGCCGCATCAACGGCAGCCCCGTCGAAGACGCGGTTGACCTCGAGCGGATCGAAGCCGCCGTCCGGGAGATCCTCACGGCGATCGGCGAGGACCCCGACCGCCAGGGCCTCCAGGAGACCCCGCGCCGCGTCGCCCGCGCGTACGCCGAACTCTTCGCCGGCCTCCGCGTCGACCCCGCCGAAGTGCTCAAGACCTCCTTCGACGAGAACCACGACGAGTTCATCCTCGTGCGCGAGATCGACGTGCAGTCCTTCTGCGAGCACCACCTGCTGCCGTTCACCGGCGTCGCCCACGTCGGCTACATCCCCGGCCCCGCCGGGAAGATCGTCGGCCTCTCCAAACTCGCCCGCCTCGTCGAGGTGTACGCGAAACGCCCCCAGGTGCAGGAGCGGTTCACGAGCCAGATAGCCGACCAGCTGTACGCCTCGCTCGAAGCGAGCGGCGTCATCGTCGTCGTCGAATGCGAGCACACCTGCATGTCCATGCGCGGCATCAGGAAGCAGGGCGCCAAGACCATCACGTCCGCGGTGCGCGGGATCATGCAGTCCGACGCGCGCACCCGCGCCGAGGCGATGGCGCTCCTGCGCGGCACCACCAGCTGACCGAGCGGCGCCCTGTCCGCCCCGGGAACGCGAAGAGGCCGGATGCGGTGCATCCGGCCTTCGCTATGAGGGCGAGCGAGCCTAGGGGTGTCCAGGCATCGGAACGCTCGGTTGTTAGATGACCTGACCGGTCTGCGACTGGAAGGAGTCGCCCTCCGGCACGGCCTCGGTGTAGGCGGTGTCGAGGAAGCCGTCCTCGTCGGTGTCGCTGAGCACGGTGTCGGCGGTGCCGTCCGCGTTCGAGTCGACGGAGATCTCGTCCACCAGGCCGTCGGCGTTGTAGTCGGTGGCCACGGTGTCGGCGAAGCCGTCGCCGTTCGAGTCGGTGGCGACCGAGTCGACGTAGCCGTCGGCGTTCGTGTCGACCGAGACCTGGTCGGTGAAGCCGTCGCCGTCGGTGTCCGACTCGTAGGTGTCGATGAGGCCGTCGCCGTCGGTGTCCGAGGCGAAGGACTCGATGGTGCCGTCGCCGTCGGCGTCGACCGACAGCTCGTCCGAGATGCCGTCGCCGTCGTAGTCGACGGCCATGCCCTCGGCGTCGCCGTCGCCGTCGGAGTCGATCAGGGTGACGCCGTCGGAGGAGATCGTCTCGTCGGCGTAGCCGTCGCCGTCGACGTCGAAGGTCTCGGTGACCGTGGAGACCGAGCTGCCGTCGTAGGTCTCCTCCTCCGCGTACGTGTCGTCGTAGGCGGTGGTGTCCTCGGTGTAGGTCTCCTCCTCGGCGGTGTAGTCCTCGGCGGCGACGTCTTCTTCGACCGCGGTCTCGTCGTACTCGCTCATAGCTCTTCCATCCTTAGTTGAGAAGTGTTCCGTGCTTGTGAGAAGAACTTTACGGCTGCCCTGAGGGGCGTGAATCCCCAGAGTGTGCCAACCCCCTATGCTTTCTTCCGGTCACCCTGGCACCCGCTCGTCACACCAGGTCTGGAGATCCCTTTGGGCATGCCCGACAACGCATCCAGCAGTGCCTTCGCCGTTCCCGAGCCCCCTCCGGCCCTGGTGCCGGTACCCGCGACGCGGGCGTTCGACCTCCACTCCTCGCGGGTGATCGCGGGCGGCGCCGGCTGCGGGTGGCAGTTCGACCTGCGGGCCGACGACCCCCTGACGAGGGACGGGATGCTGCTGGTGCCCTTGATATCCGAGGCCGACTACTACCGGGCGGTCGACGGCGACGGCGACGCGTACGCGAGCCTCGTCCCCGCCGAGGACGTGTGGGTGCAGCAGCCCGAACCGGGCACCGGATCGCCGCGCCCGGGCTACCTCATCGAACGCCTCTGCGACCCCGACGCGCCCCCGATCCGCCGCCCCTACCCGGCATCGGACGTCCCCGGCCTCATCGGACGGCGGGTCTGGTACTGGACCGGCCGGGAATTCAGAGACGACTTCCGCTGCGTCTCAGAGGCATTCGAGATCGACGGCGACTTCTGCGTGCGTGTGGTCGAAGAGCGCGCCTGGTACCGCTGGCAGCGCACCGGCACGCTCCCCAAAGCGCGCGACGCGTTCATCCAGCACCTGTGGACGCAGTGAACCGACCGGGCGGAACCGTGCGCCGGCAGAAAGCAGCGGCGCGCGGCCCCGGGGCCGCGCGCCGCACCGGACGGTCCTAGCCGCGGCCGCGGCGGGTCAGGACGGCGACCGCGAGCGCCCCCGTGAACAGGACGACGATCGCGAGGAGCGAGAGCAGCCCGGTCCAGCCGAGCACGTTGACGCCGCCCGAGGCCAGCTGCGGCATCGCCAGGTCCGGATGGAGCACGGGAACGCCGTCCGCGTGGTTCCCGATGTCGAGGTACTGGACGGTCGCCCAGGCGTACAGGACCAGGCCGGCGGCGCTGACGTACGCGAGCCGGTGCACTGCCCGCCGCGCGCGGTCGTCGCCGTCCCGCAGCCCCGCCAGCCGCTTCGAACCCGCGCGGAGCAGCAGCCAGTGCGCCGCGACAGCCAGCGCCGGCGGCACGACGAACAGCGAGTAGTCGTACCAGGAGAAGACGGCGAGCCCGCCCTCGTTGTCGGGGAAGACCTCGATGTCCCGGTACAGCGCGACCAGGAAGTACGCGCTGTTGGCGACGAGGTTGGCGAGGGCGAGGGCCATCAGACCGCGGAGCCAGCGCGCGGCGGTCTCCAGGCGGTCGCCCGCGCGTTCGTCTCCGGCTTCGATTGCCGCCATTGGTGTCTGACCTTCCGTTTGCGTTCGGGCCGGCGAAGTGCGCGCGGCGTTTCGGGCCGGGCTAGGCCGCCGGTTCGATGGCCTGGGTGAACAGGTCGTTGCCGTCGAGGTCCTTGAGGGTCACTTCGCAGACCTCGGTCTCGGCGTCGATGTAGACCTCGCCGAAGAACTGGTAGCCGACGGCGGGGTTCGTGTTCGCGGCCGGCGGCGGCTTCTGGAAGACCACTTGGGGGCCGAAGGTGGCGTCGAGGCGGCCGGGGCCGAAGGAGCCGGCGTTGAGCGGCCCGGAGACGAACTCCCAGAACGGGTCGAAGTCCTGGAACGCGGCCCGGTCGGGGCTGTAGTGGTGGGCGGCGGTGTAGTGGACGTCCGCGGTCAGGAAGACCAGGTTCCGCACGCCGTCGCGGCGGCAGTGGGCGAGCACGTCGGCGATGTCGAACTCGCGGCCCAGGGGCGCGCCGTTGTCGCGCTGCGCGATGCCTTCGTAGATGTTGGTGCCGTCGCCGATGATCAGGCCGATCGGCAGGTCGGCGGCGATGATCTTCCATGTCGCGGTCGAGGCCGAGAGCTCGGCCTTGAGCCAGGCGCGCTGCTCGTCGCCGAGGAGGCGGCCGCCTTCGGGGGCGTTGTTGGGGCCGTTGGCGTCCTTGTAGGTGCGCATGTCGAGCACGAACAGGTCCATGAGGGGACCGTAGGCGATCTTGCGGTAGATCCGGTCGCTGCCGGGTAGCCCGACGGCGCCGGGCGTGTACTCGGCGAACGCCTGGCGGGCCCGCGCGGCGAGGACGTCGACGTTCTTCTCGGTGTACTGGGGGAGGTCGAGGATCTCGCCGGGGTACCAGTTGTTGACCACTTCGTGGTCGTCCCACTGGTTCACCATCGGCACCTTCGCGAGGTAGTCGCGGAGGTTGTCGTCGATGAGGTTGTACTGGAACTGGGCCCGGAACTCCGGCAGGGTTTCGGCCACTTTGGACTTGCCTTCGGTGGTGACGTTGCGCCAGACGGTCCCGTCGGGCTGGACGACCTCGGCGGCGACGGGGTTGTCGGCGTAGATGAAGTCGCCCGAGCAGAGGAAGAAGTCCGGGTCGGAGGCGGCCATGGTGTCGAAGATCCGGTAGCCGCCGAGGTCGGGGTTGATGCCCCAGCCCTGCCCGGCGAGGTCGCCCGACCATTGGAAGCGGATGTCGGCCGGAGCGTCCGACGCGGTGGTGAAGGAGCCCTTGAGCGGCGCCGAGCAGTGGTCGGCGAGGGCGCTGATCCGGTAGTGGTACGTGGTCCCGGGCGCGAGGCCCTGGAGTCGGAGCTTCCCGGTGAAGTCGGTGGCCTCGGTCAGCGCCGGTCCGGTGATCGTCCTGGCCCGCTTGAAGTCCGGGCGCGTCGCGATCTCGACGCGCATCTGCGAGGCCCGGTCGGCCCGCGTCCATACGACGGCGCCGCGGTCGCTCACGTCCCCTGATTGGACGCCGTGGGTCAGTTGCGGCCGCGAGGCCGCGAACGAGATCCCCGGCAGTCCGAGCGCGACCGCGCCCCCGGCTCCGGCGGCCAGCAGCCGACGTCGGTTCATCTGCACCATCATCTCCATTTCGACTGCGCGCCCGCTGCAGCGGCACGCAGCGCTCGCCTGCTGTCAATGCGCCGACCCGTCCGCTCGACCGGTCCCTGCCGCTCACCTGCCGCGGGGTAACCGTTCGGCTCGCTATCGCTTGGGGCGCATAGGGGTCGACTCCATCAAGACGCGGCACCGCGGTCCGGCGCGCATCGTCCGAACGGTCGGGTATCGGTATCCGAACGGATGATTCGAACCGTATCAGTCCTCGCGGCGGCGCCGGAACGGCCCGGGGCGTCACCGCTCGCGAAAGGGCGTCTCCATCACGTTGCGCGGCAGCGGCATTGCGCCGCGGCGGGGCTCGCCGGAGTACGGGGCGCTAGCTCTGCCAGAGGCGGGTCATCATCGCCTCGACCGCGATGCGGGGGCGGACGTTCGCTTCGATCGCCTTGCGGCACTCGAGGATCGCGTCGATGCGGCGGAGCAGGGACTCGGCGCTGAGCTTCGCGGCGGCCGCCCGGGTCGTGTCGGCCATGTCGATGTGGATCGGGTCGACGCGGGCGCCGAAACCGGCCGCGAGGGCGTCGCGGTAGAACGCCGCGAGATCCACGAGCGCCCGGTCCAGGGAGTCGCGCTGGGCGCGCGTGTCGCGCGTCTTCTGGCGCTTCTCCAGCTCCTTCAAGGCCGCCGCCGAGCCGCGCGCGGCCTTCGACGCGCCCTTCCCGGTGCCGCCCTTGCCGAGTGCGGTCTCGAGCGCTTCCTTCTCGGCCGCCGACCGGTCGGTGTACACGCCCGACGCTTCGGCTTCCGCGGCCTCGATCAGCTCGACCGCGGCCGTGAAGCACGCGCCCAGGCCCGTGAGGCGGCGCGGGATCTGCAGCACGTCATGGCGTTTCGCGCGCGCCTCCGCGTCCGTCGCCAGCCGCCGCGCCCGGCCCACATGCCCTTGCGCCGCGGCCGCGTACAGTTCGGCCTCGCGCCGGTCCAGACCGTCGCGGGCGACGAGCAGGTCGGCGATAGCGCCGGCCGGCGGCTGGCGCAGGCCCAGCACGCGGCAGCGGGAGCGGATGGTCACCGAGATCTCCGCCGGGTTCGTCGACGGCGCGCACAGCAGGAACACCGTCCGCTCCGGCGGCTCCTCGACCGCCTTCAGCAGCGCGTTCGCGGCCGCCTCGGTGAGGCGGTCGGCGTCCTCGATGATGAGGATCTGCCACCGCCCCGAGGTGGGCGCGCGGCTCGCTTCGAGGATGAGGCGGCGGACCTGGTCGACGCCGAGGGTGAGGCCTTCGGGGATGACGCGGGTGACGTCGGCGTGCGTGCCGCCGAGGACGGTGCGGCAGGTGTGGCAGTCGCCGCAGCCGCCGTCGGGGCATTGGAGGGCGGCGGCGAAGGCGACCGCGGCGGTGGAGCGGCCGGAGCCGGGCGGGCCGGTGAAGAGCCAGGCGTGGGTCATGCCGAGGCCGCGGGCGGCCTCGGCGAGGACCCGCTGCGCCTCGTCCTGGCCTACGAGCTCGTCGAACACGCTCACGGGCGGCCGGCCTCCTCGGTGAGGGTGTCCCAGCCGTAGTCCTTGGTGGACTCGGGGGCCGCGGGGGTGTCGGCGGCGGTGCCGCGGGCGGCGCTGTCGGTGCGGGTGCCGTCGAGGCCTGGCCAGCCCGACTCGGTGCGGGCGGTGTCGGTGCGGATGTCGAGGCGGGCGGCAACGGCGTCGCGGACGCGGGCGGCGATGTCGTCGGGGGTGCCGCCGGGTTCGATCACGAGGTAGCGGGCGGGTTCGGCGGCGGCGAGCTGGAGGAAGGTCTCGCGGACCTTCTGGTGGAAGTCGAGCGCCTCCTGCTCGAGGCGGTCGCCGGTGCCGCCGGCCTTGGCGCGGTGGAGGCCGTCGGCCGGGTCGACGTCGAGGAGGACGGTGAGGTCGGGCTTGAGGCCGCCGGTGGCCCACGCGGAGACCCAGGCGATCTCGTCCTTGCCGAGGGCCCGGCCGGAGCCCTGGTAGGCGATCGAGGAGTCGATGTAGCGGTCGGAGACGACGACGGCGCCGCGTTCGAGCGCGGGCCGGATGACCTTGTCGACGTGCTGGGCGCGGTCGGCGGCGTACAGGAGCGCCTCGGCGCGGGGGGCGGGCGCGGCGTCGCCGCCGGAGTCCAGGACGAGGCTGCGGATGCGCATGCCGATGTCGGTGGCGCCGGGCTCGCGGGTGAGGACGGCCTCGTAGCCGCGGAGCTTGAGCCAGGCGGCGAGCTTCACGGACTGGGTGGACTTGCCGGCGCCTTCGCCGCCTTCGAAGACCACGAAGAAGCCGGTGCCGGCGACCGGGTCGACCGCGGAGAGGGGGCGGCCGCGCAGGGAGGACCAGAGGTCGGCGAAGACCGGGACGCCGGGCTTGTCGTCCATGGAGCGGAAGGCGGTGACGCCGAGCCAGACCACGAGGGCCGCGGCGAGGAAGAGCAGGATGCGGCTCATCGAGAGCGAGACCTCGGTGAAGCCGAGGTCGAGGCTGCGGGCGGCCTGCCAGCCCGCGAGCGGCGCGGCGACCGTCATCGAGACCATGAGGATGACGCGCGCGGAGACGGCGATGAACGCGAACATGCGGCCGCGGATCTCGTCCTCGGTCTCGCGCTGCAGGAGGGTGATCCCGGCGAGGAAGGCCATGCCCGCGCCCAGGCCGATGATGAGGGAGCCGAACAAGGAGAACACGATGTGGGGGGCGACCGCGTCGAGGGCGAGACCGGCGCCGGCCAGGACGATGCTCATGCCGAACCAGCGCAGGCGGGAGAGCTCGCCGACGAGCTTGGGACCGAAGGCGATCCCGCCCCCGAGGCCGAGGAAGAGGAAGACCGCGAGGGTGTAGAACGCGGCTTCGCCCGCGTCGAGCGTGGTGGCGTAGACCGTGCCGACGCCGATGAGGATGCCCGCGCCGCTGAACGCGCCGAGCATCCCGACGATCAGGCCGCGCACCCGCTCGGACGTGCGCAGGTAGGACCAGCCTTCGACGAAGTCGTGCCAGACGCTCGAGGTCTTGGCGGCGACCTCGCCGATGCGGCCCGAGATCTGCGGGATGAAGAAGTAGACGGTGACCGCGAGGATCGCGAACATCGCGGCGGTGAGGTAGAGCGCGATGACCATCGGCTCGGCCCACGCGCCGAGGTTCGACCAGACCGCGGAGCCGCGCTCGAGGACCGCGAGGACGGCGAACGCGAGCGGCGGGGCGATGCCGTACGTGGTGGCGAGGCTGAGCTGGTTCGCGGCCTCGTACTTCTCGGGCGGCAGGAGGTTCGGGACCGCCGCCTCCTTCGCGGGCGACCAGATGAGGACGGCGCCCTCGATGCAGAGCTGGGCGATGGCGAGCCAGGCGACGGTGACCGCGGTGTTGTTGGTGATGAGGTAGACCGTCGGGACCGAGGCGATGAGGACGAAGCGGGCGGTGTCGCAGGCGGCCATGGTCTTGCGGCGGTCGAAGCGGTCGGCGAAGACGCCCGCGACCGGGCCGAGGACGAGGGACGGCAGGAGGCGCAGGACGATCGTGGCCGAGAAGGCGGCGCCCTTGGCGGCGGGGTCGTCGAACAGGGACTGCGCGAACCCGGCGGTGGCGAAGATGGCCAGCCAGTCGCCGAAGGACGCGAGTCCCAGGACGGTCCACAGGCGCCTGAACGGGCGGATCCGCAGCACCGTCTGGATGTCGCCAAGGGTGTTCGCCATGCTGCTCCTCGAAAGTCAGAGACCGCACCGGGTCGACTACGAGACTAGTCGGCCCAGTGCGGTCGCATGCCCCGGCGCGGTCGTTTGAGTGGCCTGGGACCAACCCTCAGAGGCGGCGCGCGAGATAGTCGCAGACGACGTCGCCGGCCTCGGCGATCGACGCGGCGCAGCCCTCCGGGTCGCGGCGGAACGCGAGGCGGACCAGGGCCTGCCCGGTCTCGACGGCGACGGTGACGGTCTTGTTGAGCTCGTCGTCGCCGCCGATGCCGAAGCGCTGGGCGAGCCCGGCGAGGATCTGGTCGGCGATGACGTCGCCGCCGGTGGTGACGGCGTCGGCGCGGCCCGGGTCGATGGCGTCGGCCAGGTGGAGGACGCGGAAGCCCGGCGCGGTCCGGTACATCTGGACGTACTCGTCGATGGCGGCCTCGACCCCGGCGCGCCAGTCGGCGGGCGGCTCGGCGTCGAAACGGGCGGCGAGGCGCTCGAAGTACAGGTCGATGTAGCGCTGGCTCAGCGCTTCGGCGAGCGAGCGCTTGTCCCCGAAGAACTGGTAGACCGACCCGATGGCGACATCGGCGCGCTGCGCGATGGCGGTGGTCGAGAGCCGGTCGTAGCCGACCTCTTCGATCAGATCCGCGGCGGCGTCGAGCATGCGGCGCACGCGCGCGGCGGAACGCTCCTGGACCGGCAGGCGGCGCAGCGAGTGCGTCGCACCGAACTTGGACACCGGCGACATCGTGGGCTGCCTCGCGGCCGGCACGGTTGCAGTGCTCATGGTGTTGTCTCCCCCCTGTGATGACAAGTCTCCCCATCATGGACGACTTGCCCGGATTTGAGGCTCATTCCCGGTCGTGTCGCGAGGGAATTTCCAACTTCACCCCCGGCGATGCGACGGCGCGGCCCGGAGCGTCATGTCGCGAAACGGCTTGACGAAATGCGGAGTTCGTCACTTCCGCGGTTGCGGCGGTTGTGCGTGAACACCCGGACACGGAAGTATTGCGAGGGTTTTGCGCGTTGCTTCAGGGGACGAGCAGCGGCGACCACGGGCTGCAGGCTTCGCCGAGCCCCCGCGGGAGAGGACCACCACATGCAGCAGCGGCGCACGCCGGCCTTCAGGGCACGATGCCGAAAGCTCCACGTCAGACGCGTAGCGATGGTCTCCGTCCACACCTCCCCCCTCGCCCAACCGGGCACGGGCGACGCCGGCGGCATGAACGTCTACGTCCTCAACACCGCCCGCGAACTCGCCCGCGCCGGCGTCGAAGTCGAGGTCTTCACCCGCGCCACCAGCTCCGAAGAGCCCCCCACCGTCGAAGCCGCCCCCGGCGTCCTCGTCCACCACCTCCCCGCCGGGCCCTTCGAAGGCCTCTCCAAGAACGACCTCCCGACCCAGCTGTGCGCCTTCACCGGCGGGCTCCTGCGCGCCGAGGCCCGCAACCGGCCCGGCCACTACGACCTCATCCACGCCCACTACTGGCTCTCCGGCCAGGCCGCCTGGGTCGCCGCCGACCGCTGGGGCGTCCCCCTCGTCCAGACCTTCCACACCCTCGCGAAGGTCAAGAACGCGCAGCTCGCCGCCGGCGACTCGCCCGAGCCGATCGGCCGCGTCGTCGGCGAGGAGCAGATCACCACCGAAGCCGACCTCCTCATCGCCAACACCGCCGCCGAAGCCGCCGAACTCCAGCGGTACTACGGCGCCGACCGCGCCCGGGTCGAAGTCATCCACCCCGGCGTCGACCTCGGCGTGTTCCGCCCCGGCGACCGTTACGCCGCCCGGCAGGCCCTCGGCCTCCCCCACAACGCCCTCGTCGTCGCCTTCGTCGGCCGCATCCAGCCCGCCAAAGCCCCCGACGTGCTCCTGCGTGGCCTCGCCCGCCTCCGCGAGACGAACCCCGAACTCGCCGAACGCATCGTGCCCGTCTTCGTCGGCGGCCCCTCCAACACCGACCTGTACTGGCTGCCCAAACTCGCCGGCGAACTCGGCCTCGGCGACCGCGTCCAATGGCGCACCCCCCGCTCCGGCGAAGCGCTCGCCCAGGTCTACCGGGCCGCCGACGCCGTCGCCGTCCCCTCCTACAACGAGTCCTTCGGGCTCGTCGCCCTCGAAGCTCAGGCCGCCGGGACCCCGGTCATCGCCGCGAAAGTCGGCGGCCTCACCACCGCCGTCGACGACGGGACCTCCGGGCTCCTCGTCGACTCCCACGCCGCCGACGACTGGGCCGCCGCCCTCACCCGCCTCCTCGGCGACGGCGCCCTGCGCGAACGCCTCGCCGCCGGCGCCCGCACCCACGCCGCCCGCTTCTCCTGGCAGGCCACCGCCGAAGGCCTCAGCGGCGCCTACCGCCGCGCCCTCCTCGCCCGCTCCCAGGCGATTACCCTGGACCGGTGATCGAACAGCTCCAGGCCGCGCTCGACGCGATCGGCGCCGACTACCGCGCCGACACCCCCCGCTCGGTCGTCGTCAACCTCCCCGGCCGGCGCAAGCTCAACATCGCCTGCGGGCTCGTCGTCGAAGACCACGCCCTCCGCGTCGAAGCCTTCGTCGCCCGCAAGCCCGAGGAGCAGCGCGAGCAGGTCTGGGCGGAACTGCTGCGCCGCAACGGGAAGCTGTACGCCGTCGCGTTCGCGGTCGACGAGGAGGAGGACATCCACCTCGTCGGCCGCCTCCCGTTCACCGCGATCACCCCCGACGAGCTCGACCGCGTCCTCGGCCAAGTCCTCGAGGCCGCCGACGAGACCTTCAACGCCATCCTCGAACTCGGCTTCCGCTCCTCCATCGAGGAGGAATGGCGCTGGCGGCTCGCCCGCGGCGAGTCCACGAAGAACCTCGCCGCGTTCGAGCACCTCAGGCCCGCCGAGTAAGAGGGTCCCGTCCGCCAGGATCTCCTGGGCGCGCGCCCGCATCTCGGCGGCGCGCTTGTGGAACGAGTAGAACGCCTCCTCGTGGCCGCTCACGTACGCGATCAGGTACTCCCAGAACACCTCGACCTGCATCTCCTCCAGACCTGACGCGGCGTGGCACGCCGCGTCGGCCTCCGCCGCCGCCAGCGCCTCCCGCGCGAACGCCGCCTCGGCCTCGGCGAGGGTCATCGAGCCCTCGATCTGCCAGGCGGCCTTGAAGTCCGCGGCCCGGGACTGGAGGGCGCCGCGCAGGTGGGCGGGCTCCTCGTGGTCGCGGCCGGACTCGCGCATGCAGTCGGCCCAGGCGGCGCGGGCCTCGACGACGCGGTCGTCGCCCTCCCAGTCGGTGCCGCCGCGGGCGCCCGCGAGGCCGGCGTGGTTGAGGTAGTCGGGGTAGGCGCCGTCGGCGAGGGCGTCCTCGGCTTCGCGCATGCAGCCGCCTCCGGCGCGCTCGGCCTCGCCGACGTCGGTCAGGAGCACGGTCTCGGCCTCCATGCCGGGCGAGCCGAAGTAGGCCGCGAAGTAGGCGTCCTGGTCCGCTCGGGGCAGGGCGGTGAAGGGGTCGGGTTCGGTGCGCACGTCCTCGCCGCCGTCGCCCTCCACGACGAGGGTGATGCTGGGGTCGTCGACTTCGATGCCGTAGATCTCCATGGGGGGCAGGGTGAGGTCGGGTGCGGAGTAGACCCAGAAGCCGAGGAGGTCGTCGAGGCCGGGGTGCTCGGCGTACTCGTCGGGGACGGGGTGGACGGTGAAGCCCTGGAGTTCGACGCAGAGGCGGGCGACGCGTTCGAGGGCCGCCTGGACCTGGTCTGCGGCGGCCATGTTGTCGGCGAGGACGGCTTCGGCGGTGGCGCGGTCGATCGGTTCGGGGGGCTCGGCGCAGGCGGTCAGGAGGGCGGCCGCGAGCAGGGCCGGGACGGCGAGCGCGGCCCGGCCCCGGGCGCGGTCAGGCATTGGACCAGGCGCTGTAGCAGCCTGAGCCGCAGCCGGAGTGCCAGGACTTGTAGACGCCGTTGCGGTAGTAGCGGAGGGTGACGGGGTCGCCGACCTGGGCTTGGCTGGAAGACTGGCGTTTGCCGGTGCTGCCGCTGCCGCTGGAGTTGGCGTAGTAGACGTTGACCCAGGCGTAGTGGGAGCCGCAGGAGGTGGCGCGGGAGCGGAACCGGGTGGTCTCGCCGTAGTCGTCGCCGACGAGGGTGGAGGTGCCCGACCACCAGTCGTCGCAGCTCATCGTGTAGGTGACGCCGCCGGCGTGGGCGGCCTGCGGGACGGCGACCGTGCCGCCCGCGACGAGCACGGCGAGCGCGGCCGCCGCGCCGAGGCGGCGCGCGGCGGAGGCTAGAGTGGACCGAGGTCCCCTGGTCATTCGGACTCCTTCCAGTGCAGGGTGATTCACGGCGCGCGGTCTCTCGGTTGGCGCCTGTGACCGCGCGCTGACCAGACGCTATCGGCCGCTTCGGCCGTCCACAAGGTCCTGATCACGGATTGGCACACCGTCCCACGACGTGGACTATCCGTCATGAACCGTCACGAGCGGGGCGCGTGGTGCCGGAGCAGGGGTCGTGCCGGCGGTGTCGCCGCCGGCGTCTTGCCGCACTTCCCAAGGCGTGGACGTGCAGGGCGACGCCCGCCACACCTGTGCGCCGACCGGGCGGCAGGACGGGGAACGGCACGGCAGGATAGGGGCATGACCGCTACTCTCGTGCTGCTTCGCCACGGCGAAAGCGAATGGAACGCCAAGAACCTGTTCACCGGCTGGGTCGACGTGAAGCTGTCGGCGTCGGGCGAGGACGAGGCCCGCCGCGGCGGCCGCCTGCTCGCCGAGGCCGGCCTGCTGCCGGACGTCGTGCACACCTCGCTGCTGCGCCGCGCCATCAACACCTCCGAGCTGGCGCTCGCCGAGGCCGGCCGCTCCTGGATCCCCGTCAAGCGCTCCTGGCGCCTGAACGAGCGCCACTACGGCGCGCTGCAGGGCAAGGACAAGGCCGCGACGCTCGCCGAGTACGGCGAGGAGCAGTTCATGACCTGGCGCCGCTCGTACGACGTGCCGCCGCCCGCGATCGAGGCCGGCTCCGAGTTCGCGCAGGACGGCGACGCCCGCTACACCGAGCTCGCCCCCGAGATCCTCCCGGCGACCGAGTGCCTCAAGGACGTCCTCGAGCGGATGCTGCCGTACTGGTACGACGGCATCGTGCCCGACCTCAAGGCCGGGAAGACCGTGCTCGTGGCCGCGCACGGCAACTCGCTGCGCGCCCTCGTCAAGCACCTCGACGGCATGACCGACGAGGCTGTCGTCAAGCTCAACATCCCCACCGGGATGCCGCTGCGCTACGAGCTGGGCGACGACCTGAAGCCGCTCAAGGCCGGCGGCGAGTACCTCGACCCCGAGGCCGCCGCCGAAGCGGCCGCCGCGGTGGCCGCGCAGGGTAAGAAGTAGGCGGGATATCGACCCGAATGCGCACTCTGTGTTAACAGAAGGTGACATCCGTTACGGCCCGGCGTTCGACGCCGGGCCGTTTCGGTCTTAATCTGGGGTCGTGGCCCACAACGAAACGCCGCCGCTGGAGGGCCTGCGCAGAAGCGCGGGCCGCGTCCTCACCGGTCTGGCCGCGGGCGCCGCTTTCGGCGCCGCCGCCGCCGCGCTCCTGCGCACCCGGCACCGCGGCGCCCCCCGCCCCGAAGTCCGCACCGCCCCCGTCGCCGACTCCCGTCCCTGGGAGGCCGCGACCGACCTGCTGCGCACCGGCGTGTGCCTGGTCGACGACCACAACCGCGTCCTCTACACCAACCGGGCCGCCCGCGACCTGGGCCTGGTGGACGACCACGAGATCGTCTCGCTCACCCTGCGGGCGCTGCTCGCGCAGGCGCGCCGCTCCGGTCGCTACCGGGACGCCGAGATCGAGGTCCCCAAGCAGGTCATGGGCGAGCCGAGCGCGGTGAGCGTGCGGATCACGCCGCTGCCCGACGGCGTGTCCGTGGCCGAGTTCCAGGACATCTCCGAGCTGCACCGCGTCGAGCGCGTGCGCCGCGACTTCGTCGCGAACATCAGCCACGAGCTCAAGACCCCGGTCGGCGCGATGCAGATCCTCGCCGAGGCGCTCAAGGACGCGGCCGAGGACCCGGACGCGTCGGCGCGGTTCGCCACCCGCATCCAGTCCGAGTCCAAGCGCATGAACCACCTGGTCACCGACCTGCTGGAGCTGTCGCGGCTGCAGGGCGCGGAGAAGCTGCCCGACCCCGAGCCGGTCGAGGTCGACCGGATCGTGGCCGAGGCGTTCGACCAGACCCGCATCTCCGCCGAGGAGAAGGGCATCGAGCTCAAGTACTCGGGCGTGCGGGGCGCGGAAGTGCTCGGCTCCGAGTCGCAGCTGGTGACCGCGGTGAAGAACCTCGTGGGGAACGCCATCTCCTATTCACCCGAGGACACGTCGGTCGAGGTCTCGACCTCGATCGCCTCCCCGTCCGGGCACCTCGCGGGCGTCCAGATGGTGTGCATCGCCGTGCGCGACCAGGGGATCGGCATCCCCGCCGAAGAACTCGACCGGATCTTCGAGCGGTTCTACCGGGTGGACGCGGCGCGGTCGCGCTCGACCGGCGGCACCGGCCTCGGCCTGGCGATCGTCAAGCACGTCGCGGTCAATCACGGGGGTAGGGTCGAAGTGTCCAGTATGCCCGAAGCCGGATCAGTGTTTACCTTGATGTTGCCTGCTCGTTCCCTTCCGTCCGACGCCACGGCACCGGACTCGGATGCAATCGGAACATAGTCAGCAAGCCGGCCTTCTAGAAAGGTTCACTCGTGACCCGCGTGCTCGTAGTTGAAGACGAGGAATCGTTCTCCGATGCCCTCTCCTACATGCTCCGCAAGGAGGGCTTCGAGGTGGCCGTGGCCGCCGATGGCGACGCCGCCATCAAGGAGTACGAGCGCGCCGGTGCCGACGTGGTCCTGCTCGACCTGATGCTGCCCGAGAAGTCGGGCACCGAAGTGTGCCGCGAGCTGCGGGCCCACTCGAACGTGCCGATCATCATGGTCACCGCCCGTGACTCCGAAGTGGACAAGGTGGTGGGCCTGGAGCTGGGCGCGGACGACTACATCACCAAGCCCTACTCCTCGCGCGAGCTCGTGGCCCGCATCCGCGCGGTGCTGCGCCGCTCGGCCGAGCCCGACGACCCGATCGTCACCGTCCTCGAGGCCGGGCCGGTGCGCATGGACGTCGACCGCCACACCGTCACCGTGAACAGCGCCGACGTGCAGCTGCCGCTCAAGGAGTTCGAGCTGCTCGAGATGCTGCTGCGCAACGCCGGGCGCGTGCTCACCCGCGGCCAGCTCATCGACCGCGTCTGGGGCGCGAACTACGTGGGCGACACCAAGACCCTCGACGTCCACGTCAAGCGCCTGCGCTCCAAGATCGAGCCCGAGCCGGGCAAGCCCCGCCACCTCGTGACCGTGCGCGGCCTCGGCTACAAGTTCGACCCGCACGCCTAGTTCACCTGACGGCCACCTTCGGGGCCGTCAACCTGGCGTTCACCTTCCCGATGCGCGGCCCGCGAGCGCCGACCAGAGCGGATACAACGCTTGCCGGACCGGATAGGCTGCAGGACGTGACTTACCTTCCCGCGGGCGACCGCTACGAGACGACCATGCAGTACCGCCGCTCCGGCCGCAGCGGCCTCAAGCTCCCCGCCATCTCCCTCGGCCTGTGGCAGAACTTCGGCCACACCCGGCCCCTGGAGACCCAGCGGGCGATCGTCCGCCGCGCGTTCGACCTCGGCGTCACCCACTTCGACCTCGCCAACAACTACGGCCCGCCCGCCGGCAGCGCCGAGGAGAACTTCGGGCGCATCCTCGCCGACGACCTGCGGCCCTACCGCGACGAGCTCGTCATCTCGTCCAAGGCCGGGTACCACATGTGGAACGGCCCGTACGGCGACTGGGGCTCGCGCAAGTACCTCGTCTCCTCGCTCGACCAGTCGCTCGCCCGCATGGGCCTGGACTACGTCGACATCTTCTACCACCACCGCCCCGACCCCGAGACCCCGCTCGAGGAGACCATGGGCGCGCTCGACGCGATCGTGCGCTCGGGCAAGGCGCTCTACGTCGGCGTCTCGAACTACAACTCGGAGCAGGTGCGCCGGGCCGCCGCTATCCTCAAGGACCTCGGCACGCCGCTGCTGATCAACCAGCCGTCCTACTCGATGTTCAACCGCTGGACCGAGCGCGACGGCCTCCTCGACGCCCTCGACGAGGTCGGCGCGGGCTGCATCGTCTTCAGCCCGCTCGCGCAGGGGCTGCTCACCGACCGGTACCTCGAGGGCATCCCCGAGGACTCGCGCGTGCGCACCAGCGTCTTCCTCAACGAGGACGCGCTCGAAGAGGAGAAGATGGCGCGCGTGCGCGCCCTCAACGACATCGCCGCCGGGCGCGGCCAGACCCTGGCCCAGACGGCCCTCGCCTGGGCGCTCCGCGACGAGCGCATGACCAGCGTCATCATCGGCGCCTCAAGCGTCAAGCAGCTCGAAGACAACGTCGGCGCCCTCGGCAACCTCGACTTCACCGCCGACGAACTCGCCGCGATCGACACCTACGCGGTCGGCTAGCGCCACCGGTTCAAGCGGGCCGCCCCGCGCGCGGCGCGGGGCGGCCGCCGCCTATTTGACCTCGATCGTCTTGTGGTCCCCGGTCGCCGTCTTCGGGAGGGTCATGCACAGCACGCCGTTGCTGAACTCGGCCGTGCACGCTGCCGAGTCGACCGCGTGCGGCAGCCGGACGGCGAACTCGAACTTCCCGACGCTCCGAGCAGCCCGACGGGTCGAACCCTCCATGTGCTCGAGCTTCTTGGACTCGCCGGTCACCGTGAGCTCCTGGCCCTCGAGACCGACCGTGATGTCCTCTTTCTCGACACCGGGCAGGTCGATGTCGACGTGGTAGGCCTCGTCGTTCTCGCTCACGTCCGCCGACGGCGCCCACGCGCCCTCCGCTGACTCGAGCGGCGCGAAGTACGGGCCCATCACCTGGTTCATGTAGGCGGTGAAGTCGTCCATCAGATGCATCGGATCCGACAGGCCCCGCCGCACGGGCAGATGTGTCATCGCTGGTCTCCCCTCGTGGAGCGGCGCGCACCACTCGGCGCCGCGCTCGCCGGGGATGCCCGGGAGACAGGCCGCTGAAACTGCACGTCAACGAGTCCTCACATTCAGTTGCCTTTCGACGCGGATCGCGAGACTCGGACCGCTCAGCGGAACGACTGCAGCGCCTCCGTGCTCGGCGGCTCAGCCGCTCGGATGAGCACTTCGACCTCGGCCATCCGGTCCCAGGTGTTCACGGTCATGCCCGCGAGCACCCGCCCGGCCTTCGTCCAGAACGCCGCGAACTCGAGCGACTCGACCGAGCCCGAGACCACGACCTCGTCGTAGGCGTCCGGCCCGGCGACGAAGCCGAGGTACTCCATGCCGAGGTCGTACTGGTCGGTGAAGAAGTACGGCAGCTTGTCGTACGGCGTCTCGTCCCCGAGCATCGCCCTCGCCGCGTGCGGGCCCGTGTCGAGCGCGGTCTGCCAGTGCTCGACCCGGATCGGACGTCCGTACCGGACGGACGGGATGCTCGCCACGTCGCCGGCGGCCCACACGTCCGGGCCGCTCGTGCGCAGCGTCCCGTCCACCGCGATCCCGCCTCCGAACTCCTTGGAGCGCAAGTTGATCCCGGCTTCCACGGCCAGGCCCGTGTTCGGCGTGGCCCCGACCGCGAGGAGCACCACGTCGGCGTCGACCCTGCGCCCGTCCTCGGTCTCGACCGCGACCGCGCGGTCGTCCTCGCCGATGATCTTCGCGACCTGGGTGCGCCGCAGCAGCTCCACGCCGCGGTCGGTGTGCAGGCGGCCGAAGACCAGGCCCATCTCGGGGCCGAGCACCCGCTCGAGCGGCTGCGCGCCGAGCCCGAACACCGTGACCTCCCGGCCGAGCTGCCTAGCCGAGGCGGCGACCTCCATGCCGATCCAGCCGTCGCCGACGATCGCCACATGCTCGGCCTTCTCGATCGCGGCGTGCAGCAGATCCGACTGCTCGACCGTCCGCAGCAGGTGCACGCCCTGCAGGTCCGCGCCGGGGATCGGCAGCGGCCGCGGGCTCGAACCCGTGGCGATGAGGAGCTTCTTGTAGTCGAGCGAGGAGCCGTCGGCCAGCGTCAGCCGCCGCCGCGCCGGATCGAGTCCGGTCGCCGGCTCGCCCGTGCGCAGCTCCACATTGTGCTCGTACCAGTCCTCCTCGACCGTGAACACCTTCGACCGGTCGACCTCGCCGCGCAGATAGTCCTTCGACAGCGGCGGCCGCTCGTACGGCCGGTGCGCTTCCCCCGTGACGACCACCAGGTCGCCCTCGAACCCCTCTTCGCGCAACGTCTGCGCGGCCTTCGAGGCGGCCAGGCCGCCCCCGACGATCACCAAGGGCGCCCGGCTCGACGACTCCTTGTACGGTGCGCTGTTCATCTGCGTCTCCCCACGCGTCGACGAGGCTGGTCACGCCCGGCCCGGCCCATTGTTCCCGCGATCGAGGGCGACCGGGACCGTTCAGCGGATTCCCGCCTCCCGGCCGCGCAATCCCCCGGCGGGCGCGAATCTCACTCGCGCCACAGGCCCGCACTTGGCAAGCTGGCCGCATGACCGAGACACTCCTCCACACCGAACACGGCGACGCGGCGATCGCCCGCGCCGGCGAGATCCTGCGCACCGAGGTCGGCTCGGGCCTCCACGGCATCGCCATCGCCGGCACCGACGACCACGACGAGATGGGCGTCTTCGTCGAACCGCCCGAACGCGTCATCGGCGTGCGCGGCGCCATGGACCACTACGTGTGGCGGACCCAGCCCGAAGGGCACCGCTCGGGGCACGGCGACACCGACCTCGTCATGTACTCGCTGCGGAAGTTCCTCAAGCTCGCCATCGCCGGCAACCCCACGATCCTGCTCCCGCTCTTCGCCCCTGCGGCCTCGGTCTACACGGTCACCGACCTCGGCGCGGAACTGCGCGCGCTCGCGCCCGCGTTCCTCTCGCGGTACGCCGTCCAGCGCTTCATCGGCTACCTCGACGGCCAGACCGACCGCCTGCTCGGCCGCGGCCGCCAGAGCTCGGTGCCGAATCGGCCCGAACTCGTCGAGCGCTACGGGTACGACGTCAAGTACGCCTCCCACGCGCTCCGCCTCGGCCTGCAGGGCCTCGAGATCGCCGAGCACGGGCGGCTCACGCTGCCCATGCCCGAGGCCGACCGCGAACGGGTCCTCCACGTGAAATCGGGCGGTGTCAAGGACGTCGGCGACGTGCTCGCCGAGATCGACGCCGTGCGGACGCGCATCGTCGGGCTGCTCGAATCCGGCGCGACGCCACTGCCCGCCGAGGCCGACGCCGACCGCATCTCCGCCTGGTCGGTCGACGCACACCGCCGCCACTGGCGCGAGCGCGACGGCTTCTAGCCCGGGCGATCTCTCGAGGGGTCAGGCGAGAGCGAAGCGCTCGGCCACGCGGTCGACGGATTCGCTCTCGCCAACCGCCGCATCGACGGTGATCGCCTGCAGCCCGAGTTCACGGGTCTCGCTGCGCAGACGCTCGACGAAGTACCGGTCGCGCTCGGCGATGTTGCGGCCCGCGCGTTCGGGATCGCTCGTGCGGTGCACGAACCCGGGCGGCCCGGCCTGCTTGGCCCGGTCCTCGATCGCGAACGCCCGGAAGTCCGGGGTCGGCAGCAGCCACACGGCCCGCCTCCGATCGGCGAGCAGCGGCGCGACGAGCGACGGCAGGAGCCGGAACCCTTCGACCACGATCCCCTCGCCGGGCGGCATCGCGAGCAGGTCTTCGACGATCAGGTGGAAGCCTTCCCCTTGAAACCAGTGGAAGGTCTCGTACATGGTCTCGGGCGACCGGTCCACCCAGCGCTCGTCCATGCCCATCCCCATGAATTCGTGGAGCAGGGGTGCTTCGACGGCGGTGGTCCGCCGGGCGTGGTCCTGCATCGATTCGTCGGTGCCGCAGTACCGAAGCCCGAACCGGTCCGCCAACCGCCTTGCGACCGTGGACTTCCCGGCCCCGCTGCCGCCTCCGATCCAGTAGACGTGCCGCAGCCGGTTTCGGAGGTCTTCATCGCTCGACATCCCGGACTCCTCCTGCCGTATCGGTGAGTGACGGGTTCATGATGCCTTTCTCCGACGCACGCCCGGCACTGCTGGGCCGGGTCGGATTCGGTTCAGGTTCAAGCAGGCGGCGACAAGGTCGCTTGGACGACGGTCGGCTGTTTTCTCTTGGGCCGCAGTGGATTGGGCGAATGTGAGAGCTTTGCGCCCCTGCGGGTGATGACACTGGGCATTGACTGCGGGACACTTGATATACGCACAGGGATACGGAAAACGTACAGGTGTCGAGTAGGTGCAAGCAGACTGAGCCAAGCCTCTGGCCGAAACGCAAACCGGACGGTTCTCCGAGACCAGCGCCTGCGAACGGGCTGGTCTCAGTCTCTTGGTGCTATCGGGATCCACAGCGGACCACGGCCTCTCGGGGGCGTGCTGGGTGGGAGATCGCCGGTCGGGATCACCTCGACCGGAGGCAGTGTCCGAAACGAGGCACACACGGCAAGACAGCAAGGCCGCCGGCGCGAACGGCAACGCCAGGCCGGGCATGTGAGGACCCGGCTGACCGCGACGCCCGAAGCGCGGTAGCTCGGCTTCCTCCGCCTGCAATTTCTTGGCAGGCTAAGGAGCCGCCCCTATCCGGCTGGTGCACCGCGGTGCCCCGGCGACCCCCGTTGACCGGTAGATCGACGCTTCGGCGCTTCGATTGCGGACCTGGCAACGGCAACAGCGAAAGGAGGTGCGGATCCGACCGAGAATGAGTCAGCCGGCATCGCCCATCTCGGGCAAGCCGGGGTTGAGCTCGGCTTCGAAGCGGGGATGCGCCCAGAGGTAGCGGCCCCGATTGCGCACGCGCACAAGCCCGCCGAAAAGCGGCCCATCGTCGCGGTTGCGCAGGACCGCGTGCGGCCCTTGAAGTAGCGCTCGTGCACCCGCATCCCATCGCGTGCAAATCGCGTTGGACGAATGCGGAGGCGTCGAGGAATGAGTGACGCGGTTCCCCCGGCAGTGGCGTTCAGGTCCAGCCGCGGCGGGTCGGACGGGTCGCCGGGGTGGGCTCGGGGTCGCGGGTGCGGTAGACGACGTAAGGGCGGAAGAGGTACCAGACGGGGGCGCTGAAGGCGTGGACGAGGCGGGTGAAGGGGAAGAGGGCGAAGAGGGCGAGGCCGATGAGGGCGTGGAGTTTGAAGGATCCGGAGGCTGCGGTCATGGCGGTGACGTCGGGTTGGAGGATCCAGATGCTGCGGAACCAGGGGGAGACGGTCTCGCGGTAGTCGGTCTCGTGGGCGCCGGTGAGGCCCGCGACGGCGGAGAGGAGGGTGGTGGTGAGGCCCGCGAGGATGGCGGCGACGAGGACGAGGTACATGAGCTTGTCGTTGACGGTGGTGGCGCTGAAGACCGGGCCGGTGGTGCGGCGGCGGTAGATGAGGAGGGCGATGCCGCCGAGGGTCGTCGCGCCCGCGATCGCGCCCAGGGTGAGGGCGGTGAGGTGGTACTGGTCGTCGGTGATGCCTGCGGCGTCGGTCCAGGACTCGGGGATCAGCAGGCCGACAACGTGGCCGATGATCACCACGAGGAGCCCGAAGTGGAACATCGGGCTGGCGATGCGGAGGAGTCTCGATTCGTAGAGCTGGGAGGATCGGGTGGTCCAGCCGAAGCGGTCGTAGCGGTAGCGCCAGATCGTGCCTCCGATGAGGACGGCGAGCACGACGTAGGGCAGCGCGCCCCAGAGCAGGTAGTCGACCGTGGTCGGGCTCATCGCCTGGCTCCCATCGCCACCGGCATGCCCAAGGGCACGGTGCGGCCGTACGGGTCGAGTCCTACGTCCTCTGCCGGGGGTCCGGCGGCGGCCAGGCGCGCGGCCTCGCGGCGGGCTTCGTCGGAGGGCGGGAGGGTTGCGGCCACGGCGTCCAGGACAGCGGCGTAGGCGCTGCGTGATTCGTGGAGGGCGGCGCGGAGCAGCTCGATGCCGGGCTGGAAGGCTCGCAGGAGCCGCAGTCCTTGGGCGGCATCGCCTCTGGCCGCGAATTCGAGGACCACCGCCAGGTGGTCGGGGAGTTCGCCGGGGTCGAGCCGCCATCCGCAGGCCGCATAGATCTCCTTGATCCGGGCCAGCGCGTGGCCGCGTCGTCGAGTGTCGCCGTCGGTGTAGTAGGTGAGGTGGAGCGCCCGGCGGCGCTTGAGGTCGAAGGTGCGCACGTATTCGGCACCGAGGTCGAGTTCGCCGGTGTCGCGGGCGTAGGCGCAGAACGCCTGCAGTGCGGCATGGCCTGACTCGGTGAGGGCCTGCGCTACGAGCGGGAGGCGTTCGTAGAAGGCCTCGTCGGGGTAGCAGAGGAGCATCGCCGCCGCTTGGCGGGTCACTGCGTGCTCGTTCATCGCGCCTCCTCGTTCCGGTCCTGGCGGTCGCGGTCGGGGCGGTGCTTCCGGTCCCGTTCCGCGCTGTGCTTCCGGTCCCGTTCCGGGAACAAGCCGGGCGGCCTGCCGTTGCCGTCCCAGTTGAGGAGGTTGAAGCGGCGTCCAGGGGCGGTGCGGTCGTCGCTGGTCTGGCGGTCGCGGAGGGCGTGGAACGTCTCGACGCTGGCGGCCTGGGGCCGGCCGGAGGCCTCGCCGAACGGGACGGCGCCGCCCATGCCGCCCATGCCGGGGCCGCCTTCGAAGTCGAGGGAGCAGCCGATCTCGTCGATGACGCCGCGGTCGGCCTCATCGACGCCGTAGGCGGTGGGGATGACATACCGGTCGTCGTACTTGGCGAGGGCGAGCAGGCGGTACATCTGCTCGATGTCCCCGCCCGTGAGGCCGACCGCTGCGGCGATGGCCTCGTCGGGAGTGTCGCCGAGGTTGATGCGGCGCATGTGGGCGCGCATCGCGGCGAGCTTGTTGAGGACGGCCGTGACCGGGGCGGTGTCGCCCGCGGTGAAGAGCTCGGCGAGGTATTCGACCGGGATGCGCAGGGTGTCGACGGCGGCGAAGAGGTTGGCGGCGTCCTCGCCGTCGTGGCCGGTCTCGCTCAGGGCGTCGACGACGGGCGAGAGCGGCGGGATGTACCAGACCATGGGCATGGTCCGGTATTCCGGGTGGAGCGGGAGGGCGACGCGGAACCGCTTGGCGAGCATGAGGACCGGTGAGCGCCGGGCGGATTCGATCCAGCGCTCGGGGATGCCGTCGCGGGCGGCGGCGGCCTGGACGTCGGGGTCGTCGGGGTCGAGGAAGAGGTCGAGCTGGGCTTCGTAGAGGTCGCGTTCGTCCTTGACGGCGGCGGCCCTGCCGACGCGTTCGACGTCGTAGAGGACGACGCCGAGGTAGCGGAGGCGGCCGACGCAGGTCTCGGAGCAGACGGTGGGCATGCCGACCTCGACGCGCGGGTAGCAGAGCGTGCACTTCTCGGCCTTGCCGGTCTTGTGGTTGAAGTACACCTTCTTGTAGGGGCAGCCGGTGACGCACATGCGCCAGCCGCGGCACTGGTCCTGGTCGACCAGGACGATGCCGTCCTCGGCGCGCTTGTACATGGCGCCCGAGGGGCAGGAGGCGACGCAGCTGGGGTTGAGGCAGTGCTCGCAGATGCGCGGCAGGTAGAACATGAAGCTCTGCTCGTACTCGAACTTGACCTTGTCGCCGAGCTTCTGCACGATCGGGTCCTGGGAGCCGAGCTGCTCGCCGCCGGCGAGGTCGTCGTCCCAGTTGGCGCTCCAGGTGATCGGCATGGGGTCGCCGGTGATGAGGGACCGGGGCCGGGCGCCGGGGATGTCGTCGCCGAGGGGGGCGGTGACGAGGTGCTCGTAGTCGTACGTCCAGGGCTCGTAGTAGTCCTGGAGGGACGGCATCTTGGGGTTGGCGAAGATCGTGGCGAGCTTCTTGAGGCGGCCGCCGGCGCGGGGCTTCAACCGGCCTGCGGTCGTGCGCTTCCAGCCGCCCTGCCAGCGGTCCTGGTCCTCGTGTCGGCGCGGGTAGCCCTGGCCGGGACGGGTCTCGACGTTGTTGAACCACGCGTATTCGACGCCGGAGCGGTTGGTCCACGCCTGCTTGCAGGTGACGGAGCAGGTGTGGCAGCCGATGCACTTGTCGAGGTTCATGACCATGGCGACCTGCGCCATGACCTTGCCGATGCGCTTGTCCGCCATCAGTACTGGACCTCCGTGGTGCGTTTGCGGACGACGGTGACCTCGTCGCGCTGGTTGCCGGTGGGGCCGATGTAGTTGAACGCGTAGGAGAACTGGGCGTAGCCGCCGATGAGGTGGGTGGGTTTGACGAGGAGGCGGGTGAGGGAGTTGTGGATGCCGCCGCGTTTGCCGGTGGTCTCGGTCTTCGGCACGTCGACCACGCGCTCCTGGGCGTGGTACATGTACACGGTCCCTTGCGGGATGCGGTGGGAGACGACGAGGCGGGCGGCGACGACGCCGTTGCGGTTGACCGCTTCGACCCAGTCGTTGTCCTCGGCGCCGATGGCGGCGGCGTCGCGGGGGCTCATCCAGATGTTGGGGCCGCCGCGCGAGAGGGTGAGCATGAGCAGGTTGTCCTGGTACTCGGAGTGGATGGACCACTTGGAGTGCGGGGTGAGGTATCGGACGGCGACGGCCTTCTCGCCGGTGGGGCCGATCTCGGGCTCTGCGAAGAGGCGGTGCATGTCGAGCGGGGGCCGGTAGACGGGCAGGGCCTCGCCGAACTCGTGCATCCAGTCGTGGTCGAGGAAGCAGTGCTGGCGGCCGGTGAGGGTGTGCCAGGGCTTGTCGTGCTCGAGGTTGATGGTGAACGGCGAGTACCGGCGGTCGTGGGCCTCTTTGCCGGACCATTCGGGGCTGGCGCCGACGGGCGTGGGGCCGCGCTGGGTGTCGGTGAAGACGACGCGTCGTTCGGCGGAGCCGTGGATGAGCGCTGCGAAGTCGGTGCCGACGCGAGCGGCGAGGCGTTCGAAGCCTTGGGCGGCGAGGCGCCCGTTGCTGGTGCCGGAGAGGGCGAGGATCGTCTCGCAGGCCTTGACGTCGGTGTCGATGAGCGGCCGGCCCGCGGCGGGGCCTTGGACCTCGACGCCGTTGCGGGTCTTGAGCCAGTCGATCTCGAGGTCGGGGGTGAACGAGACGCCTTTGACGGGCAGGCCCTGGGTCTCGGCGAGGGGGCCGAGGGCGCGCATCTTCGCGGCGACGGCCGGGTAGTCGCGTTCGACGGCGATGATCGCGGGCGCGGTCTTCCCCGGCACGGGCGGTATGCCGGCGGCCTTCCAGTCGGGGGCGATGCCGCCGGGTTGGGCGAGCTCGCCTGGGGTGTCGTGCTGGTGGGGTGCGGCGACGAGGTCGGTGGCGGTGCCGAGGTGGTCTTCGGCGAGTTCGGAGAAGCGCTGTGCGAGGGCGTGGAAGGCCTCGAAGTCGGTGCGGGCCTGCCAGGGCGGGTCGATCGCGGGCGAGAAGGCGTGCACGAACGGGTGCATGTCCGTTGTGGACAGGTCGTGCTTCTCGTACCAGGTGGCGGCGGGCAGCACGATGTCGGAGAGCAGGGTCGTGCTGGTCATGCGGAAGTCGAGGGAGAGGAGCAGGTCGAGCTTCCCTTGGGGCGCTCGGCCGTGCCAGACGACGCCGGCGGGGCGGTGGGCCGGTTTCGCTTCCTCGCCTTGGACCGAGTGCTGGGTGCCGAGGAGGTGCCTGAGGAAGTACTCGTCGCCTTTCGCGCTGGAGCCGAATAGGTTCGCGCGCCAGACGGTGAGCACGCGCGGCCAGTTCTCGGGCGCGTCCGGGTCCTCGCACGCGAACCGCAGGTCGCCGGTGGCGAGTTCGCGGGCGACGTAGTCGGCCGGTGCGAGCCCGGCTTCGCGGGCGTCCCGGGCGATGAGCAGCGGGTTGCGGTCGAAGGTCGGGTAGGAGGGCATCCAGCCCATGCGGGCCGAGGCCGCCACGAGGTCGGCGGTGTGGGCGGCGCCCAGGCGGCCCGGGCCGGTGGCCGAGGCGAGGGCGTCGGATTTGTAGGTGTCGTACCGCCACTGGTCGGTGTGCAGGTACCAGTAGGGTGTGGCGGCCATGAACCGCGCCGGGCGCGTCCAGTCCATCGCGGAGGCGTATGCGGCCCAGCCGGTCTGGGTGCGGCACTTCTCCTGGCCGACGTAGTGGGCCCAGCCGCCGCCGTTCCTGCCCTGGCAGCCGGTGAGCAGCAGGAGGGTGAGGAACGCGCGGTACATGGTGTCGCCGTGGAACCACTGGTTCGTGCCCGCGCCGAGCACGATCATCGCCCGGCCGCCCGAATCCCTTGCGGTGGCGGCGAACTCGCGGGCGATGCGGACGGTGCGGTCGGCTTTGACCGAGGTGATCGACTCGGACCACGCGGGTGTGCACGGCTGCGACGCGTCGTCGTAGCCGGTGGGCCATTGGCCGGGCAGGCCTGGGCGGGCCACCCCGTACTGGGCGAGGAGGAGGTCGAACACCGTGGTCACGAGGCGGCCTTCGACGCGGCGGACCGGGACGCCCCGGAGCATCACGCCTTCGCCGTCTTCGAGCGCAGCGGCGCCGTCGAAGCGCGGCAGTGCCACCGTCTCGCGCTCGCACCCGTCCTCGTGGAAGCTGAGCAGCGGCTGCGCGCCCTGCAGGTCGAGGTTCCAGTTGCCCGGGTGCTCCTCGTCCCAGCGGTGGCCGAGCGTCCCGTGCGGGGCGACCGGCTCGCCGGTGCGCTCGTCGATGAAGACCGGCTTCCACTCCGCGTACGGCTCCTGGCCCGGAAGGGCGTCGCGGCGCAGGAACTTGCCCGGCACGAGGCGGCCGCGGCGCTCGACGAGCTCGACCAGGAACGGCAGGTCGGTGTATTTGCGCACGTAGGCGTCGAAGGCCTCCGTCCGCGCCTCCACGAAGTGCTCCTTGAGGATCACGTGGCCCATCGCCATCGCCAGCGCGCCGTCGGTGCCCGGGTGCGGGGCGAGCCATTCGTCGGCGAACTTGGCGGCGTCGTTGTAGTCGGGCGCGACGGTGACGACCTTCTGGCCGCGGTAGCGGGCCTCGGCCATCCAGTGCGCGTCCGGGGTGCGGGTGACGGGCACGTTCGAGCCCCACAGCATGAGGTACGCGGCGTCCCACCAGTCGCCCGACTCGGGCACGTCGGTCTGGTCGCCGAAGACCTGCGGGGACGCGACCGGAAGGTCGGCGTACCAGTCGTAGAACGAGAGCATCGAGCCGCCGAGCAGGTTCACGAACCGCGCGCCGACGCCGTGCGAGACCTGCGACATCGCGGGGATCGGGCTGAATCCGGCGATCCGGTCGGGGCCGTACGCGCCGATGGTGTGCACATGCGCGGCGGCGGCGATCTCGACCGCCTCGTCCCAGGTGATGCGCACGAGCCCGCCCTTGCCGCGCGCGGACTGGTACCGGCGGCGCTTCTGGGGGTCGGTGGTGATCTCGGCCCAGGCGGCGACCGGGTCGCCCAGGCGCGCTTTCGCTTCGCCGTACATCTCGACGAGGACGCCGCGCCCGTACGGGTAGCGCACGCGCGTGGGCGAGTAGGTGTACCAGGAGAACGCGGCGCCCCGCGGGCAGCCGCGCGGCTCGTACTCGGGCCGGTCGGGTCCGACCGAGGGGTAGTCGGTCGCCTGGGTCTCCCAGGTGATGATGCCGTCCTTGACGTAGACGTTCCAGGAGCACGAGCCGGTGCAGTTGACGCCGTGGGTGGAGCGCACGACCTTGTCGTGGCTCCAGCGGTCGCGGTAGAACACGTCCCCTTCGCGGCCGCCCTCCTTGAACACCGCCCACATGTCCTCTGTGGACTCGCTGCGGGTGAGGAAGACGCCCGTGCGCAGGAGCAGGTCCGCGGCGCCGGAGGCGGCCTGGTCGGTTCGCGGCATGCGCCTGGCTCCCTTCGCGCGGCGGCGGGCGGCCCCCTGGTGCGGGAGCCGGTGCCCAGATTAGGTTCTTTCGACCCAGCAAAGAGGACTAATCGGCATACTGTGCTCGGGGCCGATGCCGCCGCTCCGGTCAGCGGCGGCGCGCTCGTTCCGCCCCGCGAGGAGGCCCTGCAGATGAGCACCGCCGGACGGACCGCGGCCGCCGAGACCGCCGTGCAGCGCGGGGCCGGGTCGAACCTGGCCCTCGCCACCGCCGCGTTCGCGCTCACGTTCTGGGCGTGGAACCTCATCGGCCCCCTCTCGAAGACCTACGCCGACCGGCTCGACCTCGACGCCGCGCAGACGTCGATCCTGGTCGCGTTCCCCGTGCTCGTGGGCGCGGTCGGGCGCATCCCGGCGGGCATCCTCACCGACCGGTTCGGCGGACGTGCCATGCTCACCGCGTCGTGCTTCGCCGCGATCGTCCCGGTGCTCCTCGTCGGCCTCTCCGGCGACTCCTATGCGGCCCTGCTGGTCTCGGGGTTCCTCCTCGGCATCGCGGGGACCTCGTTCGCGGTCGGCATCCCGTTCGTCAACGCCTGGTACCCGCCCTCCAGGCGCGGCTTCGCGACCGGGGTCTTCGGCGCGGGCATGGGCGGCACCGCGCTCTCGGCGTTCCTCACCCCGCGCCTCGTGGACGCCTTGGGGCTCTTGCCGACGCACCTGGTCATGTGCGGCGCGCTCGCCGTCATGGGCGTCGTGGTCTGGATGTGCGCGCGCGACGCCCCGCAGTGGCGGGCCTCGACCGAGCCGGCGCTGCCGCGCCTCAAAGGCGTCATGAGTCTCAAGGTCACCTGGCAGATGTCGCTGCTGTACGCCATCGCGTTCGGCGGCTTCGTGGCGTTCTCGACCTACCTGCCGACGATGCTGGTCGCCGAGTACGGCCTCTCGCAGACCGACGCGGGCCTGCGCACCGCCGGGTTCAGCCTGGCCGCCGTGGTCGCGCGCCCGGCGGGCGGCGTCCTCTCGGACCGGGTCGGGCCGCTCAAGGTCTGCCTCACCTCGTTCTTCGGCGCCGCGGTCATGGCCGTCATCCTGGCGTTCGAGCCGCCGCTGGAGATCCCGGCCGGGACCTCGTTCGTCCTCATGGCCCTGTTCCTCGGCCTCGGCGCCGGCGGCGTGTTCGCGCTCGTCGCCGAGCTCGTCGATCCCGCCCGCGTCGGCGGCGTCACCGGGGTCGTGGGCGCGGCGGGCGGCCTCGGCGGGTACTTCCCGCCGCTCATCATGGGCGCGAACTACCAGGCGAACGGCGACTACACGATCGGCCTGCTGCTGCTGTCGGTCACCGCGCTCCTGGTCGGGCTGTTCACGCTCAAGGCGTTCGGGATGCTCCCGAAGCGGACTCGATTACTCCTCGCGAATGAACGCGGCCGGGCCGGAATCCCCCTCAAGGCGGAGGATCCGGCCCGCCGCGCGCCCTAGGGTGAAGCCATGCTCGAAATCAAGGACCTGCACAAGCGGTTCGGCGACACCATTGCCCTCGACGGCGTGTCGCTCACCGCCGCCCCCGGCGAAGTGGTCGGGTTCGTCGGCGCGAACGGCGCCGGGAAGACCACCACCATGCGCATCGCCATGGGCGTGCTCGCCGCCGACTCCGGCCAGATCGTCTATAACGGCTCGCCGCTCGGGGTCGAGCACCGCCGCCGCTTCGGGTACATGCCCTCCGAGCGCGGCCTCTACCCGAAGATGAAGACCGGCGAGCAGATCGCGTACTTCGGCGAGCTGCACGGCATGAGCCGCGCCGAGGCCCGGCGCTCCGCCGCCGACCTCCTCGACCAGCTCAACCTCACCGCCCGCGCGGGCGACTTCGTGCAGGACCTCTCCCTGGGCAACCAGCAGCGCGTCCAGCTCGCGGTCTCGCTCGTGCACGACCCCGAGGCGCTCATCCTCGACGAGCCGTTCTCCGGCCTCGACCCGCTCGCCGTTGACGTCATGGGCACCGCCCTCAAGGACCGCGCCGCCGCCGGCGCGCCCGTCATCTTCTCCAGCCACCAGCTCGACCTCATCGAACGCCTCTGCGACTCCGTGGTCATCATCGGCAACGGCCGGATCATCGCCGCCGGAGGCGTGGACGAGCTGAAGGCCAAGGAGGTCAAGCAGCTGCGCGTCAGCGTCCAGACCGGCGAGGACCTCACCGCCGCGCTGCCGGGCGCCGTCACCCGCGACGGCGACGACTACCTCGTGGAGGACGCCGACGACCAGGAGGTGCTGCGCATCGCCGCCGCCGCCGGGCGCGTCACCCACTTCGCCTACGACCAGCCGACCATCGCCGAGATCTTCAGAGAGGCCGTGACCCGATGAGCGCCCCGAACCCCGAGCCCTCCCGCCTGCGGGGCCTCCTCCTCGTCGCCGGGCGCGAGATCCGCGTGCGCGGCCTGTCCAAGGCCAACATCGTCAGCCTCATCATCACCGTCGTCATCGTCGGCGCCCTCGCCGCGCTCCCCACCCTCATCGGCGGGGACGAGGGCGACGAGAAGATCGGCCTCGCCGGCGCCAACGCCGCCGCGATGCAGGCCCAGCTCGACGCCATGGGCGGCTTCGACATCACCGTCTACGGCACCGCCGCCGAAGCCGAGCAGGCCGTCGAGGACGAAGCCGTCGAGGCCGCCGTCGCCGACGGGTCCCTCTACAGCCGCGACGGCGTCGGCAACGAGCTCGAGACCCGGCTCGACGCCGCCTGGCAGGCCGCCAGCGTCCAGACGAACCTCGCGAACGCCGGCCTCTCCGACCAGGAGATCGCCGGGGCGCTCAGCGTCGAGCCCCTCGAGTTCGTGACCCTCGAGTCGGGCGGCGTCACCGGCCCGCTCGACTACTTCACCGGGCTCATCATCTCCATCATCATGTTCATGATGCTCATGACCCCGGTGCAGTACATCGCCATGGGCGTCGTCGAGGAGAAGTCCAGCCGCATCGTCGAGATCCTCCTGACCAGCCTCAAGCCCTGGCAGCTCCTGGGCGGCAAGGTCATCGGCCTCGGCGTGATCTCCCTGGTCAACCTCGTCGCCATGGTCGCGGTCGGCCTCGGCGTCTCCGCCGCCACCGGGATGCTCTCGGACCTGCCGCCGGGCACCGCCTCGGCGGCCGTCTCCACGGTCGGCTGGTGGCTCATCGCCTTCGCGCTCTTCGGGACCCTCGCCGGCGGCGTCGGCTCGCTCGTGTCGCGCCAGGAGGAGTCCGGGTCGGTCCTGACCCCGCTCATCATGTCGCTCACCGTCAGCTACATCGGCGCGATCTTCCTGCTGAACGCGCCCACCAGCACCTTCGCCGAGATCCTCTCGCTCGTGCCGCCGTTCTCGGCCATCGCGATGCCCACCCGCATGGCGATCGCCGAGGTCCCCGCCTGGCAGATCGGCCTCTCCGCCGGGCTCCTCGCCCTCGCGGCCGCCGGGGCGCTCGCGCTCGGCGCGCAGCTGTACAAGCGCAGCGTGCTCTTCACCGGCTCGCGCCTCAAGCTCTCGGAGGCGCTGCGCCGCGCCGCGTAAGCGCACGGAGAAGGGCCCGGGATCGAATCCCGGGCCCTTTCGGCTTGTCCGCTTACTCGGTCAGGAAGAGGAAGTACCCGGCCGAGGCGAGCATGAGCACCCACGCGATCGGGTGCACATCGCGCCAGCGGCCCTTGGCGGCCATCATGATCGGGAAGAACACCAGGCCCAGGGCGATGCCGTTCGAGATCGAGTAGGTCAGCGGCATCGCGGCGACGATGAGGAACGCCGGGATCGCGTACTCGAGCTTCGCCCATTCGATCTCGCCGAGCGCCTTCGCCATGAGCACGCCCACGACGATGAGCGCGGGCGCGGTGACCGCCGGGTTGTTGGCGACCAGGCCGAACACCGGGAAGGCCACGAGCGACACGATGAACCAGAAGCCGGTCGTCACCGCGGTGAGGCCGGTGCGGCCGCCGACCGAGACGCCCGCGGTGGACTCGATGTACGCGGTCGTCGTCGACGTGCCGAGCACCGCGCCCGCCGACGTGGCGATCGAGTCGGTGGCGAGGGCGCGGCCCGCGCGCGGCAGCTTGCCGTCCTTGACGAGCCCGGCCTGCCCGGCGACGGCGAACAGCGTCCCGGCGGTGTCGAAGAAGTCCACGAACAGCATGGTCAGGATGACCGCGATCATGTGGACGGTGAACGCGTCCTCGAAACCGGTGAACGCCGCGCCGAACGAGTCGAGGTTCGGGGTGAAGCCCTCGGCGAGCCGCAGGTCGATGACGCCGGTGACGACGCCGACGACGAGCGTGGCGAGCATCCCGTAGAAGACGCCGCCCTTCCAGCCGAGGACCATGAACACGGCCGTCACGAGCAGGCCGAAGACCGTCAGCAGCACCGTGCCGTCGGTGAAGTCGCCGATGGTGACGAAGGTGGCCTCGGAGGCGACCACGACCTCGCCGCCTTTGAGGCCGATGAACGCGATGAACAGGCCGATGCCCGCCCCGACCGCGAGCTTCAGCTGCGCCGGGATCGCGTTCACGATCGCCTCGCGCGCACCGGTGACGGCGAGGATGAAGAACAGCACGCCCGACACGAACGTGCCGGTCAGCGCCGTCTGCCACGGGATGCCGAGGGTGAGGACCACGGTGAACGCGAAGAACGCGTTGAGGCCCATGCCCGGCGCGGTGGCGATCGGGTACCTGGCCCACAGGCCCATGATGAGGCAGCCGAGGGCCGAGGCCAGCGCGGTCGCGGTGAAGACCGCGCCGGGGTTCGGCGCGTCGACGCCGGCGGCGGAGAGGCCGAAGCTGAGGATGCCGGGGTTGACGGCGAGGATGTACGCCATCGCGAGGAAGGTCGTGGTCCCGGCGAGGACCTCGCGCTTCCAGTTGGTCTTGTTCTCGGTCATCCCGAAGAACCGGTCGACGCGGCCGGTCTGCGGCGCGTCCTGCTTCTCTTCTGTGGCGTCGGTGGCCATGTGGCGGGCACTCCTGTGCGGGCGTGAGGCGATGCCGGGCAGCTGGCACCTCGGAAAACAGGGTAACGGGGCAGGTACTGAACCTGCGGGTAATGTACCGGGTCCGCCGCGGAGAGGAAAGTGCTCGGGTCTTGCGAATGTGAGTTTTACGCACCCGATATGACGAGGAAAACAAGCGACGCCCCGGAGCCAAGGGGGGGACGGCTCCGGGGCGTCGACTTAGGGTCGAGCCCCCGGTGGCAGGATTCCGGGGGCTCGACAAGGACCGCACCGTCAAGCAGCGGGCGGTAGTCGCGTGCCTCTACCCGACGAATCGGGCTTCCTGCCTTGAGACAACTGCTAAACGCGACGGCGACTCGGCCGGTTGCATAACAGTTGGGTAACGGCCGCTACGCCTCTTCGGCGCCGCGGCGGCGGCTCATGAACACGAGGATCACCGCGCCGGCCACCAGGAGCACGCCGGCGGCGGCGAGCACCCATGCGAGCGGCGAACCGGTGACGGGCAGCGACGAGCCCGGCTTGGTCGTGGACTGCTGCGGCACCGAGGTCGTGGCGGCCGGGCTGGAGGACTGCTCGCCGGGGCTCGAGGACTGCTCCCCCGGGCTGGTCGGCTCGTCCTCGGTGGTCGGCTCCTCGCCGGGGCTGGTCGGCTCGTCCTCCGTGGTGGGCTCTTCGCCCGGGCTGGAGGGCTCCTCTTCCGTGGTGGGCTCCTCACCGGGACTGGAGGGCTCGTCGGGACTGGACGGCTCGTCCTCCGTGGTGGGCTCTTCGGACGGGGTCTCCTCGTCCGGCTCGTCCTCGGTGGCCGGGCAGGTGTGGGTGAGATTGAACTGCGGTTCCTTGCCGCCCTTGCCCTTGTCGTCCTCGACGAGGTCCACTTCGGCGTCGGCGTCGATGAGGGTCAGGCCGGCGGGCGTGATGATGTACGCCTTGTTGTCGCCGCTGCCGCTGACGATGCCGCCGTCCGCGTTCGTGTCGTAGCGCAGGACGTTGCCGTCCTCGTCCTGGAACACGGCCTCGATGTACTTGAAGTTCCCTTCCGCCGGAACGGAGTTCGGCAGGACGAAGACCCAGCCGTCGAGCCAGTCGGCGGTGTCGCCCGGGATCTGGTCGCAGCTGCGGTCCGAGAAGCCCGCGGCGGTGGTGGGCACATTGCCGGGGTTGATCGAGATGGTGTCGTAGCCGTCCGCGAGCGCGGGAACGGCGAAGGCGAGCGCGAGGGCTCCGGTGAGGCCCGCGCCGGCAGCGGCGGCGAGGGTCGTGTGGCGACGTGTGATTCGCAAGGCGGTCTCCGTGATGGGTATGGAGCGGAGCGGTCGAAAGCGCCGGATTTCAACCGTTTCGTCTGCGGTGGAACCGCATTCGAGGATGGGCACTCCTTTAACGCCGGGCGGTGCGGGCGCGTTGCGCCGCTTTCGGCCGACTCTGAGCTCACCCGAACGGCTGACCTGCGTTAACGTCTCGAACCGCCGCAGAAACGACACCGCCCCCGGGGAGGTTCCCGGGGGCGGCGTCAGTGCGCTTCGCGGGCTACCAGTCCTGGGCCTCGCGGCGGCGGCGCATGACCATGTAGATCGCGGCGCCGCCCGCGGCGAGGGCCGCGGCGGAGACGAGGGCGATGGTCAGCGGGGTGCCGGTGGTCGGCAGGGTCGAGCCGACGGGGCTGGTCGAGGCCTCACCGGGGGTCGAGGACTCCTCGCCCGGGCTCGAGGGCTCCTCGCCGGGGGAGGACGGCTCCTCGCCGGGGCTGCTGGGCTCTTCCTCGCCCGGCTCGCCGGGGCAGGTGTGGGTCAGGTTGAACTGGGCGCCCTCGTCCGGGTCCTCGACCTCGGCCTCGGCGTCCACCAGGGTCCAGCCGGCGGGGGCCAGGATGTAGGCCTTGTTGTCGCCGGAGCCGTCGACGATCGCGCCGTCGCCGTCGGTGCTGAGGACGTGCTCGTCGCCCTCGGCGTCCTCGAACGTGGCGGTCACGGAGATGAAGTTGCCTTCGGCTCCGGCGGCGGCGGGGAGCACGAAGACCCAGCCGTCGACGTCCGCCGCGATGTCGGCGGGCAGGTTCTCACAGGAGTTCTCGAACTCCCCGGCGGTCGTGGGCACATTCCCGGGGTTGATGGGGATGGTGACGATCGCGGCCTGCGCGGCCGAGGCGACGGCGAGGGAGCCGACCAGGCCCGCGGCCGCGACGAGGCCGAAGCGGCCGGCCTGCTTGAAGGATTGCTTGAGTTCCACTTGGGGACGCTCCGTTTTTCATCTGCCAGAGGAAGCGAATGTGCCGGATTCGTGATGGGCACTCCCATCACGCCTGTGGAGAACATGAGGTTGCAGCACATTCAGGTAACGGAGCAGGGCCGTGCGGCGGTGTGGCAGCGCGTCGCGGAGTCGGGGCGTCGAGGTGGCTGCGCCGCAGGTGAAGCAGCGCGGACATGGCAGTGCCCCCGCGGGGGGCCGCGGGGGCACTCGCTGCCGTGATCGGCGCGACGGAGGCGATCAGGCTCCGGCGCCGCGGAGCGCTAGCGCGGGAAGCCGCCGCGCGGCTTGCCCGGGCAGGCGTGCGTCAGGTTGAAGAACGCGCCGTCGTCGGGGTCCTCCACCTCGGCTTCGGCGTCGATGAGGGTCTAGCCCGGGGGCGAGACGATGTAGGCCTTGTTGTCGCCGGAGCCGTCGACGATGCCGCCGTCGGTCGCGGTGCCGAGGACGTGCGGGTCGCCGTCGCCGTCCTCGAAGAGCGCGGTCACCGAGATGAAGTTGCCCTCGGCCCCGGCGGATTCGGGGAGGACGAACACCCAGCCGTCCTCGGTCTTGGCGATGTCGTCGGGCGGGATGTTGTCGCAGGACTGCTTCTCGAACCCGGCGGCGGTGGTGGGCACGTTGCCGGGGTTGAGGAAGATCGTCTCGACCGCGGCGAGGGCGGGCGAAGGGAGCACGAAGGCCCCGAGCACCCCCGCGGAGACGACGACGCCCGTAGTGATGGATTTGACCGTGTGTCGCATATCGACTACCTTCCGTTGTCGGTCGATTGCAGAGGGGAATGTACCGATGCCCAGGGGTTCTTCGGTCCGAAATGGACGATAAGAACGCTGTAGCGCCGCCGATCACCCCCGCCGGCCTGGACACCCGGACTGGACAAAGGCCGGAGATCCTATAGGATCTTGCGCATGGCAGCAGCATTGAAGCTCACCTATGACACCGCCCCCGACGCCTGGCACGAAGGCCTCCCGATCGGGGAGGGCCGCATCGGCGCGATGCTCTGGGGCCCCCGGATCGAACTCAACGAGGACGGCTTCTGGGCGGGCGACGGCTCATGGAGCGTCCCCGAAGGCGCCGAAGGCCTCGCGGCCCAGGCCGCCGAGGCGGTCCGCCGCGGCGACTACGTCGCCGCCGATCGGCTCGTGACCGGCATGACCGGCCAGGAGTGCGACGCCTACCAGCCCGCCGGCGCCTTCGTCGCGACCCACTCCGACGACGCCGGTGCCGAGCGGCGCGAACTCGATCTGCGCGACGGCGTCGCCACGATCGAGCGCGGCCGCGTCCGCCAAGAGGCCTTCGCCTCCGCCGTCCACCAGGTCATCGCCCTGCGCTGGACCGCCGAGACGCCCTTCGACCTCGACCTGCGCTTCGAATGGCCGCACGAAGGCGGCACGATCACCGTCGGCGCCGCCGAACTCGACGTCACCGGCCGCGCGCCCGTGAGCGTCGTCGGCGGCGTCCCCGACTACTCCCGCACCGAAGGCGTGCGGCGGCTCGGCCTCAGCGCCCAGCTGCGCTGCGACGGCGACATCGCCGGAACCGAAGGCGGCCACCGCTTCACCGGCTGCCGCAGCGTCGAGGTCTACCTCGCCCTGCGCTCCGACACCGACGAGGCGACCGCGCTCGACGCCGCCCGCGCCGAGGCCGGACAGGCCGCCGCCGCGGGCTGGCAGACCCTCTTCGACACCCACATCGCCGCGCACCGCGAGGTCATGGAGCGCGTCTCGCTCGACCTCAATCCACAGGAGCCTGTGGACGACGACGCCACCACGGCCGAGCGGCTGCACCGCCGCGCCGCCGGCGGCCAGGACGAAGACCTCGCAGTGCTCGCGTTCCAGTTCGGCCGCTACCTCCTCATCGGCTCCTCCAGGCCCGGCACCCAGCCCGCGAACCTCCAGGGCATCTGGAACCACCATGTCACCCCGCCGTGGAACAGCGACTACACCACGAACATCAACGTGGAGATGAACTACTGGCCCGCTGAGACCTGCGCGCTCCCCGAGTTCCACGAGCCGCTGTTCGACCTCGTCGGCGACCTCTCGCGCACCGGCGTCGAGACCGCGCGGCGCCTCTACGGTGCGGGCGGCTGGTGCTGCCACCACAACACCGACTACTGGCGCACCACGGTCCCGGTGCAGGGGCGCGCGTGCTGGCAGAACTGGCCCATGGCCGGCCTGTGGCTCTCGATGCACCTCGCCGAGCGCTGGCGCTTCTCGCGCGACGAGGAGTTCCTGGCCGACCGCCTGCCGATCGCCCTGGGCGCGGCCCGGTTCGCGTTCGACCGCCTCTCCGAGGGCAAGGACGGCACGCTCGTCACCAGCCCGGCCACCAGCCCCGAGAACGAATTCGTCACCCCCGAGGGGAACTCGGCGGTCGACGAGTCCACCGGCATGGACGCGGCCCTCGTGCGCGAGCTGTTCGCGTTCGTCCTCGAAGCCGCCGACGTGGTCGCCGAGACCCTGCACGGCGACGACCTCCAGCTCGTCGAAGGCATCAAAGAGGTCATGCCGCGCCTGGCCGGGGCGAAGATCGGCGCGGACGGGCGGCTCCTCGAATGGGCCGACGAGCGCGAAGAGTCCGAACCGCACCACCGGCACGTCTCGCACCTGTACGGGGTCTACCCCGGCGCCTCGTTCGCGGACGCGCCCGAACTGCTCGACGCCGCCCGCAAGAGCCTCGAAGCGCGCGGCGACGCGGGCACCGGCTGGTCCCTCGCGTGGAAGACCGCCCTGTGGGCCCGCCTCGGCGACGGCGACCGGGCGCACCAGCTGCTCGGCGAGTTCCTGACGCCCGTGGGCTTCCGCGGCGAAGGCGAGTACGCCGACGGCGGCGTCTACGCCTCGCTGCTGTGCGCCCACCCGCCCTTCCAGATCGACGGGAACTTCGGCACGACCGCCGCGATCGCCGAGATGCTCGTCCAGTCCCACCGCACCGCCGACGGCGCGCCCGTGCTCGACCTGCTGCCCGCCCTGCCCAGCGCCTGGCCCGAAGGGGAGGTGCGCGGCCTGCGCGCCCGCGGCGGCGTCACCCTCGAGCGGCTCGCCTGGAGCGGCGGGCGGGCGACCGAGCTGACCCTGGTGGCCGCCTGCGACACGACCGTCGTCGTCGACGGCGAAGCGGTCCGCCTCGCCGAAGGCGAGCTCTGGACCGCGAAGTTCTAAACAGCGCAACGGATTAAGGAGTGCACTGGGGTGCACAGGGGAGCGGCCGGAGCCATGAGGCTCCGGCCGCTTGGGTATGAAGGCCCGCGGCTGCGCTAGCAGTCGGTGGCCTCACCGGTCTGGCCGACGGCGATGCCGCAGACCGACCAGTGGAACGCTCCGGTGGTATCCGCGTTCACCAGCGAGATCCCGCCCTGGGGACTCACCGGCTCCTTCGGGCCCGGTATCGAGTTGTCGCACTCCGCCGACTCGACGTCTGCCGCCACGGTGATGCCGCAGACCTGCCATTTGGCGAAGTCCCGCAGGTCGATGTTCACGAGCGAGGGCATGCCCTGCCCCTCAGGGGACTCGGGCAGCTCCCGGCCGTAGGCCACGGCCTCGTCCTCGACATCGGAGCTGAACAGGCTCTCGCATGCGGTGTCGGTGAGCGGGCCGGTCTCGCCGGTCTCGCACACCGCCGGCAGCATCGACCGGTGCTCGTCGTCCACGGAGGCGACCGTCAGCCAGTCGGGCGTGGCCGCGGTGGCGGCGCCGCCCGTGAGGGCCGCCGCCGCAGCGGCGGCGACGGCCGAGGCCGCGACCATGGTGGTGTTGCGCATCGCTTCTACCTAACACTTCTCGACCAGGCCCGAGGTTGCCCCAGGACCTAGTAGTCGCCCTGGTCGTCGCCCTTGTCAGGCATGCCGCCGTCCGAGATGTGGTCGGCGTTGTCGCAGTCCTGCCAGAAGGACTGGGTCAGCACGTTCTGGCCGCAGATCTGCCAGTGGGCCGCGCTCGAGGCGTCGACGTTCGCGCCCGAGACGTCGCCGGCGTTCACGCCGGACTGCGGGCCCTCGCCGATGTGGTCGCGGTTGTCGCAGTTCTGGTTGTACGACGTGGTGAGCACGTTCTGGCCGCAGATCTGCCAGTGCGCGGCGCTCGAGGCGTCGACGTTCACGAGGCTGACCGGGCCGGCCCAGACGCCCGAGTTCTGGGCCATCGCGGGCGAAGCGGCACCGAGGACGGCGACACCGGCGGCGGCGACGGCGAAGGCCGCGGTAGCGGTGGTCTTGCGCATTAGCTGTGTTTCCTTTCGAGTTGGATGGGGCGGGCCCGGCGGGCCCGCCCCTCAATCGACCTACTGCGCCGTGTTGGGCATGTGGTCGTAGTTCAGGCACTGCTGGTCGAGCGACGGCGCGACGCCGACGTTCTGGCCGCAGATCTGCCAGTGGGCGGCGTCCGAGATGTCCAGGTTCGCGGCGGACACGTCGCCGGCGTTGACGCTGGACTGCGGGCCCTCGCCGATGTGGTCGCGGTTGTCGCAGACCTGCCCGAAGGACTGAGTCAGCACGTTCTGGCCGCAGATCTGCCAGTGGGCCGCGCTCGAGGCGTCGATGTTCACCAGGCTGACCGGACCCGCGTTCACACCGGAGTTCTCGGCCATCGCCGGCGAGGCGGCGGCACCGATCGCGGCGATGCCGGCGGCGGCGGCGAGGACGTAGGTGGACTTGCGCATGAAATTCCCCCGATTCGAAATGCTTTCCGGAACCGTCGGGCCGGGTTGCGGCCGGCCCGACGGGGCTTGCTCACGCCGTTTCGGCTACTGGGCCGAGTCCGACATGTGGTCGTAGTTCTTGCACATCTGGTCGAGCGACGGCGAGACGCCGACGTTCTGGCCGCAGATCTGCCAGTGGGCGGCGCTCGAGATGTCGAGGTTGCCCAGGGACGTGTCGCCGGCGTTCACGCCGGACTGCGGGCCTTCGCCGATGTGGTCGCGGTTGTCGCAGTCCTGGCCGAAGGACTGGGCGAGAACGTTCTGGCCGCAGATCTGCCAGTGGGCGGCGCTCGAGGCGTCGATGTTCACCAGGCTGACCGGACCGGCGTTGACGCCGGAGTTGTTGCCGGCCATCGCGGGGGCGGCGGAGAGAGCGGCGGCGCCGGCGGCGACGGCGGCAACGGTGAGAACCTTGCGCATGAGTTGCGTTTTCCTTCTTGGGTTGTGCGCCCGGAGGTCCCGGGCGGCTTGACTTCGTCTTCCCCGCCCCGTTCAGGGGCGGTGCTGCGATCGGCTTCCGCGCGTCGGCACGCCGGAGGGGCGTGGGATCAGATCCCATGCACTGCAACCGGAGGGAGAGTTTGAAGGCGGACTTCAAGTTCCCCGCGCACCGACGCGCGGAGGCCCTAGTCTGGGGCGACGGACAGCTCGGCGGCGCGGTCCAACGGCCGCCCCAATTCCCCGATCACCGTGCGGGAGAGTGACACCTCTTCCCCCGCGGCGGACGGGGAGACGCAGACAGCGGTGTGGCCGCTGTCGACGCTTATACCTGCGGTCGAGCCGGTGGCTCCACCGGGGATGATCTTCAGGTCAGGCAGTCCGGGGCCGTCGTACAGCCACGGTCTGGCCGAAGTGCGCGGCACGCCGCGCACGTCCTCGACCACGGATCGGTCGGTCCCCCGCACGATTGCGGCGGGGCACTCGGCGGCGGCGGCCGGCCGGCCGTCGTTCGCTCCGTGGAGCGACGCCGCCACCTCGTTGGAGGCCTGCACTGTGAGCGCGGTGAAGCTCGGTTGTCCTGCCCCTGCGGCGGGGACGCTCCCGGGCGTCGTCCCGTCGCCGAAGCGCAGGCCATCGGTCACCAGTCGCGCCAGTGCGTCGACCGGATCGGTCGAGGGCGCGACAGTCTCGTAGACACCGGGCACCGCGGGGGCCGGGCCGTCCGCAATGGAGGCCGTTCCCTTCACGAGGTTTCCCAACAGCGGTGCCACTACTCCGGCAGTGCGGTCTCCGACAGACTCGTCATCCAAGTCGAGTAGGCCAGGCAAGGCGTCGCCCTGCAGCGCAGTGCGCACGACCCCGTCCGTCTCGTCCACCAGCGAGTCCACCGGCTCGTCCAGGCCCGACACCAGCCCCGAGACCTCCTCCTGCACCGCTGCCGCCCGATGTCCCTGCTGGTACTGCGGGACCAGTCGCGCGGCCAGGCGCGACATGTCGGACACCTCTGCGGAGAGGGGGTCGGTCATCGCGGCAAGGCCCTGCGATGCTGCGGAATCGTCTGATGCCCAAGCGGAAGCGGCCAACGCGAAGGCCCCCAGAAGCAGGGAGCCGAATGCGGTGAGCGCGGCGCCGAGGAAGACCCGGAGCACGCTGAAGCGGCGAGTGACCTCGCTGCCCCCGGCGGTGCGTCCCATCGTCTCCCCCGTCGTCCCGAACCTGAGCGCGAGCGTTCTCGCCGCTCGCAACTGTAAGAACGAAACGGGACTGATCGGGGATACGGGGCGAATCAGATTTTATTCCCGAAAATAGGGTGAGACGGACTCACAGCTCCTCATTGCTCACGCACAGCAGCGGTTAACAGACTGTTTACATGACTTCAACGAACGAGAAATTGCTTTTTGGGAGCGTGGCGGAACAGCCCACGGCTCGGTCGAGCCCCGGCTGGACCGCGTCACTGCAAGAAGGGCTCCTACCTGATGGCTATCAAGGCCGAGTACATCTGGATCGACGGCACCGAGCCGACGGCCAAGCTGCGTTCCAAGACCAAGATCCTCGACGAGGGCCAGGAGCCCCCGATCTGGGGCTTCGACGGCTCCAGCACCAACCAGGCCGAGGGCCACACCTCCGACTGCGTGCTGCGCCCCGTCAAGGTCGTTCCGGACCCCATCCGCGGCGGCGACTCGATCCTGGTTCTGTGCGAGGTCCTGGACATCGACTTCACCCCGCACCCCACCAACACCCGCGCCAAGACCGCCGAGGTCGCCGAGCAGTACGCCGGCCAGGAGTCCTGGTTCGGCATCGAGCAGGAGTACACCTTCATGGTGGGCTCGCGCCCGCTCGGCTTCCCCGAGGGCGGTTACCCGGCCCCGCAGGGCGGCTACTACTGCGGCGTCGGCGCCGACGAGATCTTCGGCCGCGAGATCGTCGAGAAGCACCTCGACAACTGCCTCGCCGCGGGCCTGCCGATCTCCGGCATCAACGCCGAGGTCATGCCCGGCCAGTGGGAGTTCCAGGTCGGCCCCGCGTCGGCCCTCGAGGTCTCCGACTCGCTGTGGATCGCGCGCTGGCTGCTCTACCGCACCGCCGAGGACTTCGGCGTGTCGGCCACGATCGACCCCAAGCCCGCCAAGGGCGACTGGAACGGCGCCGGCTGCCACACCAACTTCTCCACCAAGGCCATGCGCGAGGACTACGAGCCCATCATCGCCGCGTGCGAGGCCCTGGGCGAGAAGGCCGCCGAGCACATCGCCGTCTACGGCGACGGCATCGCGGACCGCCTCACCGGCGCCCACGAGACCGCCCACTACACCCAGTTCTCCTACGGCGTCTCCAACCGCGGCGCCTCGATCCGCATCCCGTGGCAGGTCGAGAAGGACAAGAAGGGCTACCTCGAGGACCGCCGCCCCAACGCCAACATGGACCCCTACCTGGTGACCGGCAAGATCGTCGACACCGTCTGCTCCGCCCTGGAGAAGAAGGGCCTCGTCTAACCACGAGCCCCCGAACGAACCGAGAGGGGCGCCGCGCGGAAGCGCGGCGCCCCTCTCGTCGTCCCTGTCGTCAGCGGCCGGTCGCGACGCCCAGTGCGGCGACGCGCCGCAGCAGGGCGTCGTGGGAGAACCGCTCCTCGACGATGAGCCGCGCGCGTTCCGCTTGGGCGGCATAGGCCTCGGGGTCGGCCGCGAGCGCGCGCACGGTCGCGGCGACCTCGCCGGGCTCGCAGTAGACCGCGGCCGCGCCGAACAGCGGCTCGAAGCGCGGGTCCATGACCACCGGCACGCCGGCCGCCATCGCCTCGAGGGGAGCCAGGCCGAAGGCCTCGCGCCCTTCTTCTGCGATGAAGTACACGAAGACGTCGAGCCCGTGCAGGAACTCGCGGGCGTCCATCGCGCCGAACTCGTGGACCGTCCAGTTCGCCGGGACGCGGCCGAGGCGTTCGGCGACCGTGGCGGCCCCGCCGAGCACGTGGACCTCGAAGTCCTCGTCGGCCGGATGGCATTCGCGCAGGCGCTCAGGGGACTCGGGCCATTTGAGCGGGTGGTCGCGGGAGTGGCGGCCGATGCGGATGCGCCCGTCGGACGGCCGCGCGGCCTCACGGCACCACAGGGCCGGGTCGAGGCATTCGGTCCAGTCCTCGGCGGCGAGGTCAGTTCCGGCGACGACGGCGGCGTGGTGGTCCACCAGGGCGCGGCGGACCATGGGCCCCACCGGGTACCAGGTGTGCGGGCCGACCCAGGCGTCGAGGTTCGCGAGGACCCGCTCGGCGTCCCAGGCCTCCTCGACGCCGCCTTCGGGGCCGTAGAACTTGAACGGCGTCTGGTTGACGATGAGGACGGTCCGGCCGGCGTCGATCGCGGGGAGGTCGTCGCGCAGGCGCAGCGCGATCGTCGGCAGGCGCACGATCAGGAGCGCGCACGAGACCGGGTCCCAGGCGTTGAGCAGCCGCACCGACTCGCCGTCGACCAGGGCGGCGATCTTGTCGTTCAGCGGGCGCGAGACGTCCCAGTGGAACACCGGGTGGTGCAGCAGGCCCACCTTGAGGCCCGCGGCCCGGTAGGCCTTGATCTCCTCGGCGTTGGCCGTCGAGTTCCCGCCCGGGAGCGCGAAGTGCGACACGATGACGATGTCGAGGTCGAGACGGGTGGCCGCGGCACGGCCGCCGCGGCGGCGCTCCTGCCAGTCGAGGAGGGCCGCGCCGGCCTCGAGCCGGGTCGCGGCGGTCTCGTCGGCGGCGCCGAGCAGGCGGCGCAGCTCCGGCACCGCCTCGGTCGAGAAACCGTACTCCAGGCGGCCGGTGAGCTTGCGCAGGGCGCGGCGGCGGCTGCCCGGGACGTTGCCGAGCGGCGGGACGCGGTGCTCTCCCATGGCGGTCACCGGGCCTCCGCCGGGGCGGGGAGGCGGACGCCGAGCGAGGCGACCCGCTCCAGGAGCGCGTCGTACGAGTAGTGCCGCTCGACGCGCGCGACGGCGCGCGCGGACTGGGCGGCGTACCGGTCCGGGTCGTTCATGAGCTCCCTCACGCGGGCCTCCACTTCGGCCGGTTCGCAGTAGACCGCGCCGTCGCCGAACAGCGGCTCGAAGCTGCGCGGCAGGACGCACGGCAGCCCCACGGCCATGGCCTCGAGCGGGGTGCGGCCGAACGCCTCCTCGCTGGAGTCGGCGATGAAGAAGACCAGGACGTCCATGCGGTGCAGGAAGTCCCGGGGCGGGACCGACCCGAAGGGCAGCACCGTCCAGTTCTCGGGGAGGCGGCGCAGGAGGGCCTTGGCGGCGTTCGCGCCGCCGAGCACGTGGATCTCGAAGTCGTCCGAGGTCGGGTAGCAGGCGAGGATCTGCTCGGGCGTCTCGGGCCACTTGTGGGCGTGGTCGCGGGTGTGACGGCCGATGCGGATCGGTCCGGCGCCGGGGCGGCGGCCGTCGCGGCGCCACTGCCCGGCGTCGAGCACCGCGTACCAGTACTCGGGCGAGAGGTCGATGCCGTCGATCTCGTCGGCGTGGTCGGCGAGCAGGGCCTCGCGGACCACCGGCCCCTGCGGGTACCAGGTGTGCTCGCCGAGCCAGTCGGTGAGGTTGCGGTGGACGGTGCGCACGTCCCAGGTCAACTGGCGGCCCTGCTTGGGGCCGTAGTAGTGCCACGGGGTCTGGTTGACCACCAGGACGGTGCGGCGGGGCCGCAGGTCCGGCAGGTCGTCCATGGGCCGCATCATGATCCGCGGGAAGCGGACGATCGCCAGGTCGCAGTCGACGCGGTCGTGCGCGGTGATCCACTCGACGCCGTCGTCCTCGAGCAGCCGCTGAATCTTGTCGTTGACCGGCCGCACCAGCGGCCAGTCATAGACCGGGTAGTGCAGCAGGCCCACCCGCAGCCCGGCCCGGCGGAACGCCTGGATCTCCTCGGCGTTGGACGAGGAGGAGCCGCCGGGGAGGTGGAAGTTGGAGACGATCACGACGTCGAGCTCGAGATCGCGGCGCTCGGCGCGGTCGTCGGCGTCGTGCCAGTCGGTCAGGGCCTCCAGCGCCGCGATGCGCAGCGCGGGGATCTCGGCCTCCGACCGGGCGAGCCCGCCGAGGTGGGCGCGGGCCTCCACGGACCAGCCGACGTGGAGCCGGTCGGTCCACAGCGCCAGCGACCGGCGCTGCTCGTCCGTGGGCACGCCGAGGAGGTCCCGCTCGGTCGGGCGCACCTTGGCGCGCAGGACGCGCAGCTTCCCGGCGGCCTTGCCGAGGCCGCGCCGCAGCGCGGCCTTCTTGCCGCGCAGGAGGCGGCGCGGCAGGCGCTTCAGGCGGCCGGCGAGCGCGCGGGCGCGACCGGCGGCCCCGCCGTCGAGCGACGTGCGCTCGGCGGGCCGCTGCGGCTCCTCCGGAGCGGGAGGCATGACCTCGACCGGGCCTATCCCTGCGTCGGGGAAGTCGAACGCGACGGCGGCGGCGATGGCTTCGTCCGCCGCGAGCGCCCGGTCGGATCGGATCTCGTGCAGGTCGACCCATTCGGCCCCCGCGGCGGCGGCCCGGCGGACCGCCTCGCGGCCCACCGGCACGTACCCGTCGGCGACGGCGGCCCAGCTCTCGTAGTGGGCGATGGCGACCTTCACCCCGGCGGCCGCGTCCCGTTCGAGCTCGGCGAGCATCGCCCGCTGCTGCGGGCCGTGTTCGCGCCAGTCGCCGATGAAGACACGCTCGACCGCGGTGGTGCGCTTCGCTCCCAGGAGCGGGGCGGGCGCGGGGAAGGGCCGCTGCGGCGCGGCGTCAGGCAGGTACGGCTTGGCGCGCTTGGCCTGGATGTCCTTGTGCCAGCGGTGGAACCCGGCCTCGTAGGCGGCGCGCAGCGGGTGCATCCAGCCCTCGCCGACCTCACCGCCCGACAAGGAGGTCGGGCTCTGGCGCACCACGGTGTGCCGGGCCTCGGAGCGGACCCAGCGGCGCGAGCCGAACGTCTTCTGCAGCCGCAGCCGGAACTCGGTGTCGGCGCCCTTGCGGGTGACGTCGTAGTAGCCGAGCTTCTCGCGCACGGGGCGGGTGCGGAACAGGATCGGCGTGGAGAAGATCTTCGCGAGGCTCTGCGCCGGGCCGGTGAACAGGTGGAGGTCCGCCGTCGCGCGGATGCTGTGGCCCGCCGACATGACGGCGGCGTCGTCAGCCAGGAGCGGTGCCGCGAGCGCTTCGAGCCAGCGTGGGTGGGCCCAGTCGTCGGAGTCGAGGCCGGCCGTGAACTCGCCCTTCGCCTTTGCGAGGGCGCTGTTGCGGGCGCGGTAGGTGCCGCCGTTGACGCTCTGGGTGTAGCGGGTGACACGCGCGTCGAGCGCGGCCGCCTCCTGGAGGACCTGCTCGTGCTCGGGGCCGGAGGCGTCGTCGACGAGCAGCAGCTCCCAGTTGCGCCAGGACTGGTCGACGAGGGAGCGGACGGCGGTGAGGAGTTCCGGGCCGGGCCGGTACGAGGTCATGATGATCGAGACGAGCGGGCCGTCGACCGTGCCGGCGACGCCCGGGGCGGCGCGGAGCCGGTCGAGCAGCGGCAGCCCGGGCTCCCCGGTGAGTTCGACGTCCTCCCAGTCCGCGAACCGGCGGAACGCCGCGAACCAGGCCTGCTCGTCGCCGCCGCGCGCGGGGTGCGCGGCTTCGGCGGCGTACGCGGCCGCGTGGTCGTCAGGCGCCGTGGCGAGGAGCCGCTCGATCCGCTCGGCCGCGCCGTCGGCGCCGAGCTGCGCGACCGCGAGCCGGAAGTGCAGTGCCCGGTGCTGCTCGGGGCCGCCGCTCGGATCGAACTCGCGCGCCCGGTCGTACAGGCCCAGGGCCAGGTCCGCATCGCGTTCGGCGAGCGGCCGCTGCGCGAGGGCGCGGGCGAGTTCGCGGAGCGCTTCGGGACGGGTGCCCGTGATCGCCTCGGCGGGTTCGGCGGCGCCCTCCGCGGCGCGGGAGGCGAGGATCGACCGCCCCAGGCGCGAACCGCCTCGGATGGCGCTGCCGGCGATCGCGGGCAGGGCCGCGCCCGCCAGCGACGGACCGAAGCGGTGCGCGGGGGGCTGGACGGAGGGCCGGGTGCGGGAGTTCGTGGTCATCGTTCCTATGCAGGGGGGACGGTCCCACCGTTGGGTCTGGTGGCGGTCGGCGGCGGCGCTGGGGGCGCGGAGGCGGGGTCTGAGGCCCGGCCGGCGGATCGTCGGCGACCGTGTTCATTGTCGCAAACGTCTACACGCGCCGGGGGCGGTCGCGGTGGCACCGGGGGTGCCGCGCATCGCCCCCGCAGAAGACCATAGCCGAGGTCAGCAAGCGACTGCCGCGGGTTCGCGCGGGCGTACCCTCGCGCACACGGAACGGCCAGAACGGGAAGTAAGCTCGGTTCACCATGGAGAAACCGACCCCGCCGCTGCGCGTCGCCCGGAACGACAGCGGCTCCCTCGCCCCCGCCCGCCTCGGCGAATGGAACCCGGTGAAGCGGGTCTCCGTCGTCGTCCCCGCCTTCGGCGGCCAGGACAAGCTCGATCTCGTGCTCGCCTCGCTCGCGGCCCAGACGTACCCGGCGGACCTGCTCGAAGTGGTCGTCGTCGACGACGGCTCCGAGCCGCCCCTGCGGCTGCCGGAGGTGCTGCCCGCTGCGACGAGGATCGTGCCGAACCGGCCGGGCCGGTGGGGCATCGCCGCCGCCGTGGACGCGGGGATAGCCGCGTCCACCGGGGAGGTCGTCGTGCGGCTGGACTCGGACGTGGTGGCCGATGCGCGCCATGTGGAGGCGCACGCGCGTTGGCACGAGGCCGGCGACTACTTTGCGGTGATCGGCAAGCTCGCGTTCGTCGACGTCGACCTCGCGGCCGACCCGCTCGAGCCCGGGCGGGTGCGCGACGCGGTCGCGGGCGGGGAGGCCGCGGCGCTGTTCGCGGACCGCCAGGTGGGCGACGAGTGGGAGGTCGCGCTCGTGAAGGAGTCCGGCGGGCTCGTCGAGGACCCGGTGCGGGCGTTCACGATCGCCAACGGGGCGACCATCTCCTTCACGCGCGCGATGTACGACGACTGCGGCGGCACGGACGCGACGATGCCACTGGGCAGCGACACCGACCTGGGCTACCGCATGGCGCAGCGCGGCGCGCTGTTCGCGGCCGACGCGGAGGCGCTGGCCTGGCACCTGGGGCTGTCGCAGATGAAGTCGCGACGGGAGGACGGCAAGCGGTACCGCCGGCCTTTCGCGGCCAACCGCATCCCTTCGCTGCGGCACCTGCGCACCGACGCCGGCCGGGCGTGGGAGGTGCCCTACGTCAGGGTCCTGGTCGACGCCGACGGGGCGCGCCTGGAACCGGTGCGGGCCACGGTGAACGCGGTGCTGGCCGGCACGCTGGCCGACGTCGAGGTGGTGCTGACCGGGCCGTGGGGCTCGCTCGGCGCCGACCGGGTCGCGCCGCTGGAGGACCCGCTGCTGAACCTGCGGCTCATCCGCGAGACCTTCCGCGGCGACGCCCGCGTGCGGTTCCTGGAGAAGGTGCCCGAAGCGGTCGCGCCCGTGCCGTTCCAGCTCTCGATCGCCCCGGGCGCGGTGCCCCGCCGCGACGGCCTCGAGCGCCTGGTCGCGCACGCCGACGAGCACCGCCTGGGCCGGCTCGAGACCGCCGTCCCGAGCCGCGTGGGCCCGTTGCGGGTGCGGCTTGACCGGACCGCCGCGCTGGCCCGGGCCGAGCGGCTGCGCGAACCCGGCGAGGACCTCGACGCGGTCCTGGAGGCCGTGTGGGGCATCGGCTCCGCCGAACCGGGCCTCTGGTTCCTCAACGACGAGTCGAAGGCCGACGCGCACCGCCGCGAGATCGAGGAGCTCAAGGCCGCCTTGGCCCGCCTCGAAGGAGCTGCGCCCGTGCGGCGGTCGCTGCCGCGCCGCGTGCTCGGCAGGCTGCGCCGCCTCCGCGGCTGAGGCGGCGGCTAGGCGACCCAGGCCCGGGCGAGCTCCTTGCGCCGCTCGTGCAGTTCGCTGCGCTTCGCCTGCAGCTCAGGGTCGGCGGGTTCGCCGGCCTGCCGCCGCTTGCGCATCTCGTTGCGCACGCGCTTGATGCCGCGGTCGACGCTCTTGCCCTGCTCGACGAGGTCGACGTGCTGTTCGGCCATCACCGGCTCCCGGACCTCGCGCAGCCGTCCGGCCTCGGCGATGCCGAAGGCCCGCAGGGTCCTGCGGTCGATCTCGTGCGCGCCGGGGTTCGCGGTGGTGCCGTCACGCAGGCTCTTCCCGGTGCGCAGCAGCTCGAGCGACGTGGCCGTGGTCGCGTACAGCCACCAGCGGGTGTCGCCGCCGATGTGCTGGACCGAGCCGTCCCGTTCGACGACCCAGTCGGGGACACGCCGGTGGTTCTTGCCGTAGACGGAGGTGAACGCGTCGAACGACTCGAGCAGGGACGTGCCGATCGAGTGGCTGTAGTGGTAGGCGCGGAAGCCCTGGCCGGTCGCGGGCACCCACTGGTAGCCGGTGGTCGCGGTGATCGCGGCGGGCAGCGCGCCCCGGTCCGCCAGCAGCTCCCGGGCGGCCCGCTGGATCTCGCCGAACAGGTCCCGGTGCACGGCGTCGTCGTCGTCGATCCTGGTGGTCAGGACCGGCGGGCGGCCGTTCGCCTTCGCCTCCTCGATGCACCACCGCTTGAACTCCGGCTCGAAGTCGTCGAGCAGTTCGAGTTCGAGCAGCCGCAAATACGGGCGGGTCGAGACCAGCTCGTCGAGACGCTTCCGGAACGACTGCGGCATGTCCCGGTCGATGCCGAGCACCCACACGAAGTCCTTCTCGGACTGGGAGTCCACGGACGCAAGCGCCAGCGTCTCGAACAGCTGCCAACGGTATTCGAGCCATTGCTCGTTGAACACCCCGATCTCCAACCGGGTGCCCACGACGTGCAGGAACGCGCTCGAACCACCAGAACGGACGCTGCCGCGACCGGCGGCGCCCCGCGGTCGCGAAAAGAGGGTGCGGATGCCCACGATGGACTCTTCTCAAGGGGATTTGGAACTAGAGGGGTCCACATCGTATCGACCGGATGCGGTCGGTGCAGGTCGCGGGCGAGGGTCAGGCCCGGTCGGCGCCGTCGACGCCCTTGCCGAGGGCGGTCGCGATCTCGTGGTGCCGTTCTGCCGCGGCGAAGCGCTCGGTCTCGATCGCGCCGAGGACGCGGCGGGTGGCCGCCTCGGTGTCGGCGGACGCCTCGCGCAGGCGGCTGTCGAAGTTGCGGGTGACCAGGCTGAGGCGGGCGTCGAGGGTGCGCAGCCGCTTGTCGGCCTTGGCCGCATACCGCATCGCGTCGCGGTGCTGGTCCCGCAGTTCCCGCTGCTGCTCGTCCAGTTTCCGGTGCAGCCGCGCGTTCTCGCGCATCAGCGACAGCGCCGTCCCGGCGAGCAGGAGGACCACGGCCGCGAGCGCTGGACCGTGGGCCTCGAGCAGCGCGGCGGCCACCGCGCCCGCGACGAGTGCGGCGGCGAGTGCCGCGGCGGCCTGGGTGCGCTTGGGCGACCGGCGGAGGCGGCGGGCGAGGTCGAGCATCGAGATGGTTCCTTCTGTGTGTCGTGCGGGTGGGGCGCGGCGTCAGGCTTCGATGATCGCGCCGTTGACCGGGAATTTCAAAAGCTCGGGCCAGGTGCGGCGGATGATCTGGACGAAGGCGGCTCCGGAGATCCGGTCCTCCAACGGGATCGCGAGCAGCGGCCCGAGGATCCGCCGCGAGTTGAAGACGGTGAATGTGTCGAACGCAACATCGGATTCGATGTGGTGTGCGGCCAGCCACACCCCGCAGCGGTGCTCCCAGTAGTAGAGGTCGAGCGGGTCGTACCGCCGCTGGGCGCGGTCGAAGTCCACAGCGTCGATGAACTCCGCGAACGCGGCGGTGAACGCGTCCGGCGTGGACTCGCGGCCGGTCAGGAGTCGGGCCATGTCCTCGGCGGTGAGCACGTCGGGCTGCTCGCGCTTCCCGCGGTAGAACGCGCGCGCGATCTCGTACAGGTTCGACCTGATGTGGAGGCCCCGGCAGCCGCCTTCGTACTGCCGGTGGGTGGCGTACAGCTCGGGTGCGCTGACGCGCTTCGAGTTGCGGTCCATGACCGCGGCCAGCGGTGCGGGGGGCGCGTCGAACAGCGGCATGATGCTGTGGTGGCGCAGGCCGAGCGCCGCGGTGATCTCGCGGGCGGCGGCCGCGTCGGCCCGCATCGCCCGCTTGGACTCGCCTTCGCCGCTGTCGGCGTCATAGGTGAAGTAGTCGACCCGGTCCGCGACCGGCCGGGTCAGGGCGAGGGTGGTCCGGCTGTCGAGGCCGCCGGTGAGGGAGACCACGAGCGGGTCGCGCGCGGCGAGCAGTTCGACCTGGCGCTGCAGCAGCGGGAGCACGTCGTCGACGGCCTCGGCGACAGTGCGGGGCTCGGGGTCCTCGCGCGGGAAGCACCGGCGGGGCTCGGCGGCCGCGAATTCGAGTTCAGTGTTCGGCGTCAGCGCGAAGACCCGCGCGAAGGGCGTGATGCGCCCGGGGAGGGCGTACGCGTTGTGCTCCTGGCGGATCGCCTGCGGGTCGGGGAACGCCGACGGAGCGGTGCCGACCCGGTCGGCCACGAGGTGCGCGTGCGAGGCGGCGTACGTGCGCCCGTCCCGGCGGCCGTAGAAGACCGACCGCATGGCCGCCGCGTCGGATTGCACGTAGGTCTCGCCGCGGTGCTCGTAGAAGACCGCGAACCGGCCGCTGAGCCGGTCGATCCCGTCGAAGAGGACCTCCCGCCCGGCCGCCTTGGCGCGCAGCAGTCCCGCCGCGATCGTGGACAGGTCCTCATCCCAGGTCCCGAGGTCGATCGCCCGGCCGAGCAGCGCCACCCAGGAGCGCCCGGACCGGGCCACCGCGAATGCGCAGCGGGGGTCGTAGGAGAGCCACAGTCCGTCGATCCGGACTTGCCGCCAATGCAAGACGGGCGCCTCGTGCTCGTGCGGTGCGAGCAGGAAGCCGCGGGCGTACAGCAGCTCGGCGGCGTCGCCGGCCGACGGGACTTCGGCCTCGGGCACCGCGGGCGTGGCCGAGTGCGCGGAGGCGTTCGGGAAGGGGGGCATCAGGTCGCGGACCGGCCGTCGGCGGATCCAAGGGGTGGACATGGCGGGAATGCCTTTCTGTGCCCTCTCGACAGCGCCGGGCGGCGCGCGGAGAGCACCGGCCGTTCGTTCATCGCCGACCCTGAGCGGCGACTCCCAGCTGTGCGAGCCTGTGGAGGTACGACTCGTAGCTGAAGTTCCGGCGGACGTGGCGCTGGGCGCCGGCGCTCAGCGCGAAGTACTCGTCCGGGTCGGAGCGGAGCCTGGTGACCAGGGCCGCGACGTCGTGCGGTTCACAGTACACGGCGCCTTCGCCGAAGACCTCTTCGAAGTGCGGGGGCAGGACGGTCACGCAGCCGGCGGCCATGGCCTCCAGGATGCTGCGGCCGAAGGCCTCCACCAACTGCGGGTGCGCGAAGTAGACGTAGAAGTCGATCTGGTGCAGGAACTCCCGGATGCCGACCTCGTCGTAGCGGTAGACGAGCCAGTTCCGCGGCGGGCGGCGGCGCTTGAGCACCTGGGCGGGGACCTCCGCGCCGCCCATGATCCGGACGTCGAACTCGGGGGAGGCGGGGTACGCCTGCAGGAGCACCGCGGGGTCGTCGGGCCATTTCATCTCGTTGTCGCGCGAGTGGCGGCCGATCACCGCCACCGGGCCGCGGAAGTGGGTGCGCGGCAGGCACCATTCGTCGGTGTCGATGATGCCGGGGACGTCGAAGGGGTGCAGGACGGAACGCTCGGTGAGCAGCGGCTCGATCGCGTGCCGCACCTGCGGCCCCTGCGGCGCCCATTCGGGCCACACCCCGAACAGCTCGTAGGCGTGCTGCTCGCAGGCCGCCGGCAGGTAGCGGCGGTCGCTGCCGTCGCGTTCGGACGGCGCCTGGTTGGCGAGGATCACCAGCCGGTCGACCTTCAGGGAGAAGGGGCCGCCGGGCGGGAACTGGAGGATGGGCGGGTACCGCAGGACGAGCAGCCGCACTTCGGCGTCGTCGGTGGCGGTCACGTGGTCGACCAGGCCGTCGTTGACGAGCTGCTGGATGTGCGGGGTGAGGTCGCGGTCGACGGCGCGGACGAAGCGGAACGGCGTGAAGTTCATGATCCCGACGCGCAGTCCGGCCCGGCGGGCCGCGTGGATCTCGTTGATCATCGACTTCTGCGGCCCTCCGAAGGAGACCCAGTCCCCCGCGTACACCACGTCGTACCGCTGCGCGGAGCTCGAGACGCGGAACCGGTAGGGCTGAAACACGGGGGCGCGCCGCCCGAGTCCCACGTGCGGGTCGGCGCTCCCTTCGCTGATGCGCTGGTGCCACAGCTGGTAGCCGGAGCGGTACGCGGACCGGGCGGGGTGGCGCCAGCCCGAGCCGAAGTCGCTGGAGGACAGCGACTCGGTCCCGGTACGCACCAGGGTCAGCACCTCGGCCATCTGCCGCACCGAGCGCCTGCCGAACGCGGCCTTGATGCGGCCGAGGTACTCGTTGTCGGCGGCCTTGCGGACGTCGTCCCAGTAGCCGATCCGCTCGAGGACCGCTTCGCGCCGGAACAGCAGCGAGCTGGCGCACGGCAGCACCGGCGCGCGGCGCAGGCGGGTGACCCGCAGGTCCTCGGTGAGCATGATGCTGCGCGAGATCGTGCCGACGAGTTCCGGGTCGGTCGTGAACGGCCGCAGGTGCAGTTCGAGGTGGCGGGGGTGCCACCAGTCGTCCGAGTCCTGCACGGCGACGAACGCGCCGCGTGCCGCGGCCAGCCCGGCGTTGCGGGCCCGGTAGGTGCCGCCGTTCTCGGCGAGCCTGATCACCCGCACGCGCTCGTCCAGGGCCGCGACCTTGTCGAGGATCTCCCCGTACGCAGGCCCCGAGGCGTCGTCGACGACGAGGACTTCGAGGTTCGCCCAGGTCTGCTCGAGCACGGACTGCACGGCGGCGAGCAACGGGAGGCCCCGCTGGTAGTTGGTGACGATGACCGAGACCAACTCGGGCGCCGGCACAGGCGCGGGCGCCTCCTTGACGTGCAGGCTGTCGAACACCGTTTCGGCGCTGCCGGGGGCGAGGTCCGGCAGCGGCGCCGGGACGACTCCGCCGAGCAGCGCCTTCCAGCGGGCCTCGTCGGCGGCCGCCGCGGCGTACCAGGGGTTGCACAGGTCCATCTCGATGCCGCGCCGCACATGCTCTTCGATGAGGCCGTACCGGTCCAGCAGCCGCCGGGCCTCGTCGAGGTCCCCGCGCAGCACCGCGAGTTCGGCGTGCGCGCCTTGGTCGCGGGGGTGGATCACCTCCGGCGGCCCGTGCCGGAGCGCCATCGCGTAGACGGCCCAGCCGTGGTCGAGGTCGGCCGGGCTCTCGGGCGCGCATACGAGCGCTCGGGCGAGGCGCGCGAGCGACGCGATGTCGACCTGGTGCCCCGCGAACAGCGCCGTTTCGGCCGTGGGATCGCCTGCGGCCGCGAGGAGGTCGCCGAGACCGACGGCCGGTTCGGCGATGCGGTGGGCGAGCAGACGCCGTCCTTCTATCGAGCGGGTGCGGATGACGGTGGAAACCAGCGACTCCGGGTCCTTTTTCCTAATCACCGACGTGTAATCGTCGATAAGCGCACTAGGAAAGCGGTCTCCGCTCATTCGGTCGGTCCAAATCCTCTGGGGTGTATGCAAGAAAAGGGGTTCGGGGGCGTCCAATATCGTATCCCACTCCGGCCCGTCGCCGGTTCCCCGAGATCGCGCCTGTACTGCCCGTCATGTGCGCGGACGCTCGTCTCAGCCGGATTCGGGTGCCTCGGTCGGCGGCCCCGTATTGCTATGATGACGCTTGTTTCCCCCGACTCCGTTGAGGACCCTGACCAATGAGACGAATCGCCCTGTTCTCCACCGCGCTGATTCTGGCGGTCGCCGGTTGCAGCGGCGCCTCTGACGATTCCGGAGACAAGCCCGAGACCGAACAGGAGGAGGGCCAGGGCAATGCGGCCGTCTCCTATGAAGAGCTCACCGAGCCGTACGACCTCGCGATCACGCCCCCGGAAGGGTTCGCCGCGGTGGACGCGGCCCGCGACCCGCTCCTGACCGAGGCCAGCCAGACGTGGACCTTCGCCCTTGAGGGGGGCGACCCCGAGAGCTTGCTCAACGTCACCACGTACTACCTCCCCGAGGGGACGACGGCCGCCGACTTCGAGAGCCAGGCCGCGATGATCCTCGAGTACGAGGCCCCGCTGGGGAACACCATCGAGGCGACGAACATCTACCCGGCGCAGGTCCACCGCCAGCCCGCGGTGCACCGCTACTTCAAGGACGCGGGCGGCGACAACGGCAGCCTGTTCATGCGGAACTTCTTCATGTTCGCGGGCCAGCACGTCATTCAGCTGACCTGCCAGTGGCGCAAGAACCACGCCGAGGTCACCCAGGGCTGCGAAGCGCTCGCCCAGGACTTCCCGTTCCCGGCGGGCTGGCCCACCGCGGACCCGGACGCCTGACCGCGCACGCGATCTGAGGCCCTGACCCGAGCGGGTCGGGGCCTCATTCCATGCCGGGCAACTGCTCGCCGAGCAGCGTCGCCAGCGACTTCGCGTAGTACGTCGTCATGTGGTGGCGGTCGCGGTAGACCAGGGTGTTCTCCACGATCACCGGGCACACGTCCGCAAGGCAGAACCACGCCATCGGGTCGATCACGGTGGCGCCCAGCTCCCCTTGGAGTTCCATGGCCTCGGCCCGCAGTTCGGGCTTGGCCACCGCGGCCTCCGGGTCGATCGCGCACTTGCGCGGGTCGCTCCCGTTCGCTGGCAGCGACAGGCATTCGGGCACCGAGCCCTCGGCCCACGGCGTGTCCGCGATCGCGACCACCTTCGCGCCCGTCTCGCTCAATGTGGTGACGGTCCGCTCCCAGCCGCCCAGCCAGGTCTCCTGCACCGAGTCGCCGTCCTCGGTGATCACAGTCGGGTCGGTGCTGCTCAGGACCACCATTTCCGGCTGCAGCTCGGCGAGTTCGGCGAACACGTCGTCCCGCCACTCGGTGCACTCGGTGTACTCGCGCTCCATGGCGCTGTTCTCCACCCGCACGTCCACTGCGGTGCAGGCGCTCTTGGTGCGCGTCAGCAGCCGCCAACCCTGCTCCTGCGCGATCGCCTCCATCGCGGGGAACCACTGCGCCGCATGGGAGTCGCCCATCAGCACCACGGTCGTGTCGGAGCCGGTGTCCCCGAAGTAGCAGCCGTCGGGGAGCGCCACCGCCTCCTGCTCGACGTGGCAGCCGTTCTCGTAGATGAGCGGCTTGTCGTCTTCGGCTTCGTCGAGGCTCGGCACGAGGTCGGCGGGGATCTCGGTGAGCGCCGCGCCCTCCTCGAGCCGGGACTCCACCACTTCCGTGTCCGTCGCGGCCTCGACCGGGTCGCCCTCGGACTCCCCGCCGGTCTTCGCGAACGCCGTGGTGAGGGTGACGATGAGGCCGATGCTCACGACCGAGCAGAGCACGCCGACCGCGAGCCCCCACAGGCTGCTGGCCTTGAGGAAGCGCGCGTTGCGGATCGGCTCCTCGATGTACTGGTACGAGACCTGGGAGACCGCGACCGCACCGAGGAGCAGGACCACGTTGAGCACGATCGAGGATTCGGCCCCGACTGCCAAGGGGATCAGGATGAGGATCGGCCAGTGCCACAGGTAGAGGCTGTACGAGATCTTCCCGAAGAACTGGAACGGCCCCGTGCTCAGGAGCCTGCCGACGGGGTGGCCGTCCGCGCCCGTGCCGGCGACGATGAGGAGCATGGTGCCCAGGACGGGCAGCAGGGCCGCGTAGCCGGGGAACGGGGTCGAGTCGCCGAACACGACTCCGGCGGCGAGCACCATGGCGAGGCCGCCGATGCCGAGAATCCACGCGACGGCTTTCGGAGTCTTCTTCCATGTGGGCAGGGAGAGCGCGAGGAGTGCGCCGGCCGCGAGCTCCCAGGCGCGGGTGTGCGCCGCGTAGTAGGCCGTGGGCTGCGACTGCTCGGTGACGAGGACCGAGAGCACAAGCGAGATCGCGAAGACCGCCGCGCAGGCGGCGACCGCCGCGCTGACGAACTTGCGCGGCGCCCGCTTCGCGAGGAGCAGCAGCCCGATGAGGAGCAGCGGCCACACGAGGTAGAACTGCTCTTCGACCGCCAGGGACCAGAACTGCTGGAACGGGGACGGCATCTGGTCGGCGTTCAGGTACTCGGTCTGTTCCGACACGAACCGGTAGTTGACGACATAAATGATGACGGTGAAGGCGTCTTGCATCACCGCTTCGAGGCGAGTGACCGGGAACCAAAGCCAAGTGCCGATCACCGTCGCGATCGTGACGACGGTCGCGGCGGGAAGAATACGGCGGGCGCGTCGGGCGTAGAACCCGGCGATGGAGATCTTGCCGGTGTCGAAGACCTCCTTCACCAGCAGTGAGGTGATGAGGAATCCGGACAAGACGAAGAAGACGTCGACGCCGATGTAACCGCCTGCGGCGAAACCGAATCCGGCGTGGGAAAGCAGGACCAGCAGCACGGCGACCGCGCGCAGGCCCTGGATGTCGGGGCGGAATCCGACGCCTTCCCAGTGGACGGGGACGCGCGTCGGAGGCGCCGCGGCGGGGCGCGGGTGGCCGCTGGTGTTCGGCCCCTGCGGCGGAGGCGCGGGGGCTCGGAAGGCGGGGCGGACGGGGTACGGACTCGGCGCGGTGCGTTGCGGCCCAGGGGCGGTGGGGACGCCGACCGGCGGGGCGGGGGCGGGCTGGGCGGTCGTCCCGACCGGGCTCGTCGGCAAGTGGAGGGTCTCCTCGTTGACACCGTTCCCGGCTGCGGCTCGGGGCTGGGGCCCGGGGGGCTGGGGCGAGGTCATGGTGCAGGATTCTCCGTCTAGGGGTGCCGGGCGCGTCGAGTCGCCCCATACTAGGCGCTCTGTCCCCGTCCGGCGGGCCGGTGTGAGGGGCCGGACGGTTCGGGCACATGGGGAGGGACCGCGAGTCTCCCCATCGTACCGAGGGAAGACCGGTGGGGCCGTACCGAGCAGCGCCGCGGCCCCGACCTGGAGTACAGGTCGGGGCCGCGGCGGTTCGCTAGAGCGCCTTGAGGACGCGCGGTTCGAGTCGGTAGAAGATCCAGCGGCCGAAGAACATCAGGAAGGCCGAGAAGCCGACGGCGACGCAGAACTGGTACATGTTGGGCGCCAGGCCCGGGATGAACGCCGCGCGGTGCATCGAGAAGATGCCGATGAGCGGGTTCGTGGAGAACAGGTCGTACAGCCAGGGGTTGTCCTTCATCGTGTCCGCTTCGGAAACCTTGGTCAGCGGGAAGATGATGGCCGAGGCGTAGAAGAGGACGCGCATGAACAGGCCCAGGAACCGCTCGACGTCCTTGAAGAGAACGTTGGCGGCGGCGAGGACGAAGACCATGCCGGTCAGGAGCATCACCTGCGTGAGGATGGCCGGGAAGAGCCAGAGCAGGTTGAGGCCCCAGGTGCCGTTGTCGATGAACGCGACGGCGATGATGATCGGGAAGCCGACGACGTACTCGGCGAAGCGCGCGAAGACCTTCGAGACAGGGAAGACCTCTCTGGGGACCTTCATGACGGTGATGAGGGCGGACTGGCCGCCGAGGGAACGGGTGCCTTCGTTCACCGCGGTCGAGAACCACTGGTAGGCGAAGATGCCGGAGACGATGAAGAGCAGGTACCCGGCGTCGTTGGGCAGCTCGCGGCCACTCTTGAAGACGATGTCGAAGACGAACCAGTAGATGAGCGTGAGGCCCAGCGGCTCGATGAGCGACCACAGGTAGCCCATCGCGGTCGACTGGTACTTCACGGCGAGGTCGCGTTTGACGAGGACCGACAGGGCGTGCCGGTGGCGCAGGAGCGCCGTGAAGCCGGTCGTGAGCGGGAACTTCCGCTTGAGCGGCTTGACCTCGGCGGTGCGGATGGCGCCAGTGGCCGGGCCCTCGTCGCTGCGGGCCGAGTCGAGGAAGGCCGGGAGCTCGGCGGTGTCGTCGAGGTTGCGGCGGATCGGGGAGGCGCCGGCGACCGGCATGTCGCGGCTGGGTTCGGGGCGGGTCGCGTAGGGCGCCTGCGGGACCTGGCCGGACGGGTCGGGCTGAGGGGCCGTCGCCGGAGGCGGCGGGGTCGGGTGGGCCGCGGCGGGGGGCGGCGGCGGGGTCGAGCTGTGGGGGGCCGGAGCGGTCGCCGGAGGCGGCGGGGCCTGCTGCGGCTGGTAGTGGCCGGGGGCGGGCTGGCCGTAGGGGTTCGGCTGGCCGGGGCCGTGGGGCTGCGGGCCGCCGTAGGGCTGCTGGCCCGGGCCGTGCGGCGGCGGGGGCTGGGTGCCGTAGGGCTGCTGGCCTTGGGGCGCACCGTAACCGGGCGGCGGGGCCTGGTGGGCGGGGGTGCCGTACGCCTGCTGCCCGGCGTAGCCGGCGGGGCCGTAGCCCTGCGGGGGGCGCGGCGGCGGGGAGCCAGCGGGCGCGCCCTGCGGCCCCGGGGTGATGCCGGGCGCGGCGGAGGGCGGCGGACTGGCGAAGGCCGCCGATCCGGAGCTCATGGACCCCGGCGGGTATCCCGCGGGGTTGGCCGAAGGCCCGGCGCCGAAGCCGCCTTGGGGGGCGGTCGCATCGGTGTGGTCCGGGTTCCCGTCATTGTTCCCGGCTGGGCCGGAGACGCCGTCGGGGTGCGGGCTAATCGAGCTCATGCATCATCTCCGTCAGGTGTCGCTCCAGCGCCACCGAGTCCAGTTCACGATGTTCGAGAATCGTATAACGGCCTGGCCGGGTCCTCGGAGCGTAGGCCACCGCTGTGGCGAGCTCCGCGGTCGTCAGGCCGAGTTCACTTGCCGTGCGCGGCAGGCCGTGCCGCCGCAAGGCGGCCGACAACTCCTGGAACAGGGCCTTGTCGCCCCGCAGCCACGTGCATATGAGCGCCCCCACGCCGCCTTGCGCCCCATGGGACGCGAGGCCGGGGTGGAGCGCTTCGAGCGCGTGCGCGATCTCGTGGCACCCGCCCGAGCAGGGCCGGGACGATCCGGCCATGCTGGAGGCGAGGCCGCCTTGGATGAGCGCGTCCGCGAGGGTCGCCAGGAACGCGTCGTCGGCGATCGTCCCGGGGTGGCGCAGCACGGCCTCGGCGCCGGTGCGCGCGATGGCGGCGGCGAGGCCGTCGACCGGTTCGCCGTTGACCTCGTGCGAGAGCTGCCAGTCGGCGACGGCCGAGAGGTTCGTCAGGGCGTCGCCGATGCCGGACTGCAGCTGGTGCGCGGGCGCCTGGCGGATGAAGTCGAGGTCGGCGAGGACGGCGAGCGGCGGGTGCACCCCGTAGGAGACCGAGACGCCGTCGCGTTCGAGGGACGCGGTGGGCGAGGCGAGGCCGTCGTGGGCGAGGCTCGTGGCGACCGAGACCATCGGCAGGCCCAGGTCGGAGGCGGCCCATTTCGCGGTGTCGAGCAGCTTGCCGCCGCCGATGCCGACGAGGGCGTCCACCCGGTGGTCGTCGCGGAGGCGCTTGGTGAGCTCCTTGGCGCTGTCGAGGCTGCCGGGGACGACGGTGTGGACCGTGGCGTCCGGCAGGTGGTCGAGCTCGGCCGCGATGCTCTCGCCCAGGCCGGGTCCGAGCGCGACGGCGACGCGGCCGCCCGAGGAGATCCGGGAGTCGGCGAGCAGTTCGGGGAGGCGCTTGAGCGCCCCGGCCGAGACCTCGACCGTGATGGGCGCCAGGACGGTGCGCGCGAAGGTCGGCAACTACAGGCCCTTCGCGCTCTGCTGCCTGGATCGCTCCGCACTCTGCGTTCTGGCTCGCTCCGCAAGCTGCGCGATCTCTTTCGCGACGGCCCAGTCGGCGTGGTCGTCGACCTCGGTCCAGGCCACCGGACCCGTGGAGACGGTGCCGATCTGGCCGGCCTCGGCGAGGAGCTGGAAGGCGTCCTCGTAGTAGAGGGTCGAGTCGCGCGTGTACGTCGCCTCGAGCGCCTTGGTGAGGTCTTCGGCGAGCCCGGCGGGGATGAGGCTCACGCCGATGTACTCGCCCGCGGCGGCCGCGATCGGCTGCAGCTTGTGGATGAGCTCGACGCCGCCTTCGCCGACGCGGACCTTCATCGCCTCGTCGGTGAGGGTCTTGTGGTCGTCGAGGGCGATGAGGAGGCGGGGGTCGGTCTCGGCGGCGGCGAGGAGGTTCCGCTCGATGCTCGTGGGGTGCACGGTGTCGCCGTTGACGAGGACGGCGCCGTCGCGGTAGTGCTCGCGCGCGGTCCACAGCGAGTACGCGTTGTTCCAGTGCGGCTTGTCGTTGTCGACGATCGTGACGGTGACGTCGTAGCGGGTCTCCAGGACCGGGGCGTGCTCGCGGATCCTCTCGGCGGCGTGGCCGACGGTGATCGCGAGGTCGGTGACGCCGACCTCGGCCAGGCCCCGCACGATCGTGTCGAGGATCGTCTCGGTCGCGGTGACCGGCAGGAGGGTCTTGGGGAGCGCGTCGGTGTCAGGGCGCAGGCGCTGTCCCTGTCCGGCGGCGAGGATGACGCCTCTCACGAGTTTGCGGCCTTCCGATCGACGGCTGTAACCCGCCTAGTTTACAAGTCCCGAAAGGGGGGAGGCCCCTGCCGAGTGTGCGCCTGCACACGTCGGCCGGGGCCTCCAACTGGGAAGGGGCGGCGACAGCGGGCTTGCGAGCTGTGCGTGAGCGCAGCCCGGAAGATCGGTCACCGCTTCCTTCTACAACGAGCCTCGGAAGGCCCGGTTACGCCTTACTTGGCGACGGCCTTGGCGAGGTTCTCCGACAGGGTGTCGAGGAACTCGTCCGTGGTCTGCCACTCCTGGTCCTTGCCGACGAGGGCGGCGAGGTCCTTGGTCATCTTGCCGCTCTCGACGGTGTCGATGACGACCTTCTCGAGCTCGTCGGCGAAGCCGGTGACCTCGGGGGTGCCGTCGAGCTTGCCGCGGTGGGCCAGGCCGCGGGTCCACGCGAAGATCGAGGCGATCGGGTTGGTCGAGGTCTTCTCGCCGCGCTGGTGGGCGCGGTAGTGGCGGGTCACGGTGCCGTGGGCGGCCTCGGCCTCGACGGTCTTGCCGTCGGGGGTCATGAGCACCGAGGTCATGAGGCCGAGCGAGCCGAAGCCCTGCGCGACGGTGTCGGACTGGACGTCGCCGTCGTAGTTCTTGCAGGCCCAGACGTAGCCGCCCTCCCACTTCATGGCCGCGGCGACCATGTCGTCGATGAGGCGGTGCTCGTAGGTGAGGCCCTTGGCGTCGAACTCGGCCTTGAACTCCTCGTCGAAGATCTCCTGGAACACGTCCTTGAACATGCCGTCGTAGGCCTTGAGGATGGTGTTCTTGGTGGACATGTAGACCGGGTAGTTGCGGGCCAGGCCGTAGCGGAACGAGGCGCGCGCGAAGTCCTCGATGGACTTCTTGTAGTTGTACATCGACATGGCGACGCCGCCGCCCTCCGGGTACTCCGCGACCTGGAACTCGATCGGCTCGGAGCCGTCGGCCGGGGTGAAGGTGACGGTGAGGGTGCCGGGGCGGTCGACCTTGAAGTCGGTGGCCTTGTACTGGTCGCCGTGGGCGTGGCGGCCGATGATGATCGGCTGGGTCCAGCCCGGGACCAGGCGGGGCACGTTGCTCATGATGATCGGCTCGCGGAAGACCACGCCGCCGAGGATGTTGCGGATGGTGCCGTTCGGGGAGCGCCACATCTTCTTGAGGCCGAACTCCTCGACGCGGGCCTCGTCGGGGGTGATGGTGGCGCACTTGACGCCGACGTTGTACTGGTTGATCGCGTTGGCGGCGTCCACGGTGACCTGGTCGTCGGTCGCGTCGCGGTGCTCGATCGAGAGGTCGTAGTACTTGAGGTCCACGTCCAGGTAGGGGTGGATCAGCTCGTCCTTGATCTTGCTCCAGATGATGCGGGTCATCTCGTCGCCGTCGAGCTCGACGACCGGGTTCGCCACTTTGATCTTCGCCATAGTCTCGCTACCTCTCCTCGCGCTCACCTGCGCCTGGTGTGGATGCGCCGTGATGGCGCCGGGGCTCGCGCCCCTAACAGTACGAGCGTACTGGCTTTACCGTGGAAGGCCGCGCCCGGCCCCGGGAGTCAATGGTCACAGCACGGACGCTCGGATAACGATTCCGTCTCAAGGCTGGCGTGCGCCCGGTCACGACGGGTAGCTTTCTTAACTAGAAACAATCTTTCCAATTTGTTTCGCCCCCAGACACCTGGAACTTCACGGCTCGTCCGCGAGCCCAGTCCCGACTAGCGCACGAAGGAGTGCCCGAGGTGACCGCACCTGCCGCCTCCCTTCCGCAATCCGCTGCGGAAGGCACGCCGCCCCGCACCGCCGCCACCGTGGTCAGGCGCGTGTGGACCTCTTACGCCTTCCGCCGGGTCCTCCAGTCCGTGTTCGTGATCTGGCTGGTCTCGACGATCACCTTCCTGCTCATGCACTTCATGCCCGGCGACCCGATCGAGATCATGGCCGGCCGCCTCAACAGCGCCGGCATGTCGCACGACCAGGCCATGGCCACCGCCGCGAACCTCGTCAACTACGACCCCGACGCCTCGGCCTGGGGCCAGTACCTGGAGTTCATGAAGGGCCTGGTCACCCTCGACTTCGGCAACTCCCTCACCAACCCGAGCAAGACGGTCTTCGAGCACGTCATGGAGTACCTGCCCTGGACGCTGTTCTCGGTGGGCGCGGGCGTGGTCTTCGCGGTCGTCATCGGCGTCTCGGCCGGCATGGCCATGGCCTACCGCCGCGGCTCGGCGTTCGACCACTCGATGACCTCGCTCGGCTCGTTCCTCACGGGCGTGCCGAACTACATCCTCATCGCGGCCGTCGTCGTCATCGGCTACACGGTGCTGGGCATCCTGCCCTTCCTCGACATGCGCGGGCGCATCACCGCCGGCGTCGAGCCCGGGTTCGACCCCGTGTTCCTCGGCGACGCGGTCTTCCACGCGATCCTGCCGATCATCGCCTTCGCGTTCACCGCCACCGGCTCCTTCATGCTCAACATGAAGGCCGCCACCACCGAAGTGCTCACCGAGGACTACGTGACGGTGGCGCGCGCCCGCGGCCTCAAGCCCGGCCGCATCTCCCGCGGTTACGTGGGGCGCAACGCGCTCCTGCCGGTCGTCCCGCAGATCGCGCTCCAAATGGGGATGCTCGTGGGCGGCTCGATCGTCATCGAGCAGATCCTCGACTACCCCGGCGTCGGCCAGATGCTCATGAGCGCCATCGCCGACCGGGACTACCCCGTCGTGCAGGCCGCCGTGATCATCCTCGCGACCTCGGTGGTCGTCGCCAGCCTCATCGTGGACCTCGTCCTGGTCAAGATCGACCCCCGCATCAAGTCCGAAGGGCAGGACGCCTGATGACCACCCTCGATGCGGCGATCGCCAAGCCGCGCAAGCAGTTCCGCGAGACGTTCTTCGGCCGGGCGTGGACCGGGCTGACCCGCTCCCCCGCCGGGTTCGCCGGCACCGTACTGGTCCTGGGGATCGTGCTGTTCTCCTTCGTCGGCCCGCTCGTGGTCGACCAGGACAACCCGACCGACACGACGAAGATCTGGACCGAACCGTCCGCTGAGCACTGGCTCGGCACCCAGTACGAAGGCAAGGACACCTTCACGATCCTGGTGAACTCCGGCGCCGAGCCCATCTGGGTCGGCACCCTCGCCGCCCTCATGGCCGTGTTCGTGGCCGTCGTCTTCGGTTCCGCCGCAGGCTACTTCCGCGGCAAGATCGACGCGGTCCTGCTCCAGCTCACCGACGTCACGGTCACCATCCCGCAGTTCCTGCTCATGCTCGCGGTCGTGGCGTTCTTCGACGACATCCCGGCGTGGGGCATCGCGTTCGTGGTCGGCTCCACCATGTGGGCCTTCCTGTTCCGCTCCATCCGCGCGCAGGTCATGTCCCTCAAAGAACGCGAGTTCGTCGAAGCCGCCAGGCTGCAGGACCTCGGGACCGCCCGCATCGTCTTCCGGGAGATCCTGCCGAACATGGCCGGGTTCATCTTCGTGAACTTCGTGATCGCGGTGAACCAGGCGATCTACGCGATCGTCGGCCTCTACGTGCTCGGCCTCATGCCCTCCGGCACCCCCAACTGGGGGCTGATGATCCACCAGTCGTGGAGCCAGAACTTCTACCTCAACCCGGTCGCGCTGCCGTTCGTCATCGCGCCGCTGCTCATGATCGTGCTCTTCACGATCGGCCTGGTGACCATGGGCCGCGGCCTCGACCAGGCCCTCAACCCGCGACTGCGAGAAAGGTAAGAGGCATGAGCGACCCGATTCTCAGCGTCCGCGACCTCTCGATCGCCTACCGCACCGGCCGGAAGGAGTCGGTGACCGCCGTCAGCGGCATCGACCTCGACCTCTACGAAGGCCAATCCCTGGCGCTCGTGGGCGAGTCCGGCTGCGGCAAGACCACCCTCGGCCTCGGCCTGCTGCGGCTGCTCCCGAACCTCGGCGAGATCACCTCCGGTTCCCTCACCTACCGGCTCAAGGACGGCACGCGCGCCGACCTCCTCCAGATGAAGAAGGAGCCGCTGCGCCGCTTCCGCTGGAACGAGGCCGCGATGGTCTTCCAGGGCGCCATGAACGCCTTCAACCCGGTCATCCGCATCGTCGACCACTTCGCCGACACCCTCCGCGACCACGCGGACGGCAAGAAGTGGACGAGGGCCGCCGTCGAGGCCCGCGCCGGGGAGCTCCTGGAGACCGTGCGGCTCGACCCCGACCGGGTGCTCCAGTCCTACCCGCACGAGCTCTCCGGCGGCATGAAGCAGCGCGCGCTCATCGCGCTCGCCATCGCCCTCGACCCGCAGGTGCTCGTCCTCGACGAGCCGACCACCGCGCTCGACCTGCTCACGCAGCGCTCGATCGTGCAGCAGCTCCACGAGCTCCGCGGCAAGTTCGGGTTCACGATGGTGTTCATCACCCACGACCTCGGCCTCGCCGCCGAGCTCGCCGACCGGGTCGCCACCATGTACGCCGGCCGCATCATCGAGACCGGCTCGGCCCGCGACATCTTCTACGAACCCAAGCACCCGTACACGGCCGGGCTCATCAACGCGGTCATGCCCGTCAAGGGCGACCGGCCCGCGCTCGAGTCGATCCCCGGCTACCCGCCCAGCCTCAAGGCCATGCCCGACGGCTGCGCCTTCAACCCGCGCTGCGCCTCCGCCACCGACGAGTGCAAACGCGACCGCGTCCCGCTCTCGCTCCTCACCGAGCGTCCCCTGGGGATGGACCACTCCGTGGCCTGCCTCCACCACGACCAGGTCCGCCTCCCCCGCAGTGCCAATGATCGGCTCGCAAGCGTCACCGAAGGAGAGAGCGCCAATGCCTAGCGCCCCCTTGCTGAAGCTCTCCGGCATGGAGCAGGTCTTCGACACCAAGAAGGGCCCCGTGCCCGCCGTCGGCGGCGTCGACCTCGAGGTCAAGCCCGGCAAGGTCCTCTGCCTCGTCGGCGAGTCCGGTTGCGGCAAGACCACGACCGCCCGCGCCGCCGCCGGCCTCACCCGGCCCACCGCCGGCACCGTCGAGTACCGCGGCAAGGACCTCGCGGACATGACCGCCGCCGAACGCGGCCAGTACCGCCGCTCGGTGCAGTACATCCACCAGGACCCGTACGCCGCGCTCAACCCGACCCGCACCGTCTACTCGACCCTCAGCGCCGGGCTCAAGCGGCACGGCATCGTCAAGAACCGCACCGAGGCCCGCGCCAAGGCCGCCGAGCTCCTGCAGCTCGTCGACCTCACCCCGCCCGAGTCCTACCTGGACTCCTACCCGCACCAGCTCTCCGGCGGCCAGCGCCAGCGCGTGAACGTCGCGCGCTCGCTCGCGCTGAACCCGGACCTGCTCATCTGCGACGAGTCGACCTCCATGCTGGACGTCTCGATCCGGGTGAGCCTGCTCAACACCCTCGGGAGGCTGCGCGACGAGCTCGACGTCGGCTTCCTGTTCATCACCCACGACCTCGCCGTCGCGAAGTACTTCGCGTGGGACGGCGAGATCGCGGTCATGTACCTGGGGAAGGTCGTCGAGCACGGCCCGACCCCAGAGGTCATCGGGAACCCGCAGCATCCGTACACCAAGGCCCTCATCGGCGCGGTGTGCGAGCCGGACCCCGACCTGGCGAAGGCCAACCGCGCGGCGGAGCAGCTGCGGTCGGCGGAGATCCCGAGCCTCCGCGACCTGCCCGCCGGGTGCGCCTTCCACCCCCGTTGTCCCGCTTTCGAACCGGGCCTGTGCGACACGGCCGCACCGGTCCTCCTAGACACCCCTTCCCGGAGGCGGTTGTCCTGCCACGTGGTGTCCCGCGACTTGCAGCGGGCGCCGGACGCGGACCGGACGATCACCTTCGACGCCGTGCCCGGCTCACGGCGTCCCGAGCCCGAGACAGCGCACTGACCTCGCGGCCCGGACGGCTATACAGCTCTCTCCCTACCTCATCTCGATCAACCCGTAGCCCTCACTTTGAAAGACGGCTCAACGAAAGGAACTGGCGATGACCTCTCAGCAATTCGAGCTCAGCCGACGTCGGCTCATGCAGGCGGTCGGCCTCGGCGCCGGCGCCGTGGCGACGACGAGCGTGCTCGGCGCCTGCCAGGCCAAGGGCTCGGAGGGCGAAGGCGCCTCCGGGAAGTTCGTCTACGTCTACCCGTTCGACGTGACCACGCAGCACTTCAACGCGGCGATCCCCAACGCGGCGCTGCTGGTTCCGGCCCCGAACGCGGAGCTGTTCATCCCGCGCCCGGCGATCCTGAACTGGGACAGCCAGGAGTGGATCCCGCAGCTGGCCGAGTCGGTGGACCTCGCCGGCACGACCCTGACCATCAAGCTGCGCTCGGGCGTCAAGTGGACCGACGGGAACGCCGTGACCGCCAAGGACCTCGTGGGCACGATCTACCTGCAGAAGCTCAACGCCCCGCAGGGCACCGTCGGCTGGGACCAGCTCACCTCGGCGACCGCCGACGACGACACCACGGTGACGGTGCAGTACTCGGCGGCGTTCCCCGGCGTCGAGCACGGCGCCCTCAAGGTGCAGGTGCTGCCGCACGCCCGCTACGGCGAGTGGATGGACGAGGCCGAGGCGCTGGTCGCGGCCGGTGCGATCCAGGGTTCCCCGGAGCAGTCGGCGCTGGCCGAGAAGATCGCGGCTGAGGACTTCAAGGACGCCGAGGGCGGGTTCATCTCCTGCGGCGCCTACAAGTTCAAGGACATCGGCGAGACCGTCATCACCATGGAGGTCCACCAGGACGGGCTCTTCGCCGACCAGGTGAAGTTCCAGACGTTCGAGATCCAGAAGGGCGACAACGCCACTTCGGTGCAGCTGCTGCTGGCGAGCGAGGTGGACTACTCGACGCAGGTGCTCGGCGCGACCGACCGCCAGACGATCGCGGGCGTGCAGGGGCTCAAGGAGCTCTCGACGCCCGGTTACGACGGCATCGGCCTGATGCTCAACCAGGGCCGGTTCCCGGAGTTCGCGGACGTCAACGTGCGCAAGGCGTTCATGTACGTACTCGACACCGAGCAGATCGGCGAGATCGCGAAGGGCCAGGGCGGCTACTACCTGCCGAAGACGTACACGGGTCTGGCCGACCCGCACGCCGAGGGCCTGTTCGACGACGTGGAGCTCGAGTACTACTCGGTCGACCACGCGAAGGCGACGAGCCTCCTCGAGGGCGCGGGCTGGAAGAAGGAGTCGGACGGCTGGCACAAGCCGGACGGGTCGCTCGCCGAGTACACCATCATCGGCGTCGAGGGCTGGACGGACTTCACGCTCTCGGGCGAGCAGGCCGCGGCGCAGCTCAAGGAGTTCGGGCTGCAGGTCTCGTACGAGAACGTGCCCGAGGACAACCCGTGGGGCATCTGGGGCGCGGGCGACTACGACATCGCGGTGCGCCAGTGGGCGAACCCGTTCGTGCCTTACGTCTACGGCGCGTGGCAGATGACCTGGTTCACCGACAACGGTTTGACCGCCGACGCGATGGGCATGGGCGTGCCGGTGGACGCGGTCGAGACGGCGTCCCAGGGCACGGTGAACGTCGCGGAGCTGTACCTCCAGTCCCAGCAGGGCACCGAGGAGGAGCAGATGGCCGCGCACAAGATCCTCGGCGTGGTCTTCAACGAGACCCTGCCGCGCCTGCCGCTGTTCCTGAACCAGCGCGTCTCGTACGCGGTGGACGGCAAGCGCGTCAAGTCGATCGACCCGGGCGACTACGACCTGAACGACATCTACTTCGACAACCCGATCATGGTCCGCATCCTCGAAGGCGCGATCGAGCCCGCTTAAGTCGCACCCCACAGGGGGCCATGGGACCCGCTCCCCCCGAGCGGGTCCCATGGCCCCGCTCCCCGGGCGGCCTGCTCCCGCCCGGGGAGCCTCAAGGCTCGGACCGGGCCCCAAACCCCGGCCCGCGCCGCGCACGACCGAGGCGGGTCAGCGCGGCGAACAAGAGCAGCGAGGCCCCGGCCGCCAGGCCGGGGCCTCACTGCTTTCATTTTCGGCGCGCGATAGCGCGCGCTTGTCTTTCGACCGTGGGGCGCATCGAGTCCGTGCGCCAGGCGGGGTGCCAGTCTTCTTGGCCGCCTGGCGGTTCGGTGAAGACGGCGATGAGGCGGGCACCGGCCTTGGTCTCCTCGTCGGAGGTGAGCCGGTGGAGATCCGGGTCAGTGGTGTTGCGGTAGACGGTGAGCCGGATGTGGTCGTTCATGCCGATGCCGACGAAGAACTCGCCGGTTTTCCGCCACTCGGGCGACTCGGCGGTGGTATCGCGCTTGCGAATCTCGATCATCGCAAGGCCGCCGCGAGTTCGGGGATGCCGAGGGCTGCAAGCGGACTCGGACGCGAATTGTGTCGCGGATACGGACTGGGCTTGCGGCGGTGCCGGGCGGGAGTGGCACGCCGAAGGCGGAGGTCATCGTAGGAAAGGATGCCGGAATCGAGAGCGGCGGCGCGCTGGGAGGCGGTCGAGGTGTAGACGAACAGGCGAGCGGCAGAGGTGCGGGAGGAGCAGCCATGTCGCCCCCAAGCCTCACCGCACCACTCGCAGCGCAAGCGGCCGAGCCCGAACCAGGCCCGGTAGGGCTGGTGAAGGTGAAGGTCGATCTTGACCCAGGCCGGGACGGGGTCGGAAGGTACGCTGATAAGACCCATGAGAAGTCTCGTTTCTCTGAGGTGTGCGGCCCACCGGATCTCGCCAAAGAACACCGGTGGGCCGCTGTCTACGCGGCCAGATTTGGTTGTGTGCGTGGGCGAAAGCCCCGGTGTGGCCCGCTCCTTCGGTCTAGGTCTCCGAAGGAGCGGGCCGGGCCGCCGGGCGGCTTCGCCGCTCGATCCCCACCTGATCGAGCGACCTGCGAGTCAGCATCGCCGCGAACGACCAGAATTTAAGTCTGCGATCCTGCAGCTACGACGAACATACGACACAATCGACATCCATGCAAGTTGCATAACACTCTTTTGGGTGACACGAATTTGCCGACAGTGGCTCACGATGAAATACTCATCGCATGACTGAGCTCCGAAGCCCCACGGTCAAACGACGCCGCATCGCGAAGGAGCTGGCTCGGCTCCGAGAACAGGCCGGATACAACCGCTCCGCCGCAGCCAAAGCGCTCGACATGAGCGCGGGCAACTTGGGTCGCATCGAGAACCGCGAAATCACCGCCAGGCCAGTGGTGGTCCGAGCGATGCTCGCCCTCTACGGCGTGACCGGCGAAGACGCCGAAGTTCTGGTCGAACTCGCTCGCGGCGCACAGGAGCGCGGTTGGTGGCAGAACTACGGCGATGTGCTGCCGGACTGGTTCAGCTTCTATGTCGGCCTTGAGGAAGAGGCTTCCTCGATCGCCACCTACGAATCCGAGATCATGCCTGGCCTTTTCCAGACCGCCGACTACGCTCGCGAGATCTTCCGCTTGACCGCTAAAGAGGGCGACATCGAGCCGAAGGTCGATGCGAGGCTGCGCCGCCAGCTCATCCTGACCCGAGAGAAGCCCGTGGAAGTCGCCGCTGTGCTCAACGAAGCGGTGCTTCTTCGGCCGGTCGGCTCAACCGCACAGTTCCGAGCGCAGCTCGAACACCTGGCAAACCTCACCGAGCTCCCCAATGTCACGGTTCAAGTGCTGCCGTTCTCGGCTGGCGGGCATCCCGCAATGACCGGCCCCTTCATGGTCATCAAGTTCCCAGATGCGCTGGATGAACCGATCGTCTACCTTGACAACTTCACCCGAGGCCAGGTTCTTGAAGAGCCTGAGCACTTCACCGCCTACCAGGATGCTCACGCAAAGCTGCGAAGCCAGGCCCTCACTCCCGAGGCGTCGCTTGATCGCATGCAAGCCATCATCAGTAGCATCAGCTGAAAACCAACCGAGCCTGACTTGAGGGTGCTGACATGAAATCTTCAGTTCTATGGCGAAAGTCCAGCTACAGCGGCACCGGCAACTGCGTGGAGGTGGCCTGCATCCATACCGCTCCATGGCGGAAATCGAGCCGCAGTGGAGGAAACGGCAACTGCGTTGAGGTGGCACCGGTGGCGGCGACCGTCGCAGTCCGGGACTCGAAGCTCCCGACCGTGGGCGACTTCCCGCACCTCCTCCTCGACACCGACACCTGGACCGGCTTCATCACCGCCATCAAGGCTGGCGACATCGCCTAGCCAACCTGGCAACAAGCCACGGCGCGCTCTCCACACCAACGGAGAGCGCGCCTTTCACATAACCCCGTCTCGCCCCTCCCTCAGCGGAGCCGCGCATGGCATCGATCGACACCCTGGCAGCCGCAATCCGCGAAGCCCTCGCCCAAGCGCGCAGCCTGACCGCACAAATCGCCACCGCCAAGAACCTCGGCGAAGATCTCCGCGCCCGGCTCACCGACCTTGGCGCCGAAGGAAAGACCGCGCATACCTCTGCGATCATCACCGGCCTCGAAGAAAACCAGTCCCAGGCAAACAGCGCAATCACCCAGCTCGAAGCCTCCCTGGCAGCAACCGAAGCCCTGCGCACCGGACAATCCCGAACCGGCGGAGATATCCCGCAGAGCGAGCCGACCCCTCAGGCCCCCGGGCCACCGTCTTCGGCCGCGACATTCAACCCTCGGAAGTTCGATCCGTCTAGGCTCGCCGGTCTACGCCGCTACAGCGAGGCAGGCACCGCAGAAGGGCGGCTCTACAACGCGGACGGCTCGCCTCACTCAGACCGAGTGTTGCGTGCCCGGCCACCGGATTCCTCTCCCTTCCCACCTGGGCGTGTGCGAACGCCCTATCAAGCCACGACGCCGAACCGAGGCCACATCGAGGGAGAAGTCGCCGCAACGATGCACCGCGACCAGATCACCGAGGCGACTTTGTACCTGAATGCCGAGCCCTGCGACAATCGCGGTCAGGGCTGCAAGGAAAATACACACGCCTTCGTACCTGAGGGAAGCATCCTCAACATCTGGGCTGTCAACGACGATGGATCACGAGTGTTCAAGCGGGTCAAAGGAACGGGAGAGGCATTCAATGGGTAAGCCGGTGACAGACGATCCGCAGCTCATGGCAGAACTGGTCAGGATGTATATGGAAGAGGGCACACCGGACCCTGAGCTGTACGACTACGCCATAGCTCGTGGCGTCCAAGCCCCTGCCGACATCGATCAGCGAGACAAGCGCTCGCTGTTCTCCGTCCGCTTCCCACCCGGCTCGGACAACGGCGCTCTCGAATGGGACTGGGCCGCACCCGATGACGCCCACACTGCCGAGTAGCCGGGGATGCCGGCGACGGCAACGGGTAGCAAACCGGGAGACAAGAAAGGCGTGAGTGACGGCTACGAAGCGTGGGTAGTTACCACCGACCCCGAACAGCTCGCCGACCTCAAAAAGAAGTCCCACGAGCTTGGCAGCGACGAGCTAGGCCAGTACGCCATTAGCCTTGGCCTTCGGCCACCCCATTACGTCGAGGGTCGGCCGGTGAGCATCGAAACACGCGTACCGTCCGGGTACGAGGGCGAACCGCTGTTGATGTGGTCGGGCTACTTTCCGTCCGTGAGTCCAGGAGACATGCCCCCAGATGACGACGATGGCGACAACGCCGCGATATGGGCATCGATCGGGATCGGCCTCGTAGACGCCTCAGAAGTCGCCAGCAGCGAAGACGACTCGTAGCGAGAGCGTAGATCCGCCGATCGCGCCGTGTTGGCCACCCGGGATGCCCAACGAAGCCGATGGCGCGCTGGTCTGGGACCTTCGGGACGACGATTGAACGAGCGAGTGCCCGGCCGCTTCGCGGCCGGGCACTCGCTCGTTCAATCGCTAGTTGTTGCCGTTGTTGCAGCTCGGATCGAGCGCGGGACAGGTCTCGGACGGGGACTCTGAGGTCTCGTCGTCGCCGCCTCCGCCGCCGTTGTCCTCGGCGGCGGTGATGGTCACCGTGGAGCCGGGGGCGACGGCCATGCCGCTGGTGATCTGGCCGTCTTCGTTGGTGACCGACTCGATGGTCTCGGCTGCCGGGTCGCCCTCGATGTTGACGGTGAGGTTGAGGTTCTGCAGTGTCGTCTGGAGGTCGGCCGGGGTCGTCGTGGCGTCCCAGGTGATCACCACGCCTTGGGCGGTGATGACCACCGTCGAACCCTCGGCCAGGGTCGAGCCCTCACCCTGGTCCTGTTCGTAGACGACGTCGACCTGATCGCCTTCGTTGCCGTACTCCACCTCGGGGGTGAAGCCGGCTTCGGTGAGCGTGCTGGTCGCCAGTTCGACGGTCATGCCCTTGACGTTCGGCACCGTGGCCTGGCCGCCCGCCGAGACGGTCAGCGTGATCTCAGTGGTCGGCGGGACCTCGGTTCCGGCCTTCGGGTCCTGCGTCAGCACCTCGCCGGAAGGCTCGGGGCTCTCCTGCTGGACCACCTTGACCGTGAGGTTCTGGGCCTCGAGCTTCGATCTCGCCTCGGCCTCGTCGTCGCCCACGACGTCTTCCACTTTGACGTTCTCCGGCGCGATCATGACGGTGATCTCGACCGAGTCGCCCTCGTCGACCTCGGCGTTCGCATCGGGGGTCTGATCGGTGACGTACCCGATGTTCGTGTCCTTGGGGTCGGTCGCCGCGACCTGCTTGACGGTCACATCGAAGCCGTCGTCCTTGAGCGTCTTCTCGGCGTCCGCCTGGAGCTGGCCTACGACGTTCGGCACGTTGACCTTCGCCGAGGCGTCCATCGCCTGCATGATCCCCCACGACGCCGCCGTCACGGCGACGAGCGCGAGGATCACCCCCAGGGCGATCAGCCACGGGCGGCGCTTGCTCGAGGAGGTCGCGATCGGCGTGATCGGGGCCGTCGAGTCGGCGCCGCCGGCGAGGAGCTGGGTGCGGTCGCCCGCGCTCATCACGGCGGGCGCGTGGACGGCCTGGCCGCGGGCGGCGCGGATGAGGTCCTCGCGCATCTCCCCGGCCGAGTGGTACCGGTTCTCGGGGTTCTTCGCGAGCGCCTTCATGATCACGGCGTCGACCGAGTCCGGCACGTTCGGGTTCAGCTCCGAAGGCGGACGGGCCTCTTCCCGCACATGCTGGTAGGCGACGGAGACGGGGTTGTCGCCGGTGAACGGCGGGTGCCCCACGAGCAGTTCGTAGAGGACGCAGCCGACCGCGTACACGTCCGAGCGGGCGTCCACGGTCTCTCCGCGCGCCTGCTCGGGCGAGAGGTACTGCGCGGTGCCGATCACCGCGCTGGTCTGGGTCATGGTCGCCTGGCCGCTCGCGAGCGCGCGCGCGATGCCGAAGTCCATGACCTTGACCTGGTTGGTGTCCGAGAGCATCACGTTGCCGGGCTTGACGTCCCGGTGGATGATGTGGTGCTTGTGGCTGAAGTCCAGGGCCGAGCACATGTCGGCCACGACCTCGCACGCCGTCGCCGGGTCGAACCGGCCCTCGGCGAGCAGGACCTCTTTGAGGGTCCGGCCGTTGACGAACTCCATCACCATGTAGGGGATGCCGGCGTCCTCGCCGGTGTCGAAGACCGCGACGATGTTCGGGTGGTTGAGGGACGCCGAGTTCTGCGCCTCGCGCTGGAAGCGGATGAGGAACGACTCGTCGCGAGAGAGGTCGGCCCGCAGCAGCTTCACCGCCACGTCGCGGCCGAGTCGGAGGTCCCGGCCACGGTGGACTTCAGCCATCCCCCCGTAGCCGACGACCTCGCCGATCTCGTATCTGCCGCCTAGGAGGCGGGGCTCTGTCGTCATCGCGTTTTACGTCCTCGTGTTCCGTTCATCGCGGCTTGATTCTAATCGCTACAACAGGCCCGAAAGCCCGCTATTGGTCGTCGCAGTCGGGGTTGCCGGGCATGCAGTCCCCGACTCCCGTGCCCCGGCTGGTCTCCTGGTCCGGCTCCTCGGCCTCGCTGGTCGCGTCCTCGGGCGCGGTCTCCTCGTTCGAGCTCTGATCGACCGGGTTCTCGGACTCGCCGCCGTCGCCGCCCGATGGGGTGCCGATGCCGTTCAACGCGATCAGCAGCCACACGATACCGCCCACCAGGACCAGCGCGGCCGCACCGGCGACCGCCATGATCACCGGGCGCTTCGCCGGGTTGGACGCCGGGGGCGGCGGTGCGGCTCCCAGCTCGACCCCGGGAGGCGTCGAGCCCGGCGGGACCTGGCCGCCGGGAGGGAGGTGCGGGGCCGCGGTCGCCGGGGCGGCGACGCTCGCGGGCGGGCCGCCCATGCTGACCACGCCGGCGCGGCGCGGAAGCTGGCCGACCGGGGGCATGACCGAGGTCGACATCGGGTCGGCGTCGACGGCGACGCGCGCGAGCGCGGCCATCTCGGTGGCGCTGGCGAACCGCTGGTGGGGGTTCTTGACCAGGGAGCGTTCGACGAAGGCCCGCACGCCGGCCGGGATGTCCGGCGGGAGCGGGGGCGGCGGGGTGCGCACGTGGTGGAGCGCGAGCTCGATGGGGTTCTCGGCCTGGAACGGCCGGTGCCCGGTGAGGCCGTGGAAGGCCACGACGCCGAGCGAGTACATGTCGGAGGCGGGCAGGACGCCGGTGCCCTCGGCCTGCTCAGGGGCGATATAGGAGGCGGTGCCCATGACCGAGCCGGTGGCGGTGAGGTCGCCGGACGCGCCGGAGCGGGCGATGCCGAAGTCGGTGAGGACGGCCTGGCCGTCCCGGTCGCGCACGAGGATGTTGCCGGGCTTGATGTCGCGGTGGATGATGCCGCGCTCGTGGGCCTGCTGGAGGGCTTCGGCGGTGGCGGCGATGATCGGCATGAGCTCGCGGGCGTCGAGGCGGCCGCGCTCGGCGATGAGGTCGGCGAGGGACTTGCCTTCGATGAACTCCATCACCAGGTAGGCGGTGGTCTCGCCGCTGGGCAGGTCGGCGTTGCCGAAGTCGTGGACGTTGACGATGTGGGGGTGGGTGAGGGCGGCCACAGTCTTGGCCTCGGCGGCGAATCGCTTGGCGAAACCGGGCTCGCTGAGGAGCGCGGGGAGCATCGCCTTCACGGCCACCGTGCGTTCGAGCACGGTGTCCTCGGCCCGCCAGACCTCGCCCATGCCGCCTACGGCAATGCGCTCGCGCAGGCGATAGCGTTGCCCGAGCAGCATTTCGGGGCTCAACACGGCGTCTCCTCACTTCGGTTCAGTAGCAGCTGTCGGCGGAACGGGCATCCGGGCCGATCAGCTCCGGGGGATCGACGCTTCAGTCTACTGGCAGGCCGCCTTGCACCAGGCCCGTCGCTCGGCGGCACTGCCGCGCGACACCTCGGCCCCGACCTCTCCGAAGATCCACGCGACGGCGCGCCGTTCGGTTGCCGTGTCAGGGGATCGTGAGGAAACTGTGTCTTCGCCGCAACCGGGCCGCACCTACGCGGTCATTCCTCCGCCCCTTCGAGGACCTGCTGCATGAGGTCTCCGGAGATCTCGGCGGCCTTGGCCGAGGCCCCCTCGCCGTAGGAGTCGAGGAACACGCAGACGGCGACGGCGGGTTCGCCGTCCTCGCCCATGGCCCAGCCGTGGAACCAGCCGTGGTCGGGGTCGGGGTTCTCGCCGTCCTCGGAGTGCTCGGCGGTGCCGGTCTTGCCGCCGACGGTGTAGCCGTCGATCTGCGCGGTCCGGCCGGTGCCGTTCTCGACCACGGCCTCCATGAGGATCTGCAGCTCCTGGGCGGTGTCGAGGTCGATCGCGCGGCCCAAGTCGTCCTCGGCGAACTTCTGGACGGTGTTGCCCTCGGAGTCGGTGAGCTCGGAGACGATCTGCGGGGCCATGCGCTCGCCGCCGTTGGCGATGGTGGCGGCGATGACCGCGTTCTGCAGGACCGTCTCCTTGACCTCCTGCTGGCCGATGCAGGCCTGCGCGCGGAAGGCCTCCTCGGAGAGGTCGCCGGTCTGCGACGGCACCGTGGACAGCGGCGTCTCGTAGGACTCGCCGAAGCCGAACGCCTCGGCCATGTCGGTGATCTGCTCGACGCTCAGCTCCTCGACGCACAGCTTCGCGAAGGTCGTGTTGCACGACTTCTCGAAGGCCTCTTCGAGGGTGTACTCCGCATTGGGGCACTGGTCCGAGGAGTTCGTGATCTCGTGGTTCGTGTCGGGGGCGGTGTAGCCGTTCCCGGCCGGGACCATGTCGCTGGCCTTGCCGCCGGCCTCGATGTACGCGGCGGCGACGATGGTCTTGAAGGTCGAGCCCGGCGGGAAGAAATCCTGGCGGGTGAGGTCGAGCATGTCGCCGCTCTCCTCGAGCGCTACCATCGCGGCCTCGGAGGTCTCGCCTTTGTTGGAGGAGACCTCGGTCGGGTTCCAGCCCGGGTAGGAGGCCTGGGCGAGGATCTTGCCGGTGCGCGGGTCGATCACGACGGCGCCGCCCTGGACGTCGGCGTCGGCGATCGCGTCGTAGGCCATCTTCTGCAGGTCGGGGTCGACGGTCGTGACGACGTTGCCGCCGACCTTGCGCTCCTTGAGGATCGTGGCCCAGAAATCGTCGAAGGCGACGAGGGAGCTGGTGCCGTTCAGCAGGTCGTTCTCGCTGTACTCGAGGTTGGACGACCCGTAGCGGAGGGACTTGAAGCCGGTGATGTTCCCGAAGTAGTCGCCCTCGGGGTAGTCGCGCTTGTAACCGTAGTCGCCGCCGTCGGTGGGGACCGACTGGGCGATGACGAGGTCCCCGGCGAGGATCTGGCCGCGCGGGACCGAGTACTCGGCGACGATGCTGCGGCCGTCGAGCTGCCCCTGGTAGTCGTCGTGGTGGAAGAACCCCACCCACGTGGACTGGACGATGAGGGCGCCCAGGAGGATCAGCGCCAGGACGCCGGTGCGCCGGATGGCCGGGTTCATTCGCCGCCTTCCTTCCTCTGGTCGTCGCCGCCGTTCGGGGGCTGCGGCCGGCTGCTGTAAGGACTGTCGAACGCGGAGGCCGGCGGCGGTGGCGGCGTCTGCGGGGCCGGGCGCGTCGTGTTGCCCGGGGGCGGCGGTGTGGGCGCGCCGTACGCCGAGCCCGGGGGCGGCGGGGGCGAACCGTAGGCCGAGCCGGGCGGAGGCGGCGGGGTCTGCGGCGGGTACTGCGGGCCGCGGGCGGTCGGATCGCCGGGCCGGCCGGTCGGGCCGCCCGGAGGCGGCGACATGGGCGGGGTGCCGGGCGGGCCGGACACGGGCGGGCCGGAGACCGGGCCGCCAGGAGGCGGGCTGAGCACGTCCTCTTCCATGGTGCCCTTGGTCGGGCCGCCGCCCTGCAGGTGCCCGGGGATGATGAGCTCGGTCGGCTGGTCGCCGCCGGGGATCGGCCCGGAGTCCATGACCCCGGCCGCCTCGGCCTTCGCGGCCTCCTCGGCGGCGCGCTTGGCGGCCTGCTCGGCGAGGAACTCCGGCGGGGCCTCGGTCTTCTGCAGGCCGAACGAGGCCTGCCACGGCTTGCGGGCGTCGTCGGAGACGCGCGCGAACAGCCCGATGAGCAGCCACGAGCCGACGAGCGAGGAGCCGCCCGCGGCGAGGAACGTCGTGGTCTGGCCGGTCATCGGGATGAGCCCGGTGACGCCGCCGAACACCACGAACAGCTGGAACGCGAGCAGGAACGCCAGGCCGCCGGCCATGAGCGAGCCGAACAGGTCGCGCGACATGATGCCGGTCTTGAACCCGCGCTGCACGAGGATCGCGTACAGCAGCAGGATGGCGATGAGGCCGATCAGCCCGGTCTCCTCGCCGATCGCGGCGAGGATGAAGTCGGACTCGGAGGCGGGGATGCGGTTCGGGTTGCCCGAGCCGGGCCCGTTCCCCAGCAGGCCCCCGGAGTTGAGCGCGACCAGGCCCTGCACGAGCTGGTACGAGTCGTTCTCGGGATCGCCGACGTAGGCCCAGGGGTCGAGCCAGATCGCGACGCGCGTCTGCAGGTGGCTGAAGAACGGGTAGATGGCGATGCAGCCGCCGATGAACATCGTCAGACCGATGATGATCCACGAGGCGCGGCGCGTCGCCATGTACAGCATGGAGAGGAAGATGCTGAACAGGAGCAGCGAGGTGCCGAGGTCGCGCTCCATGACGAGGATGACGAGGCTGGCGGCCCAGACGATGACGATCGGGCCGAGGTCCTTCATGCGCGGCAGCTGCAGGCCCAGGATCTTCTTGCCCGCCACCGAGAGCATGTCCCGCTTGCGCACCAGGTACACCGCGAAGAAGATCAGCAGCATCAGCTTCGCGAACTCGCTGGGCTGCACCGAGAAGCTGCCGAGGCGGATCCAGTTCTTCGAGCCGCCCGAGCCGGAGATCGAGTACGGCAGGAAGCCCGGGATCGCCGCCAGGAAGATGCCCGCGAACAGCAGGATGTACGCGTAACCGCGCAGGATCCGGTGGTTGCGCACCACCGCGAGGAACACGGTCAGCAGGACCACGCCGGCGATGTAGTACATGAGCTGCCGCCCGCCCTGGCCGGCGAAGACGCCCGCGTCGGCGGGCAGCGGTTCGTCGGTGATGGCGGTGCGGTCGATGCGCCGGATGTAGACGATGCCGATGCCGGTGAGGAAGGCCGCGATCGGCACGAACAGCGGGTCGGCGTACGGGGCCAGGAATTTGACGGCGGTCCACGCGCACATCGACACGATGAAGATGAGCAGCGGCAGCAGGAAGGTCACCGGGGTGGTGGTCTCGGTGAGGGCCACGTCGATGGTGACCTGGAACAGGAGCACCGCCACGCCGCCCATGACGAGCATGACGATCTCGCGGAAGACGCGCTTGGGCATGCCCGTCAGCGGAGTGAGCGGCGGCTCGGACGGTCCGACCGGCCGGGCGGTCGCCGACATCGGCTGGGCCATCAGTTCCCCTTGCGTCTCAGTCAAGAATGCGTTGTGAGCCTATATCGGCCGCGCTCGGTCGTCGCGGCAGTCCTTTTGCGCCCACCGGACCGGTCGCGCCCGCACCGCGCGGCAGCGCCGCAGACCCGGGCGCGCCGCACGCGCGCGGGTCCGCCACCGCCCGGTCGGTCCACGTTCAGTCCTCGCGGCAGTCCTGGGAGGCCGCCGGCTGCGCCTCGGTCTCGCCGGCGGCGGCGCACAGCGGGTCCAGGTTCTCGTTCCCGGCGGCGGGGTCGACCAGGGCGCTCAGCTCGTCCTCGGCGGCGGTGCCGCCGTCGACCCTGATCCCGTTCTCGAGGTCGGACTCGACCGAGTCCACGGCGTCCTCGGCGGGCCGACCGGAGTCCGTGTCGAGCCACGCGATCCGGTAACCCGCCACCTCAAAAGGGAGGCCTCGGTAGAGGCTGATGGTGCCCGCCTCTGAGACGCCGATGAAGTACTGCGTGCGCGCCCACCACACGCCGCCGCCCGCGACGAGCGCCAGCACGATGAGGCAGGCCAGGACGGTGCGCCACACCCGGCCCTTCTTGCGGGCCTTCGGCTGCGGCTCGGTCGTCTCCGACTCGCCGTCGCCGCCCTCCGACTCGTCGGTCTCCTTCACGGCGCGCAGGACGGCCGTGTCGGACTCGGCCAGGCGCGCGTCGGCGGCCGCGCCGCCGATGATCTGGCGCTGCTCCCCCGGGTCGTCGGCGACGACGTCGGCGACGAGCACCGTCACGTTGTCGGGCGCCCCTGCGTCGAGCGCCTGCTGCACCAGGGTCTCGGCCGCCTCCTGCGGCGTCACCGCGTTCTGCAGGGTGCGGGCGATGTCGGCGTCCGAGACGGGGCCGGACAGGCCGTCCGAGCACAGGACCAGGCGGTCGCCCGGGACGCCCTTGATGGTCTGGAACGCCGGCTCGACCTCGGCCGCGCCGAGCGCGCGCAGCAGCAGGGACCGCTGCGGGTGCCGCTCGGCCTCCTCGGCGGTGATCCGGCCTTCGTCGACGAGCATCTGCACGTACGTGTCGTCGACGGTGATCTGCTCGAAGCCGCCCTCGCGCAGCCGGTAGGCGCGGGAGTCGCCGATGTGCACGAGGTTGAACCACTCGCCGTCGAACCACAGGGCCGTGAGCGTGGTGCCCATGCCCTCCTTCTGCGGGTCGTCGGCGACCTGGCGGCGGATGGCGCGGTTCGCGTCGGCGACGGCGTCGGCGAGCTCGTCGACGACCGAGTCCGGGGGCGGGGGCACGTCCAGCCGGGCGACGGTGTTGATGACGATGGCCGAGGCGAGGTCACCGGCGGCCATGCCGCCCATGCCGTCGGCCACGGCGATGAAGTGGGACCCGGCGAACACCGAGTCCTGGTTGCCTTGCCTCACCACCCCGCGGTCGGAGATGGCCGCGTATCGCAGGTGCAAACTCATGAATCAACCGCCGTAGCGCGGGCACGCCCGCTGTTCGATGTCGACATCGCCGTCTCTCGTTCCGCGCGCTGCTAGGGGCGCAGCTCGAAGGAGGAACGCCCGATCCGGATGGGCACCCCGAGCGGGACCGGCGTGGGTGCAGTGACTCTAGCGCGCCCCAGGTAGGTGCCGTTCGTGGAGCCCAGGTCCTCGACGACCCACTGGCCGTCCTGGGGGCGCACGCGGGCGTGCCGGTTGGAGGCGAAGTCGTCGCGGATGACGATCGTGGAGTCGGCGGCGCGGCCGATCGAAATGGGCTGGCCGGAGAGCACGAACCGGCGCCCCTGGAGCTCACCGGTGGTCACCACCAGCCACTGCGCCGCCTGCGCGGCCTGGGGGCGCGCCCCGCGGCCGCCCGCGGCGGGCGGGGCCGAGACCGGTCCGGCGGCCGGGCCGGCGGCGGCCGGGCGGCGCTGCGCGAGGAGGTCCCGGGTGATCGTCCGCGCGGCGGCGAACACGAACAGCCACAGCAGCACGAGGAACCCGAACCGGGCGACGGTCTGGACTATCTCAGGCATTCGGCGCTCCCAGCGAATGAACGATCGGTCCCAGACACGTTAGCCCACGGTGGCGCGGGCGCACAGACGAGCCGCCGGACCCAGCCGGTCATCCCACCGCTACCGGCATGGGGCCCAGCGCTTTCCAACCGCCCCGCACCGGTCGGCCACCGGGCCGCAGGGGCCGTTCGAGTGGAAATCCGACAAGACCCGTGAGGAGCTGGTACTCGGAGCGGAGCTCTGCGGAGCGGTACTTGCGACGAGCGGGCCGCAGCCCCGATCTTCTCTCGGGCGGCCCGCCCGGTCCACAGCGGACCTCGGGCCTCCCTGAAAGCACGCGGCCCCGGCCCGATGGACCGGGGCGTCACGGGTGCTGACGTCAACCCGCCTGCAGCGTAAGGGAAGTGGTGCCGATCTGGATGACGTCGCCGGGCTGCATGGAGACCGTGGCGATGCGCTGGCCGTTGACCAGGGTGCCGTTGGTCGAGCCGAGGTCGGTGACCGAGACCTGGCGGCCGTCGAAGTCGACGCGCACGTGGCGGCGGGAGATGCCGACGTCGGGGAGGCGGATCTGGGCCTGCTCGCCGCGGCCGATGATGGTGGCGCCGTGGGCGACCGTGAACTGGCGGCCGTCAGCCGTCACCAGCACCGGGCCGGTCGGGGCCTGCGGGTGCGCGGGACCGTAGCCGCCGCCGGAGACCGGCTGGTCCATGCCCTCGTTCAAGGCCGCGACCTCGGCGGTCACCCGGAACATGCCGGTGTCGAGGCCTTCGCCGCGCTCGATCTCGACGATGACGTCGCCGTACACGGTCCAGCCGTTCTCGCCGATGAACTCGGCCTGGGACTGGGCCAGCTCCTGCGCCAGCGCCGCCGCGTACGGGGCGAGGCGGTCGTGGTCGGGGGGCGAGAGGTCGATGACGTAGCGGTTCGGCACCAGCACGCGCCCGCCGGCGAGGACCGCCTTGTGGGTCTCCGCCTCGCGCTGCATGGCGCTGGCGATCTCGACCGGGTGCACAACGCCCTTGAACATCTTGTTGAAGGTGCCCTCGAACAGGCCCTCCAGTTGTTTCTCCAAGCGTTGCAGAACGCTCACCGGTTCTCCTCCTCGTCAGACCATCCGGACCGTGACGCTCCCGTGAATAGCCGCGTCGTCCCCCGATGGTATCGGCTGGCTTCCAGCGACGGCGAGGGGTTGAGACGCAACCCTTCCGCGAGTCGGATTCATATCCGCCGATCGGGTGAGTGCCCTGTCATCCGGTGGTACCGAATGACGGGGTGGCCAGGCAGGGGCGGGTGGCGGTCCCGGGCGAAGGCGCGTAGGGTGACGCGGGTGACAGATCGCGACTTCAGCTCATTCGTCCGGGACGTGCGCAAACGCGCTCACGTCGCGACTCGTGAGCTCTCCGACTCCGCCGGGGTCTCCAACCCCTACCTCCAGGGCGAGCGCGGTGTGCGCCGGCCCAGTGGCGCGGTGCTGCGGCAGCTGGCGCTGGCGCTGCGGGTGACCACGCCGATCATGTACCTGCGGGCGAACCTCGCCCCCGAGAACGGCTCCGCGACGCCGCTGGCCATCGCCACGGACCGCGAGCTGACCTCGAAGCAGAAGCAGACCCTCGCCGAGATGTACGACGCGTTCGTCTCCGAGAACGAGCGCTCCTCGGGCAAGTAGACCGGAGCCGGGCGCCGGTGGGGCGCCCGGACTCTTCGAGCTTTCATGCGGCGGCAGCGGGTTCCGTTGCCGCGCATTCGTTTTACCCCTCGATGAACGCGCGCAGCGCTTCGAGCACCGCGTCGTTCTCCTCGGGCAGGCCGATGGTGACGCGCACCCCGTCGCCCGCGAAGGGCCGCACCAGGATCGACCGCGCCTCGCAGTGCGCGGCGAACTCGACCGCGCGCTCGCCCAGGGGCAGCCAGAAGAAGTTCGCCTGCGTGTCGGGCACGTCCGGCACGAATTCCCTTGCGGCCGTGACGGTCCGCTTGCGCTCGGAGGTCACCAGCGCGACCCGGCGGCGCATCTCGCCTTCCGCTCGGAGCGCCGCTAGCGCCGCCCGCTGCGCGGCCGTGTTGACGGCGAAGGGGATCACGCACCGGCTCACGGCGTCGGCCACGTCGGGCCGGGCGACCATGTAGCCCACGCGGAGCCCGGCCAGGCCCCAGGCCTTGGAGAAGGTGCGGAAGACGACGGCGTTCGGCCGGTCGGCGTAGCGTTCGATCGCGTCCGGGCAGGCCGGGTCGGTCACGAACTCGCGGTAGGCCTCGTCGATCACGACGAGCACGTCCTCCGGGACGGTGGCGAAGACCCGGTCGAGCTCATCGGCGTGGACGGCGGGGCCGGTCGGGTTGTTGGGGCTGCAGATCACGATCGCGCGCGTGGCGGGCGTGACGGCGGCGAGCATCGCGTCGATGTCGTGCCGGTGGTCGGGCGTGTTGGGCACCTGGACGCTCGTGAGTCCGGCGACCGTGGCCGCGATGGGGTAGGCCTCGAAGGAGCGCCAGGAGTAGACGACCTCGCTGCCGGGTCTGGCGACGGCCTGCATGAGGTGGCCGATGAGGGCGACCGAGCCGGTGCCGGTGACGATGCGCTCGACCGGCAGACCGAGCCGCTCCGCGAGGACGCCGCGGAGTTCGACGACGCCGAGGTCGGGGTAGCGGTGGACGTTCTCGGCCGCTTCCGCGATCGCTTCGACCACGCCGGGGAGCGGGCCGTACGGCACCTCGTTGCTGGAGATCTTCACGGCGTCAGGGATCGCCTTGCCGGGAACGTAGCGGGGGATGGATGCGAGGTCTTCACGCAGAGGATCGCTCATCGTGAGGGCTCCTTGTCAGGGTCGGCCTTCTCGCTGCCCACCTCGACGACGGCGGTGCCAGGGGATTTGTCGTGGAGGCATTGGCGGAAGGGTTGGTCTCGGATGCACCATATCCCGTCGAGGATCCACAGGACCGCGCCGAAGGGGAAGCAGATGAGCGGGAGCGCGAAGTACGACCACCGCAGCAGGAGCCGGCCCCAGCCGAGGTTCACGGGCGCGAGCGAGACGACCTTGATGCCCATGAGCTTCTTGCCGAGGGTCTGGCCGGTGTTCAGGGTCGCCGGGACCTCGTAGGCGAACCACAGGCCGAGGGCGATGAGGAGCACCACCCAGAGCTGGTCGGAGAGACGCGAGGGGACCTCGACGTCCTCGGGGTTGGTGGCGGCGACGGCGTCGAGGAAGTACGGCCAGAACGTCTGCATCGTCTGGTAGATGAAGTAGCCGTTGACGACCGCGTTGAGCGCCAGCATGCACAGCAGGTCGACCAGCCGTGCGACGAAGCGCTGGCCCGGGTGGGCGAGGACGCGGCCGCCGAGGATGCGGCTGACGTCGCCGCGGGTGATCCATCCGACGGTGACGCCGAGGGAGCGGATCGGGATCGTGTCAGGGGGCTGCACGGCGCCGGGGACGCGCTGGATGACGCGCGGCGGCGGGCCGTCGCCGTAGCGGCGGTCGGCGGGGAGGGTCTGGACGACCGGGTCCGGTGTGGAGGGTCGGGCGGGGAGGGGTTCCGGTTCGGGATCGACCGGCTCGGGTTCGGCGGGGGGCTCGGCGTCGGCGGGGACGGGCTTGCCGACCCAGGCGCCGCCGTCCCAGTAGCGCTGCGTCGCCGGATCGGCGGGGTCCGGGTACCAGCCGGGTTCGATCGTGGTCATCGAGGCCCATTCTTGCAGCCTCGTCCCGACATTCCCAGTCAGTTCGGCCACAGCCCGTTCGGGCCTCGGGAGACGTTCTGAAGACAACGACACGGCCCAGTCGGTTACTGCCTCGACTGGGCCGCTCGCAACAAGCTGCACTTCCGACCGAGTTACCAAGCGTGAAGTCTTTTATAGCGGTGACTGGCCCCTAGGTGGCTGGTCCCGCTGTGCCTCCCGACGGCTCAGGTCGCACGTGGGTGCTCGGCGGCGGTGCACGAATCCTTCCGATCTGCGGAGACCATGTCCCCGGGAAGTCCTTCCGGATCCGTAACTCATTTCTACCCGTCTACTGACGGGTAGTAAACCCCTAACCGCAAAAAATCCGAGCAGAGTTCTCGAAAGGGCGCCGCCTCGGCCCCGCGGGCCGCCGGTTCCCTTGATTCGCCACGGAACCGGGGGATCTGGTCTACCTTGCGGGACATCAGGGCCGCGCGCCCGCACCAGCCGAGGAGGCCGCCATGACGACGTACCCGCCGACCCCGGGGCCGCCCGAACCCGAACCGCCCGAACCGGAACGGGGCAAAGAGACCGAGGAGGGCGGGACCCCGTTCTCGGGCAATCAGCCGGGTCCGGCCCCGTCCGGGCCCGAACCGGGCTGGAGCCCGCCGGGCGCGAGACCCGAAGGCGTCCCGCACCCGACGCACGGGGAGACCCCCGGGGAGTCGCCGCGGGCGCCCTCCGACAAGCCGTTCGGCGGCATCCCGCCGGCGCCCCCACCGCCCGGCGCGGGACCGGGCGGGCCGTCGCCCGCCGGGGGCGGGTACAGCCCGTACGCGGGCGGCGCGGTACCGCCGCCGCCACCGCCGCCTCCGGCCTACAACGCCGACGGGCCGCTGCGGGGCCAGCAGCCGCGCAACGGGCTCGGCACGGCGGCGCTGGTCTGCGGCATCGTCGCGATCGTCCTGTCGTTCATCCCGGTCGTCAACACGTTCACGTGGCCGCTCGGGGTGCTCGCGATCGTGTTCGGAGCGGTCGGCTGGGCGCGCGCGAACAAGGGGGTCGCCACGAACAAGCCGATCGCCATCACCGGACTGGTGCTGGGCATCGTCTCGTTCTTCACGTTCTGCCTGATCTACGTCATCATCGGCGCGAACAGCGGCTCGATGTACTACGACGCGGCGCCGATGCTGTAGCGGCGCAACGAGAACGGGCCGGGCGCACGCAGCGCCCGGCCCGTTCTCGCGCACTCAGACCTGGAGCCAGGCGCCGCGGCGCATCACCGACACGAGGTTGAAGTCGTCGTCCAGGACCACGGCGTCGGCGTACCTCCCGGCCTCGATCGCGCCGACATCGTTGAGCCCCAGCAGTTCCGCGGGCGTCGCGGACGCCATCTGGGAGGCGGCCTCGACCGACTGCCCGGCCAGGCGGACCGCGTTGCGGAACGCGTCCAGGAGCGTGATCGTCGACCCGGCGATGATGTCGGTGCCCGCGACGGTGGCGACCCCGTCGTTGACCTCGACCTCGTGGCGGCCGAGGAGGTACCGGCCGTCGCTCAGGCCCGCGGCGTCCATGGCATCGGAGACCAGGAGCGTCCACGCCGGCAGCGAGGTGTCGAACGCGAAGCGCATGGTGCCCGGGTGCAGGTGGACCGGGTCGGCGACGATCTCGGAAAAGATCCGCTCGTCGTCGAGCAGCGCCGGGATCGGGCCCGGTTCGCGGTGGTTGAACGCCCGCATCGCGTTGAACAGGTGCGTCGCGGCCTGCGCGCCCGCGTCGATCCCGGCCGCGGTCTGCTCGTAGCTGGCGTTCGTGTGCCCGATCGCGGGCACGACCCCGCGCTGGTCCAGGAACTCGATGGCCTCGAGCGCGCCGTGCAGCTCGGGCGCGATGGTCACCATCTTGACCGCGCCGCCGCCGGCCTCGATGAGCTCGGTGAGCTCGGCCAGGTCGGGGTCGCGCAGCACCTCGACGCGGTGCGCGCCGCACTTCGCGGCGGAGATATAAGGCCCCTCGTAGTGGACGCCCGCGAGCGTCCCGTCCGCGACCAGCGGTTGCAGCGCCCGCGTCGCGTCCAGGAGGAAGCCGTGCGTGGACGAGACGAGGGAGGCGACCAGGGTGGTGGTACCCCGCGAGGCGTGGAAGGCCGCGGCCCCGCGCGCCGACTCCGGGTCGCCGTTCGCCAGCGAGAAGCCCCCGCCGCCGTGGCAGTGGACGTCCACGAACCCGGGCAGGACCCAGCCGCTCGGCTCGCCGTCGCGCTCGAGGATGCCCTCGAACCGGTCGCCGTCGACCACCAGGGTCCCGTTGACGATCCCGTCAGGGGTGACGATGCGGCCCACGGCCGGCAGCAAGACGCCGTCCAAGGCGCTCCTTCCAATCGATCCGGCGTGTATGGGCCCACCCCGGTGCGGCACAATGATCGTGAGCGCCCGAGCATGACTTGAGCACCGCCCGAGCGCCAGAAGACGTACAACGAACACTATCGCGCAGCCGCGGCGGCCCGCCGCGGTCCCGACCCAGTACTTTCGAACGACGAGGAGCGACGTGGACCGCTATGCCCGGTGGAACACCCTGCTGGAGATCCTCGCAGAGACCGGACGCATCACAGTGGAGGAAGCGGCCGAACGGCTCGGCGTCTCGCAGGCGACGATCCGCCGCGACTTCGACCAGCTCTCCCAGCAGCAGATGATCACCCGCACCCGCGGCGGCGCCGTCGCGGGCGGCATCTCCTACGACCTCCCGCTGCGCTACAAGACCGCCCGGCACGTCGAGGAGAAGCACCGCATCGGCACCGCCGCGGCCGGACTCGTCAGCCCCGGCCAGGTGATCGCCCTCAACGGCGGCACCACCATCACCGAGGTCGCGCGCGCCCTCGCCACCCGCACCGACCTGGTCGCGACCCCCGGCTCGACCGGGCTGACGATCGTCACCAACGCGCTCAACATCGCGAACGAGCTCATCGTGCGGCCGCACCTCAAGGTCGTGGTCGTCGGCGGCGTCGTGCGGCCCCAGTCGTACGAGCTCATCGGCCCGCTCGCGGCGCCGATCCTCCGCGAGATCACGCTCGACATCGCGTTCCTCGGCGTCGACGCCATCGACATGAAGCTCGGCGCGACCAGCCACCACGAGGGCGAAGCGGCCATCAACGCCCTCATGGCCGCCCGCGCGCGCAAAGTCGTGGTCATCGCCGACGGCTCCAAGATCGGCGGCCACGCCTTCGCCCGCATCTGCCCCACCGAGCGGGTCCACACGCTCGTCACCGACGGCAACGCCCCGCCCGAGCAACTGCGCGGCTTCGAGGAGGCGGGCATCCGCGTCATCGTCGTCTAGCGGGCTCCGGGTCCTGGGACGCGGTTGCGCCGCCGCACCGGGTCCCGGTACGGCGGCGTGAGCACTGCTTGCGACTCAGGCCTGCAGGGCCTGGGCGATCTTCTCGGCCATGGCGGTCATGCCCGGGCTCGGCTCGCCCTTGTGGGCGCGATCGGCGGCGGCGACCGCGGTGGTGATGGCGGCCTGGAAGTTCGCCGCCTCCTTCGGGTCGTGCGCGCCGAGCAGGCGCACCGAGTGGGCGAGGGCCGGGAGGACCTGGTCGGCGAGGGCCGCACTGGACTTCACGTCGAGCTTGAAGTCCCGCTTCTTGGAGGCGAGCGCGTGGCCGACGGCGCCGGTGGCCGCGGCGAAGGAGAGCGTGCCGTCCGTGGAGACTTTGTGGGCCGAGGCCGGGCTCGCCGCGTAGGCGAGGAGGGTGACGGCGCCGAAGGCGGCGGTGCGGAGGGTGGTCTTGTCCTGGGCGGTGAGGTCGATGGTCATCGTCGTGCTCCGTTTTCGTTCCGGTGAGGTGTTCCTCGTCGATGACGCAACTATGGGCGGCCCGGCTTGCACCGTCCTGACGCCGACCTGTCAGCCCGCCTGACACGGGCGCGGCTCTCAAGGGGCGGGAAAGCCGGTGGCCCGAACCGCGTGCGCACGTTGTAATCGGAGTCGATCGGGCGAAGGCGGAGGAGGCGGCGATGGTCGAGTGGACCGCGATCGCGGGGATCGGGCTCGTCGCACTGGGCATGGTCCTCACCCCCGGACCGAACATGATCTACCTGGTGTCGCGGACCATCGCGCAAGGCCGCCGCGCCGGCTACGTCTCGCTCCTCGGCGTCGCCGCCGGGTTCTCCGTCTACCTCGTGGCGGCCGCCGCGGGGCTCAGCGCGATCTTCGTGCTCGTGCCGGTCCTGTACACGGCTTTGAAGATCGCCGGGGCGGCCTACCTGCTGTGGCTGGCCTGGCAGGCGTTCAAGCCCGGCGGCGCCTCGGCGTTCGCGCCGAAGGCGCTCGCGGCGGACTCGCACCGCAGACTGTTCACGATGGGCCTGGTCACGAGCCTGCTCAACCCGAAGATCGCCATCATCTACGTCTCGCTGCTCCCCCAGTTCATCGACCCGGCGAGCGGGCCGGTCGCGGTCCAGAGCCTCATCCTGGGCCTGGTGCAGATCGCGATCGGCGTGACCTTCAACGGCCTCTTCGTCTTCGGCGCCGGCACCATCGCCGCGTTCCTCGGCAGGCGGCCCCTCTGGCTCAGGACGCAGCGGTACTTCATGGGCACGGTCCTCGCCGGGCTCGCCTTCCACCTGGCGCTCGGCAAGTCCCGTCCGGCGACCGCGCTGCCATAGCGACGGGAACGGCCGGCAGCACGAGTGCTGCCGGCCGTTCTCCTTGCGTCCTAGCGCTGCGGCGCGGTCGCGTCCGGGAGGGTGGGGTCGAACAGGCCGGTGCCCTCGGGGGTGCCGGTCGTCGGTTCGAACGGGCGCATCTCCTGCGTGTAGATCCCGTCGTCCGGCTCGATCGTCTCCTTAGGACGGCCGAGGCGGTCGAGGGCGAACGAGACGAACAGGGCCACCAGGAGGATCCCGGCGTAGATCGCCTGGGAGTAGTCGGCCTGCCAGGAGCCCTCCCCCGCGTCGGCCACGACCCGGCCCCACAGGACCAGGCCCGCCCACACCGCGACCGCGGTGAGGACGCCGCCGAAGACGCCGCCGCGGCGCCCCCACAGGCTGGTACCGGCGAGGAGCGCGATCGCGAAGGCGAGCAGCTGCGGCTCGACCGCGACGGCGAGGTCGGCGTACGGGCCGAAGTTCAGCGTGTGCTGCCCCTCGATCGGGCCGAGCGCGTACATGTACGACACGTACCCCGAGGCCGCCGCGAGCAGCATCGACAGGACCGTGCCGCCCAGCAGCAGGAACACTGCCGAGGCGGAGCGCTCGCCTTCCCCGTCGGCGAGGCGCTTGACCGCGCTCAAGCCGTCGCGGACGCCGGGAGCGAGGCCGATGAGGCCGCCCGCGACCGCCAGGACGGCCGCGCCGCCGAGCAGGTACAGGCCGTTCGGCGGCCCCGGCAGCGTGACGACGTCGCCGGGATCGGCGAGGCGGTAGGTGACCGGGAGGGCCGCCACGACCACGACGCCGATCGCGAGGCCCGCGAACCAGGCCGGGACCCGGAACGCGGCCACGAGCAGCACATAGAGCAGGCCGGCCACGGCCGCGGCGCCCGCCACGTACGCCATGTAGATCCACACGTTCGCCTCGAACGGCCGGGCGACCGTGATGACGAACGCGAGCGCCGGAGCGGCCAGGTTCACCGCCCCGAGCCGCAGCGACAGCCCGATCGCCAAGGCCGCCAGCAGGATCGGCGTCAAGTGCAGGGCGTGGCGGCTGAGGGCGTCGGCGAGGCCGTCGAACTCGTCGCCGAACAGGGCGTCCCGGCGGCGGTAGACCAGGAACAGCGCGTTCAAGGTCAGCAGCAACAGGATCGCCTCCCAGATGAACTGGAAGACCACCCGGTCGCGCGGCGCCGCGGGTTCGACGTGCGCGACGGCCTCGGGACCCTGGCCCGCGAACGGGTCGACGGGCCCGCCGTCGCCGGTGGCCGCCAGGCCGGCGCCGGGAGCGAGCGGCGGCGGCGTGAACTCGAGCTGGCGGGTCTGGTCGAGGGCGCTCTCGTCGCGCTCCGGGGGGATGTACGTCATGCGTCTGTCCTTTATGGGGGGATCAGCGGCCGTGGCGCGGGGAGCCGAAGCCGTCGCGGGGCGAGTCGCGCAGGTCGTCGAAGACGCCGGAGGCGCCGAAGGGGTCGGCGGCCGCGCCCTGCTTGGGGATGCCGCCGGTGGTGCGCATGCCGCCCGTGTTCGTCCACGGGTCGCGGCCCGAACCGAGTCCGGCGAAGTCCTCGTCGAAATCGTCGAGCGCCTCGGTGCGCTCGCGCTCGGCCGGCGGGTCGTCCTCGCGCAGGTCGGCGACGGACCCGGCGCGGCGGGTGGAGGCCGTCTCGTTCTCGTCGGCGGTGTTCATGACCTCGACGAGGCGCGTCACCAGGAACCCGGCGACGATGGCGCCCAAGGCGATCCAGCTCGGGTCGAACGACCAGCCGCGGCCCTCGGCGAGCCACATCAGGCCCAGCACGAGCGCGGCGGCGAACACGGTGCCGCACACCCCGCCGCGCCGGCCCATGAGGCTCGTGCCGCCGACGAGCGCCGCGCCGAGCGCGACCACGGTGAGCAGGATCGGGTCCGGCAGCGCGGCCGCGCCGCCCTCGGGAACGCCGGTCCAGGCCGTGACCACGCCCGCGGCGCCCGCGAGCGTCGAAGAGAGCAGCACGCCGAAGAACACGAGCCCGCCGCGTCCGTGCGGCTCCCCCGCCGGGGTCTCCCGGATCGGCGCGAGCCGCTTGCGCACGCCCGAGAACGCGCCGACGAAGCCGAAGAACAGGGACACGCCCACGGCACCGCCCAGGGCCGCAAGGACACCGGTGCCCGGCAGACCGGAGAGCATGAACGTCGAAGGGTCGCCCGCGGAACCGGCCCACAGGCCGATCGCGCCGCCGACCGCGCCGCTCGCGGCCCAGCCGGGGGCGCGCAGCCACGCCGTCAGGGTCGCCAGGACGATGCCGACGAACGCGGCCACGCCGAGGCCCACGCCGAGCGCCATGACCGCACCCGACCCGGAGGCGTCCACGAACATCCACGCCGCGAGCAGCGCGATCGGGCCGACGGCCAGGTTGACCGCGCCCACGCGCAGGGACACGGCCATCGCCGAAGCGAGCATCACGATGGAGGCGAGGGCCGCGAACAGGTCCGTCCAGGACCCGGCGCCGTCGGTCTGGGAGACCGCGAACAGGACGCCGCCCGCGAGGAGCAGCAGGCCGATCTCCCAGACCACGTGGACGGCCATGCGGTCGGACGCGGCCTCGTCGTCGCCCGACGGCGCCGACTTCCCTGCGTCGGTTCTGATGAGTGTCGTCTCTTCACGACTGGGGGGGTCAAACTTCATGGGTCGCACCTCAAAACGCGCGAAATATGGGGAATATCGGGGATGGGTCGGCAATCGGGATCGGTCGGTCAGGGACGGGACGGGGACTCGTCCTGCTCGTCGTCCTGCGGGGGGATGCGGCAGGAGTGCTCGAGCCAGAGCGCGGCCGCGGTGAGCGCGGCGCACGCGAGGGTGCCGGCGACCGCCTTGGGCAGGTCGTCGGCTGCGGCGGTCAGGCGGCCCGACTGGACCGCGAGCCACACGGTGAACCCCAGGTAGGCGCCGAAGAAGAGCGAGCCGGCGATCGAAGCGGCCTTCGCCAGCACCGCGTAGCGGGCGATCTGGAGCGCGTGCTCCGGACCCTCCAGCCTGCCCGGCTCGCGGGACGACAGGCCGCCCGCGCTCGCCGTCTGGGTCTGCCTCCGGCTGGGGCGCAGGGTCTTGCGCGTGGTCCAGGCCATCCACGCCAGCAGTACCGCCAGTGCGAACAGGACCACGGAGTTGTACCAGGCCAGTTCGGGGGCCTGCTGGTAGTAGCGGGCGACGAGGAGCAGCGTCAGCGCGGCCCCGGCCAACGCCACCACCGCGAGGGTGGACGGCGCGGTCGGCTTGAGGCTCGGCTTCGGATGGTGCCCGTCGTCACTACTCATGATGCTCCGACCATATCGGGTGGAGCCTGCGGAGTGCGCGCGCGTCCGCCGCGACGGACTCGTCGCGTAGCAGCTCCCTCACTCGGCCCTTGCCGGGGAGCTCGGCGTCGCGGTCGATCGCGAACCACGGGACCAGCACGAACGCGCGCAGATGGGCGAGCGGGTGGGGCAGCTGGAGGCGGGGCTCGTCGGAGTGGACGGGGGTGCCGTCGTCGTCGGTGACGGCGATGAGATCGACGTCGAGGGTGCGGGGGCCGTAGGGGCGCTCGGGGTCGCGGACGCGTCCGGCCTCGGCTTCGAGGCGCTGGCCGAGGGCGAGCCAGTCGTCGGCGGTGCGGCTCGGGTCGTTCGCGATGACGGCGATGTTGTAGTAGGTGGGCTGCTCGTCGTCGCCGCCCCAGGGCGGGGTCTCGTAGACGTCGGAGACGGCTTCGGGGTCGACGGCGGCGATGGCGGCGGTGAGCGCGGCTTCGCGGTCGCCGAGGTTGGAGCCCATGGAGAAGACGACTCGGGTCATCGCTGGGGCCTTTCGATGGTGACGGAGACGTCCGTGAAGTGCTGGGCGATGGGAGCCTGCGGCTTGTGGACGGTGACGCGGGCGGAGCTGACGCGGTCGAGGGCGAGGCAGGCGTCGGCGAGGCGTTCGGCGAGGGTCTCGATGAGGTTGACGGGTTCGCCGGAGACGATGTCGGCGAGGGTGTCGGCGAGCGCGCCGTAGTCGACGGTGTGCTTGAGGTCGTCGCTGGCGGCGGCTTCGGTCGTGCTGGTGCGCAGGGAGACGTCGACGAAGAAGTCCTGCCCGGCTTCCCGTTCGTGGTCGAAGACGCCGTGGCGTCCGTGCACCCGCAGGCCGGTCAAGGTGATCAGGTCGGTATCCACGCGCCCGAGCCTACTCGAAGCGGCGGGCGCGTCGAGGAAGGACGATACGGGGCTATTCGGGCTCGTCGTCCTCTCTGACGCGGACGACGAGCCAGGTGGCGACGGCGAGGATGACGCCGGCGGCGAGGATCGGAATGAGGCGGAGGTTGCCTTCGAGCCAGGTGAGGAGTTCGAGGTACTGGGAGGTGGGGTCGACGAGGACGAGGGCGGTGAAGAGGGCGGCGACGCCGCCGATGCACATGACGAGCCAGGAGCGCCAGCCGCCGGCGACGCCGAAGCGGCGGCCGAGGACCTGGGCGGCGTTGAAGATGCGCTTGGCGCGCAGGACGCGGATGGAGCCGACGAGGGTGGCGAGGCGCAGCACCTGGGCGCCGCCGGCGGCCAGGACGAGGCTGACGAGGGTGAGGAGGCAGACGAGGAGCATCCACTTGTGGCGCCAGAGCCATTCGCGCTTGCGTTCGGCGGCGAGGAGGAGGATGACGGACTCGGCCCACAGCACGATCCCGGCGGCCCAGCCGATCACCTTGCCCGCCAAGGCCATCTGGCCGTCGGTGCCGAGGGTGAGGAAGACGGCGGGCACGGAGGCGCACACGGCGATGATGACCGGGAGCCGCAGTTTGAACTGGAGGAACCGGGCTACGACGGTGAGCTTGTCGGGGCGCCAGAAGGGGGTGGGAGGCACGGTTCCAAACTACCGGTCAGCGGCACGGGCTCGCGGATCGGCTAGACTCGGCTCTCGCGCCCCCGTAGCTCAGGGGATAGAGCGTCGGTTTCCTAAACCGTGCGTCGCAGGTTCGAATCCTGCCGGGGGCACTTTCAACATGCGACATACACCAGCCAAAACGGCCCCTGACCAGGGATTTCCCGGTCAAGGGCCGTTCGTGTTGTTCAAGGTCTGGTCCGGTTGAGTCCGGCTCTGGACGGCCGATTCCGGCCCGCCGGTCAGAATATGGTCAGATTCATCGGAGCCCGTCTCATCCGCGTCCACCTGCAAGAACAAGGCATGTTCCATGTGGGGAAGGCTCGCCTAGTCAATCCTCCTCGCGGAGATGCTGGCGATCCCGGGAGGTTGCCACATCCGACCCTCTACCACGATTCCTCGAACGTACATCGAGGCAAGAGCCAGGGCGTCCTCCTCGATCGGGTACCGCTGAGCTTGCTCGATGTCTTCGGTGAGGAATCCGGGCAGATCAGCACGTATGACGTATTGCTCCCCGCGGTCGGGATCCGTGAAGACAGCAATCCACTCACCCAGCTCTGAAGCCTTCGCGCGGGCTACCGCAGGAGGCACCGGATCTGGCCCGATACCTGGCCTGTTCGGAGCCCAAGCCTGCGTCAGCTCCTCTTCTACTACGCCCCAAGCAAGGCCGGGATGATTGAACGTCGTAACGCCCTTAAACTCGAGAGTCTTGACGCCTTCACCGTTCAGGAAGTACCTAACGTTGTTAGCGTCCCAACCTACGGCCACCCAGTTCATGCTGCCTCCAAGGGGCTGTTCCTCTCAATAATGTCCGAATTCCTTTCGTCATCGGCGGGAACGCTCTACTTGTCGAGCTCGATCGAATTTCCCTCCTCCTCGGCGAGGGCCTGCAGCAGGCGCCTCCTAGCGCGCTGCGCGCTCCCGTCGATGCACTTCGCGTAGATGCGCAGCAGGGTCTCGATGCTGTGCCCGGCCCACTCGGCAACCTGGGCGACCTCGATGCCGGCGGCGAGCCAGCTCGAGACGCAGGCGTGCCTGAGGTTGTACGGCACGGCCGCCATGCCGCGTTGCAGCTCCTCATCGGTCAGCGCATCGGGGCGGATCTTTCGCCAGACCCTGCCGATGCGGTCAGGGGAGAGGACGCCGTTCTGCGGTCCGACGAAGAGTCGGTCGCCCGGGCCGAAGCCGAACTCGGCGATGTGGCGGCGCAGGATCGTGAGCAGCCTCGGTTCGATCGGCACGAGGCGCACGGCCTTCTCGGCACGGTGCTTGAGGCGCCGGCGGCTACGGCGTTTGGTCCGGTCGTCGTTGAAGCGCGTCGGTGCGTGCGTGTCGGCGCGCTTGAGCCGGAACTCGCCGAACTGCTTGCCGTAATCGGGGTGGTCCTTGTCCACTTCCGTTGGCAGGTAGACGTTCTCGAGGTGCAGCGCGATGGCTTCCTCGGGCCGGAGACCGGCGTAGGCCATGGTCGCGAAGAACGCGACCAGCCGCTCCCCCAGCTTGCCGTGCCCGGCGACCTCGGCGAGCAGTCGGCTGAGCTGCTCCGAGTTCGGAACGACCGCAGGGTCGATGGAGTCGTCGCTCTTTTCCCGTCGCATAGTCACGCCTTTCAGCGGGTTGGTTCGAAGCAGCCGGAGTTCGACTGCGTACTCGAAGAACTTGTTCGCCGTGGTGCGTCGCCGATTGGCGTAGTTCGCGGCGGCAGCCTTGCCATCTTTCTTGCGGCTCAGGGCTTCGAGGATGCCGCGTGCAAGAGCGGGGCCGGTCTGGTCGTCGTCGAAGGCCGCCATGTCGACCGTGTTCTCCTCGAGCCAGGCGACGGTCTCCTTGTGATCCTCGGGAAGCTCGTCGCCTTGGATCCTGTCCGCGTACGCCCACTTCCGGAGTGCCGCGCGGATCTCGTCGTCCTTCGGCGGCTGCTTTCCTTTCTTTAGTACGGCGAGCGTCGCTTCGCTCAGGCCCTCGGCAATGCTCTGGCGCTGTCGGCTCCCGACGTGGGGCCAGTGGGCTTCCGTGAACTGGATCGTCGCCGCGTACCAGCTCATGGCGGTCTCCCGCCGGAGCTCGGATTCGGGGAGGCCGCTGTCGATGTCGAAGCGCTCGCCGCTGGCGTAGGCGACCATCAGCTCGGCCTTGCGGGCGTCTGCGGCGGCCTTGCCGTGCAGCGGCTGGCGCTGCTTCTGCCCTCCCACGGTCCAGCGAACGGTGTAGGTCTTGCCCTTCTGCCGCTTGGTGACTTCGTGGTCCCAGAAGGTCACCTTCCTGCTCCATCGCATCAGGCACTCACCTCGGCGAGCTGGTCGAGCCACTTGTCGAAGTCGGCACGGCGGATGCGGACCTGGCCGTTCGGCAGCTTGAAGTGCTTGGGTGCGCGGCCCTTGTTCTTCCAGTCGTTCCAGGTCGACTTCGAGATCTCGAGCTCCTCGTAGACATCCTGGAGGGTCATGAGGTTGGTGGAGCTGTGGCGCGAGAGTGTCGGATGAACGGTCGAGCGTGACATGCTTAACTTCCTTCCTTTTTGGCGATTGGAGGGACGGGACCGGCGGCGAAGTTTCCTAGGCCAAGCCGCCGGTACCCGCATTGAGCTGCGGATGAAAGTCGTATCGAGGTGCGGGTGGGCGTCCCCCTTTCCGCGACGTCGTAGGAGCCAGGCGCCTGCGTGCCCAGCCGTGGTCTTCGAGGAGGTCGAGCGCACCTCGGACCTCGGCGGCGGACTTGAGGACGGTTCGGCCGCGCACGCCTCGGTGGATGTCAGTGGACGACATCCCGGGCTTGGCGTTGCGCGCCAACCATTCCAGGAGCATCTTGGCGGGGCCGGTTTCGGTGCTGGCGCCCATGTAGTCCCAGACGGCGCGGGCGTGGTCGGCGTAGTAGTAGCCGATCATCGTGGCCGCGTCGATGGTGTCGGCCTCGATCGGGTCGTAGCGGCCGACGAAGCCGTGCTCGGCGATGTGGAGCAGCCCGGCGATGCGCACGATCTGCCCGGTCCACTTGTTGGCCCAGGCCAGGATCGACTCCCACTCACCGCCCGGCGCCAGCCGCGGCTCGCGATCGCGCTCGAGCTCCATCACGCGGTCGCGGGCCGCGGGGGTGAGCTCGATGACCGTGGCCTCGCTGGTCATGTGGGCGGAGTGGACGAGGGCGGCGATGCGGCGGGCGTATTCGCGCTCGACCTTCCCGGGCACGGGGTCGGGATTGTGCTTGCGGGACCCGACTCGCGATTCGGGCATGGCGAACAGGAACCGGGCGAGCAGGCCGCGCTCCTCGAAGCCAGGCATGCCGGCCGCGTCGCGCAGCACCGCCGGTTGCGGCGAGAGCCCGATCGTCAGAGCAGCGGAGTCGATGTGCTCCGAGGCCGAGGACTTGCGCTCGACGCGAATCATGCCACCCGAGTGGCCCTTGAGAAACACGTCCAGGTCAGGAACGCCCGAGTAGCGTCCGGCGATCGTCTGGAACAGGCCGCCCTCGTCCGAGAGGACCGCCATCGCACCGCCGTGGCGGGCCATGAGGGTCTTAACGATCTCGGGCGTGACGTCGTCGGCGAACAGCTTCGGCTCGTGCGGGACTTCGAACTGCTCGGCTTCGAGCGCGGCCCGCTTGGCCTCGTTGACCGCGTCGGGGTCCGAGGCGTTCTTCGCGGCGTGGATGCGGGCGGCCTCGGCGGCGCGGGTAAGGATGTCGGCCTCGGTGCGAGACTCGATGATCCGCGGCTTGAGCTCCTCGGCAAGGTCGCGCTCGACCTCGAGGAGCGGGTAGCGGACCATCGCGTCGAACACGCCGGTCTTGCGGTTGCCCGGATTGAGCGCGACGCAGACGAACAGGTTGCACTGCTCGACCCAGCCGGACTTGACCTGGACCTTGATCTTGCCCTGCACGGCGGTCGACAGTGCCGCGAGAGCCATCGCCCCGGCGAGGTCAGCCGGGGTCTGGGTGGCCTCGGCGACGCCGTCGGCCATGTCGCCCACCCACGTCGGCAACGCCGAGGTCGGGAAGGCGGGCAGGTTCGCGGCGTCGATGAGCGGGATCGGGTCGGCCCAGCCGTCGCCGGTCGTGCCGATGGCGTCGAGCGTGTCGCGGGAGAGGGCCAGGACCTCTGTGAGGTCGCGGTGCTTGCCGTCCTTGGCGAGCTGGCCGAGGCGGATCGCGGCGGCCTCCATCTCGCGGCGCTTGGCGGCGTCGGCGACCTTGCGGGCGTAGTACCCGCCGTTGGCGGCAGTCGGTACTCCGGCCACCAGGTCATGGAGGTAGTTCCCCCCGCCGACCTTCTTGAGGTTGCCCTCGTCGAGCAGGCGGGCGGTGATGGTGAGCGCGTCGACCGGCAGGCCTTCGTCGTGCTGGGCGGTGATGGCCTCCCAGATCAGGATGTGGCGCGGGTTCTGGAACGATCCGGTATTGACGTGGGCGGTGATCTCGGGGATCACGTTGGGCTGCATCAGGGCGGCGCCGAGCACGGACTGCTCAGCAAGCCGCAAGTTCGCGTCGTTATCGTTGCCTCGCTTGAGGATCAGGCTCATCTGTTGGTCTCCTTTCGTGTGGTGTCGTAGTCGGGGAAGTCGGCGGGGCAGGGCGGCTCCATCGCATCGAGCTGCATGGTCTCGACCAGGCCATCGGGGTGGAACCAGCGTTTTCGGATCCGGGTAGCGCCGCGCCACATCGGCTGCTCGAAGATCGCGACAAAGCAGTGGCAGCGGAGGCACCTGCTCCAGGGCAGCGGGGTCTTCCCGGGCTCGGAACGGGCCCAGCGGTGACCGTGCACGGGTTCGCTCATCGAGTCGCCTCCGCTCGCTCGATGCCGCGACCGGCGAAGCAGCGGGACACCCAGTCGGGGACGGCGTCGATGTCGAAGGTCTCCTCGGCCATGGTGTTGGCGAAGTAGACCCGCAGCCGCAACTCCTGCTCGTCGGGGGCGACGGGCTCGAAGTAGATGAAGGTTGCCTGCTGGCATCGGCAGCAGATCCGCCATTGGTCCTTGCGCGCGATGTAGCGATGGAAGACCACGGCGATCACGCCCAGACCGGGGCGGGCGTGCCGGTGCAGACCGGCGCGGCGAGGCCGAAGCGGTTGTCGCTCCAAGTGCCGTCGGGCCAGATCCAGCGGGTGAACCAGGACCGAGGTGAGATCGGGTGCGGCCGGTGCGCGGCGAGGAGGCGGCAGAGCGCGCAGCGGGCGGTGGTGGGGCCGAGTGGGCACCAGAGATGACCAGGCATGACTGTCCTTTCAGGATGGATGTTTCGGGGTTGGGTCGACCATGGTGCGCGCCGGAATCGCGGCGCGCAACTTTAAGGTGTGGGTTTGCCAAAACAACGAATTCGTTGGTCGGCGGATCGAACAACGGGGACGGGAGGGCACGGGCCGCTCCTGGATTGGGCGGCTCGTTTTGAGTCTGGCAATCATCGACCGAAGTCGCCGCAGCGACAAGGGCACTCGTAGTTTCGACAGGACCCCTGGTCACGGCGTCGTCGTTGACGGCCTCGACCGCGTCGCGATCGCGGTAGCGCCAATCCTCGCGGCCGATGCGGGCGGCGGCCATCAATCTGTCTATTTGACAAATTCCGGCGGTCGGGTTCATGCAGATCTCCTTCGCTGGGGCCCGACCCCTCGCGGGGCCGGGCCGGGTTGGCTAGAGTTGGTCGGTGATGCCGTCGACCAGGCGGCTGTAGGCGGCGATGAGGATGTCGCGGTGGTCGAAGGCCATGGGGCGCTTGAGGGCCTCCTCAATGTCGAGCCAGTAGGCCTGGGCAGCGTCGTCTCCAGCGATGACGTTCGCTCGCTCAGCCAGGGTGAGGGTGTAGGCGACGGAGACGACGCGGCCGCGGGGGTCGCGGTCGGGGTCGTCGTAGACACCGAGCTGGTGCAGGTGCCCCGGGTCGATGGCGAGGCCGGTCTCCTCGGCGGCTTCGCGGGCGGCGGCGGCGCGGCTGGTCTCTTCGGCGTCGACATAGCCGCCGGGCAGGGCGAGGTGGCCCGCGTAGGGGTCGTCGCCGCGCTCGATGACGAGGACTTCGGTGCCGCAGAAGGCGACGAGGTCGACGGTCAGGTGGATGGTGTTGGCGTCGGTCATGTAGGTGTGCTCCTTCGGTTGCGGGCGTTGCTAGTTGGCGATGGCGGCGAGGACCGGGTCGGTGTCGGTTCGGGCCGTGCGGTTGGTGGGGACGAGGGCGGCGATGCGGCCTTCGGCGGCGGTGAGGTGGAGGCGGCCTTCGGGGTCGAACTGGTGCGCGGTGAGGTCGAGCCGGGCGAGGAGGTCGACGCGGTCGGTGCCGAGGAAGACGGCGCGGGTGCCGTCGCCGGTGGTGCCGATGCGGCCGTGGTCGGTGCGGTAGTCGCTCCAGGTGATGCGCGCGGCCTCCCACGCGTCGACGTCGTCGGTGTCCGGGGCGGTGTTGATGACGAGCTCGCGCCAGGTGTTGGCGGTGTGCTCGGCGAGGGTGCGGTCGCCGGTGACGCGGTGGAGCTCGGGGTCGGCCGCGCCGTGGCAGACCATGCCGGAGGCGAGGGCGGGCAGGCGCCGGTCGATATGGCCCGCGACGGCGCCTGCGTCCCAGAGGGCGAAGCGGTCGGTGATGAGGGTCTGGTGCTCCCAGCGGGCGGCCCAGGTTTCGCTGAACAGGGCGAACCAGTCGCTGCGGTCCCAGAACAGGTCCGACCAGTAGGTGACCTCGCCGGTCTCCTTGGTCTCGGTCACGGTGATGGTGGCGGCGTTCGTGGTCATGGGTGGTGTGCTCCTTCGGTTGGGCTGCTTCGTGGTGGGCGGCTAGTTGGTCCAGATGAGGGCGACCATGGGTTCGTCGTCGACCTCGCACTCGTCGCCGTGCTGGCAGGACTTCTGGCCGGTCTGCGCGTCGCTGGTGTGGGCGTAGAGGTCGGCGGTCTTGGTGTTCTCGTGGTGGTAGAAGGAGCCCGCGAGGTAGTCAATGGTCAGGAAGCGGACGTCGTAGGAGTCGCCGATGAGGACTTCGATGTCGCCGCAGTCGGCGAGGAAGTTGTGCAGTTCCTCGATCAGTTCGGAGATGATCACGGGGCGGTGCCTTTCGTTCGGTGTCGGATCGCGGTGGGCGTCGGGCTAGTTCTCGTCGGCGCAGAGGATGCAGAGGATGCCGTCGTAGTCGGCGGCGTCGTCCTGGCAGGACACGCACAGGTAGCAGCAGGACTCGCTGTCGCGGTCTTCGCCGCAGACGGGGCAGATTTCGATGTCGTCCATGCGGTCGTCTCCGTTCGGGTGCGGGCCCGGCCCCTCGGGGCCGGGCCGGTCGGGCTAGTACTCGTCGCTCGGGTCGACGCACCAGGCGCAGTCGCAGTCGGGGGTGCAGTCGGCGATGCCGCCGCAGACCCCGCAGCAGGCGCATTCGCCGTCGTAGTCGTAGGTCACTCCGCAGTCGGGGCAACGGTCCATTTCGGTGTCTCCTTCGGTGTCAGGTCGAGGCTTCTAACAGGTGGGGAGGACCCCCGGTTTTTGGGTGTGCGGGGCCGCGATCCCCTTTGGGAGGGGGTCTCGGCGGTGTTGGTGTTAGGTGTTAGTTCGCAGGTCAGGGGGCGCTAACAGGTGCTCTAACAGCTGGTAACAGGTCGTTGGTGTTAGGTGCTGTTACGGCTTCTGTTAGGCCCTGCTGTTAGGCCGGTTGAGAGCTCGCATCATCGGGCACTGTGTCGCCGTTATCGGTGGTGTCAGTGGCGGGTTCGCGTTCGAGGCCGGCGGCGAGGTCGGTGAGGCGGTAACCGCGGGCGTTGGTCCCCCACTGTCCGGCGCCGATCTGCTTGCTCGGCTCAATGCCGTAGGGGGCGAGGAGCGCGCCGAGCGCTTTGCCGTCGAGGTTGGCGAACATGGTCGGGTCGTGGGCGGTGAGGGTGTCGATGAGGTCGCGGGTCGGTGCGGCCTCGGCTGCGGTGGCGCGGATGTGGCCGGTCATGACGCGCAGGGCGACCTTGCCCCGGGCGAGGTGGTAGCGCCGTTCGCCTTCCCCGGTACCGAAGGCCTCGTGAAGGGTCGCGCGCAGTTGCAGGGCCCCGATCTGTCCGTTGCTCTGCGCCGCTGGGGCGGGCGCGACCAGCGTCGTCCCGGTCGCGGCGGGCGCCTCGGTGGGAGCGGCAGTCGGTGTGTCGATCGGCTGGTGGTCGGTGTCGGTCTGGTCGTGATTGACGGGCTGGTTGTTGCGGATGGAGTGGAGCAGGGCCTGGACGCGGGTGTTGGTCCAGCGGTTGCGGTAGGCGGCCGAGGCGCCCTCGAGCGCAGTGGCTTCGAGGACCGGGCGGCGGGCGGCGTAGTGCGCGGCCCGGGCCGGGATCGCTTCGGTGGGCAGGTAGAAGGCGCGGCGGACCGCGCGGCGGGCCCCTGGTCGGATGGTCAGGATCGAGCCGGGCTCGGAGAACTCCGAGGGGTCGACGCCGCCGAGCTTGTCCATCGAGGTCTGCAGGGTGTTGAACACCTCAGCCGGGGAGTCGACGCGCAGGATGTTCTGGTGCACGGCCTGGGAGAGGATGTCGCGGGCGTTGTTGCCCAGGAACGACATCGTGGCCCGCTGGGTGGCGAGGTCGACGTCGACGCCCTCGCTTCGGTGCTTGCGCAGCACCTGGATAAGCAGCTTGATCGCGGCGGCCTTGGCGGTGTCCATGTCGGACCCGGCGGTGAGGTCGGCGACCTCGTCGATGATGAGCCGGATCGAGGGCAGGGCCGCCGAGGGCGTGATCTTGTCGCCCTTGCGGCCCCGGGCGCGGGTTCCGGCGATGCGGTTGAGCTCGGCAACCATGGCGTGGACGTCGGCGACGGTGAACCCGACCCAGTCGAACGGTGCGCGGTCGACCAGGCCGAGTGCGTACGGCTCCAGCCACGGCCGTACGGTCGCGCCTTCCTTGAAGTCGATGATGAACACCAGGCAGTCGTCGCAGGACACGAAGCCGTCGATCATGATGTTCTGCAGCATGGTCTTGCCCGAGTCCCTCTGCCCGATCGAGGTGGTGGAGGTGTAGGCGTAGACCTCGGCGGCGGTCTCGCCGTCTTCAAACCGGCCGGTCGGCAGCGGCTCCAGGATCGAGCGCGGCTCGGCCGGGGCGGCGGGGATCGGCACCAGCTCGGCCAGGACCGATCGCTTCGCGCAGGTCAGGCGCACCTGCCCGACGTGACCACCCTGGGGCCGCTCCAGGCGGACCGCGCCCTTGAACGGGGCCTTCAGGGCGATCTCCAGGCGGTCGATCATGGTCAGCGCCTCGGTGAGGGTGGTGCCTCCGGGCTGGATCTCGAAGTCCGTGGCGGTGCGGGCCTCGTCGCTGGTCTCGCCGGTGAGCGCCCAGCCGCGGATCTTCGCCGCCGACAGGGCCGCTACGGTTGCCGAGCGGCGCTGGACTTTCTCCTGCTCGGCGATGTAGGCGGCCTGGATGGCGCGGCCGTGCCCGGCGAGGAGCACGAAGTAGATGATCGCGAGCGGCAGGCACGCGCCGATGAGCGCCAGGAGGCACTTGCCGGTGCGCACGATGTGGAAGATGTCGAACGTCAGCAGCTGCGAGGCGAAGGTGAGCCACCCGGCGGCGACGCCCGCGCAGGAGGCGGTGTAGACGACAGCGAGGAGCCGGAATCCGGCCTTGCGCACCGACCAGGTCAGTGCGGCCCCGGCCCCGAGCGCGACCAGCAGCACGGCCCACCAGGGCAGGTCGAAGGGGTAGATGACGATCCCGGCGAGGTAGAGGGCGAGGATGCCGGTGATCGGGTTCGACCACGCGCCGAGGTCCCATTCCCGCCCGGCCAGGCCGGTCGCGGCTTTGCGCTGCGGCGCAATGCTTGAGATGTTCGGGTGTGCCATGGTGATGCGCTCCTTGTGCGGCAAGGCGGTCAGTGCTTCAGGTGGTCAGATCGGTTATGGCTCAATGGGTTCAGGTGCCCGGCCGCCGCACCTCGCGGCGGCCGGGTCGGGCGGTCAGGCCTGGTTGGCGCCGTAGTCGGCCATCTGCTCGTTCGGGCGCGGGTTGGACAGGCGCTGCATGTCCTGGGCGTGCTTGGCCTCGAACATCGCGGCCGTGGTCTGCGCCGAGGCGGCCATGGACTGCATCTGCGCGGCGAGGTTGATGTAGTGCGCGCCAATCTCGGCCCCGGCCGGGGTCTGGGCGAGCTGTTCGCCCATGACCCGGTAGGCGGTCGCGAAGTTGGCGAACATGTCCGGCGTCGCGTGCACCATCGACTGGATGTCGAGCAGGTTGCGGAACTGGTAGCCGCCGATGCCGGCGGCGCCTTCGGAGGCGGCTTGTACGACAGGGTGGTAGCCCATGGTGGTGCCTTTCTGGTGACGTGATTGCGGATAGGAGCCCTGCACCCGAACCTGAGGAGCGGGCGCGGGCGAGGGAACTCGTGGGGCCTCGCCGGGGCCTTGGACGATCGGCGATGCGACGCTCGGCTGCGGGACCGAGTGGGGCTGACGCCGCTTCGGCGGCGGGACCGGCGGCAGCCCGCCCGAACCGCCGAGGGAGAACCCAGCGGGCTCGGGGCCGCTCGGTGCCGGGCCCAGCCCCGCCGAGGTCGGCGGCGTCGGCGCGGGACCGGGCTGCGCGTCCGGAGCGGTCCAGCGGGGCCGCTTCGGCTTCGGCGGCGGCGGAGGCGCGAACTGCGCCTCATGCGCGGCCTGCCCCGCATCGCCGGGCCCGGCCTCCGGTGCGGTGTCGGTGGCGGTGTTCCGGCGGGAGGCCCACCAGGCTCCGGCCTGCTGCGCGCCCCGCCAGCCCCGGCCCGCCCACCGGGCCGAGCCGAGCCCGAAGGACTCGAAGCCGCGCCCGGCCCGCTCGGCGAACCCGCGCCAGCCCGATCGCTTCGGGCCCGGCTCGTCGGTCTCGGTCTGCGGGCCACCGACCGGTCCCCCAGCGGCCCCGGGGCCGCCGTTGGCGTTCCGGCCCGGACCGGTCCCCGGGGCCTGGCTCCGGCCCTTCTTGGAGAAGATCCGACCGAACCGACCCGGTCGACCCGCCGCCGACCCGACCCCACCGGGACCGGCAGGCCCGGCCCCGCGAGGAGCCGACCCGGCCCGGCGGGCCGTACCGACACCGCACCCAGACCGGCCCGCAGGACCCGCACCCGGTCGGCCCGAGCCGACCGGCCCGGCGGTCCCGGCCCGCTTGCCCCGGCCGGGCATGACCCGGCTGAGCAGACCGGCCCGGCCCGCCGCGCCCGGTCCCGTGCCCGGCTTCCCGGCCGCAGCGGCGGTCCCCTTCGTCCCGGCCCGGCCCGGCATCGCCGCCGAACCGCCCGGCTTGCCGGGAACGGCGGCGCTGTTCTTGCCGCGGCCGAGCATCCGGGCGAGCGGGCCGCGACGGCCACCACCCGCGCCAGCAGGCCCGGCCCCGGCAGCTCCGGCACCGCCGGTTCGACCGATACCGCCGCGGCGACCGCCCGGCACGCCGCCCATCGCGGCGGCCCCAGCGGTACCGGGGACCGCGCGGCGGCCGAAGAGACCCCGGCGAGCCGGTCGGGCCTCGGGCGGCAGACCACGCTCGGCGCGGGCGGCGGCGTCGCGTTTCTTGCGGCGTCGGGTCGCGGCGATCAACCCGATCACGGCCGGGATGGCGAGGGCAGCGACGACCAGAGCGGCGAGCCACCAGGCCATGCCCGCCTGGACCATGCCGATGAGCAGCAGCACGCCCACGATCGCGAGCGGGACCGCCCAGCGGCGCATCGGTGAGGCCTTCACCTTCGACTTGCCGCTCGTCGCCTTCGCGCCGGGCGCGGACGCCGAGCTGGTGGTCGAGATGTTGTCGGGGTCGATCGGCGCGGCCGTGGCCGCCTCGGTATCGACCGGCTTCGCCTCGGCGGGCGCGGGGCCGGCCTTCGCTGGTGTGGTGACTTTCGGGTTCGTCATCGTCGGTTCTCGCTTAGAACTGGGCGATGAACGCGTCGACGCCGGAGGCGATGCCGTAGACGACCGTGGTCGAGAAGTCGCCGAAAGCCGGGATGGCGGCCATGAAGCCGATGATGCCGAGGGTGAACAGGGCCTGACCCGACCAGAAGGCGCGGCGGATCACGACCATGCCGATGGCGACGAGGGCGATGGAGATCATGACGATCATTGCTGTGTCCATGAGCAGGTACTCCTTGCAGTTCGCGGTGTGGAAGGTCTAGGTGGTGGGGCCGGTCGAGCAGCGGCCCGGCCCCACCGATCGGAAGGTCATTCGGGGCCGGCCTCGGTTCCGTCGTCGGGGCGTTCGGCCTTCTCGATCAGGCGCTTGGCCCGCTCGAACCCGAGGCCGAACTCCCGGCGGGCCCGCTTGACCGACACCCCGCCTTCGGCGGCGACGAGGTCCCGCAGTCCGGCGATCACCTCGTCGTCGGACAGGCGCGCGGCGGGCGCCGGCATCGGCTTAGCCGGGACCGGGCGGGGCCGCTTCGGGCGCGGCGCGGCCGCGGTTTCGGCCTCGTCGGCGGTGGGTTCCTCCACTGCCGCGACGTGCCGTTTCGTGTCGGCAGGGCCTTTTTCACGAAACGTGCAAGAGGTGTGTTGGCCTGATGTCATCTCGTTCACATGGCCGTCTGTCCGGTTCCCCTCTGCAGGGGTCTCGTGAGCGTCCGCTGCAAACGTCTCCTCGGTGGTCTTCGTGTCGGTGTCGTCGGCGAAGGTGAGGATGATCGGAGGGAAGCCGGCCTGCTTCGCTTCGCGGCGGGCGCGGTCGACTTCAGCGTCGGCGGCGCGGCGGCGGCTGCGACACTCGGCGGCATCAACGGCGGCGCCCATGAGGTTGGCGGCTTCGCCCGCGAGGCGGGCCGACACGTCCTGCTTCCAGGCCGCGAACGTCAGGCGCGGGTGCACCAGCCAGATCCGCCACCCGAACTGCGTCGCGGGCTCGGCGATCATCTCCTGCTCACGCAGCGCGTCGCGGTGCTTGGCGGCCGACCGAATCTCGTACACCGTGATGGCCGTCAGGCTCGACGCTCCGAGGATCACCGCGAGGATCTGGTCCTCGGCGTGCGTGTAGTAGTTGATCCCGGCCGCGAACAGCGCGAACAGCCACGTCAGCGCACGCGGAAGGAACGCCTTCTCACCCTTGAGCCGCTGCTTCATCGCCGTCAGCGCCATCGCCAGGGCGGTGCCCTCGATGAACACGGCCATGCCGATGCCGAACATCAGCGGCCAGTCCCGTGCGGCGGCGACGCTGATCTGCCCGCCCACGGCCACGGTCGCGGCGGTGGCGTACACGGTCATGGCGTACACGCCGACCGCGTTCTCCCGCACCCGCTCGACCAGCACCGCGCGCGACGCCCTGCGGCGCTCTTTCCGCTCAAGGCGCGACTGCTTGCGCTCGACCCGGCGACGAGCCTTGCGCTCGTCCTCCAGGGCCTCGCGGCGCAGCCTGCGCTCCTCCTCGGCGCCCTCGCGGCGGAGCTTGCGCTCCAGCGCCGCGTCGGCGACCGCGATCTTCGACGACGCCGCCGCGCGGGAGGCCTTCACCTTCCCCTCGGCCTCGGCCCGCTCCCAGTCGACGAACGACGGGATCATCGAGGCCGACTTCTGCGGCTCATCGCCTGAGTTCGATGTCGGCGCGGCCTCGATCTCGGTCCCGTCGGTGTCGTCGCTGGTCTCGGCAAAGGGGGGCGGATCGATCCGCGCCTCCGCGCGCCCGGTCCGCGCTTCGTCAGAAGTGCAAGTGGTGTCCTCGCCGCCTTGCTCAGGCTCGGTCTCGTCGCCGAACACCTGCTGGTCGAGCAGGTCCCAGTCGATCGTGTCCTGCGGATCGCGTTCGGGCTCGGGCGTAGCGGGCGTGGGAATCGGCGTGCTCACAGGTCCTCCCCGAAGTCGATAACGGTGCACTCGTGGCACTTCGTGAGCAGGGCCATGACGTCGGCGACGGCCCGCTCGAACTCCTCGCTCGTCTCGGTTTCGGCGGCGAACAGCTCGGCGATCTCGTCGACAGCGACGACGGTCGTGCCCAGGTGGCGTTCCGTGTTGCTGGCGGTCATGCGATCACCGCCGAGACCCAGAGCGCGGCGATGAGGATCGCGACCGACCATCCGGCCCACGCCGCCTGGAAGGCGAGCCCGAAGCGGTGCTCAGCGTCGGCAGTGGCCCTGCGGGAACGGCGCAGGGAGGTGCGGATCGCTGCTCGCCGGGTCTTGAGCCCTTCGATGTTGGCCTCGCAGGCGGCGACATCTTCGCGAGTGAGGCCGTGGAGGATCTTCTCCCCCGCGAGGTCCTCGGTGAGTTCGTCGACGCGCGCCTCCAGGCGCAGCTCGGCGACACTCGGGCCGATGCGGCGGTAACCAGCAAGCCAAGAGTGCTGGCCGCCGAACCAGGTCCACTCGCCGATGGTCACGGTCTCGCCGCGGCGGATCGTGGTGCGGTCCTCGGGTGCGACGCACCCACAGGTGGCGAGGCAATGGGTGCCGTCCTCGTGCAGCGCCACCACGATGCGCACGTTGTCCCAGTACTCGGGGACTTCGCGCTCGGCGGGTTGAATGACGATCTCGACACCGGCCTCGGGCACGGTGGTGGTCACGACGTACGGGATGCGGATGGTTTGGGTGGTGGTCATCGTGTCGCTCCTTCGTGGCAGGCCAGGCACTCGCCCAAGCTGCGCGGGATGTAGTGGCCGTACTCGGTGCCGCACGTCGGGCAGGTCGCGTTCTTGACCCAGGCCTTCATGAGCGCGGCGAGCTGCGCATCAGTGGCCGGGCGCTTCGGCTGGGCCAGGTCCTCGCGGTAGAGGTAGGCGAAGCGCCGGCCGCGACGCCACCGGATCTGCGCGGCGATCGGCTGGCGCCCGGGCGTCAGGCCCTTTGCCGCCAGCTGGCGGCGAGTGCACAGGCCGTTCGGCGCGAACCGGAAGTTGTAGGTCGGGAGCCCGCCGTGCCGCTCCCCGGTCGGGTCATCGAACTTCGCGAGGTAGCTCATCAGCGGATCTCCTCGGCGGCGCCGATGTGGACGTAGACGCGGACCTTGCCCCGGTCGGCGGCGCGGCGGCACGGCTTCGGCTCCGAGACGGACCGGACCGGCAGCAGTCGCGACAGCTGGGTAACGACGTGGTCGACCTCGAACTGCAAGCCGATGATGCGAATCTTCGCCATTACTCGGCCTCCTCGAAGGCGAGGCCGAGACGGAAGGCATGGGCCTTGGCGGCCTTGCGGACCGCCGAGCGGGCCTGCGCCTTGGTAAGGCCGTCAACCGATTCCGCGCCTTCGGTCGCGACATCATCGAAGGCCCAACCTCGGCCGCGTCCCTCGAAGCTTGCGGCGGCGAGCACGAACATGTCGCTTCGGTTGTGGGGGTTGAAGCGGATTCCCGCCTCGACCTTCGTGGCCTGGTAGTCCGGCTCCCACACCGCGACGGTCGGCTGCATCCTGAACTTCGAGCACCGCAGCGTCGGCACTCCCACCCAGCGGTCCAGAATCCAGGACACGGGCTTGCGACCGAACTCGGTGGTGATGACGACGCTGAAGACTCCGGACGGCTGGACCGAGGCGACGACCTCGCTGCGCAGCGCCGGGGTAACGATGACGTCACCGGCCTCCAGCTCCTCGGCCCTGACCGGCTGGGCTTCGATCTCTTTGAACGAGTACATGTCCGGCCCCTAGTTCATCGAGAAGGTCGGGAAGCCGGGAGCGAGCGTGTCGCCGAGCGCACGGTCGATGTCGAAGGCGACCAGCCGCTCGGGAGCCGGGCCAGAAAGCTCAAGCTCCAGCTCCATCAGTTCTGCTTCGATCTGCGGCCACTCGATCTCGATCGCATCGAGTTCGGCGAAGGTCGGCTCCTGGTCGAACCAGTCCGACGCCTCGACGGTGGTGATGGTCTTCAAGGGGTGCCTCCCAGGTTGATGCTTTGGCGATTGGAGAGACGGGACCGGCGGTCCTGTCGCCACCTGGCTAGCCAAGTGGTTGATGAGCATGACCCTACAGAGCCTGGCTAGTCATGTCAACCGGGGTGGCGAAATTTTCTGTCCTGGCTAGTCAAGTGCTACCCTGACTGGATGGACGACAGCACAGATGAGCTCGACTTCCTGGGGAAAATCGATCCGGACAGCAAAGACAACCAATCCACCCAGATCGCCAACCGCCTGAAGGCCGCCATCCTCACGGGCAAGTTCGCGCCGGGAGAGGTGCTGCCCTCCAACAAGCGGCTGCAGGGCCACTTCGGGGTCGCGCGCGAAACCGTCAAGAGCGCGTTCAAGATCCTTACCGACCTCAAGCTGGTGGTGATCCAGCAAGGCAAGCTGCCTCGGGTCCGCATCAAGACCCACCGCACCGTGGAACTCCGGCCGCACGTCGAAGCGCTGTTCCAGGAGGCCCACGTCGCCATCGACTTCGCGGGATTCTCAGGTGAGACGCTCCGCGGCGTCATCGCCGAGCCGCTCGACCGCATCCGGCTCGGTGAGCTGACACCCCAGGACATCCGCCTCCGGGTCATGGTGTCCAACATGCGCCTTCCGATGGCGCTGCCTACCCCGGTCGAACCCACCGAGGACCCCACCCGGGTCACCGCCCGGATGGCGCGGATTACGGACCGAGCCCTTGAAGCCATCGCCCACGAGGTCGACGAACTTGCAGAGCTCGGCCTCATCAAGTCCGGCTCGGTGGAGATCCGAACCCACGGCATCGCGCCCGTCTTCAAGCTCTTCGTCCTCAACGAGACCGAGGGGTTCTTCGGGTTCTATCCGATCGTCGAGCACACGGTCGCCATCGAAGGCGACCGCGTCCCCATCTACGACCCCATGGGCAAGGACGCCGCCCTGCTGCACTTCTCCAGCTCCGGTGAGAACTCCGAGCAGGGCGAAATGTTCGTCAACGCCGCTCGCGCCTGGTTCAATTCCGTCTGGGAGACGGTCGCGCAGCCTTGGGAGGCCCCGTGAAGCTGGACCAGAGCCACCTCCTCGGCGCCAAGTGCCTGTTGCTCGACTTCGATGGCCCGGTCTGCAGCGTCTTCGCGGGATATCCGGCCCACCAGATCGCCTCGGAGCTCGTGGAGGCAGTCAGTCGATTCGATGTGCAACTTGGGCTCTCACTAAAGGACGAACACGACCCCATGGAAGTCCTTCGTGTCGCCGCAGCCGATCTGCCTGAAGCCTCAGCAGAGCAGCTCAACGCCCAGCTTGACCAGGCCGAGGTCGATGCCGTCAGGACCGCAGAGCCGACTTCAGGCGCGGCGCAGTTGATCGAACGCGCGGGCCGCGCGGGACTGACCGTGGCGATCGTGAGCAACAACGGCGAGAAGGCCATCGCCACCTACCTTCGTGCCCACGGGCTTGACGGCCAAGTGGCGACCATCGAAGCCAGGCCTTTCGGCAGGCCTGAGCTCATGAAGCCGGACCCCTACCTGTTGCTGCGGGCGTTGAGCACTACAGGGTTCGAGGCGCAGAATGCGGTCTTCATCGGTGACTCGAAGTCCGATGTCGAAGCCGGGCTGGCCGCAGGCGTCGCGACGATCGGCTACGCCAACAAACCAGGCAAGGACGCAGCCCTTCGCGAAGCCGGAGCCTCGTCAGTGGTGACTGAGCTGTAGACCGCCAATGGTCAAGGGGGTCGACTGAGCATTCGCTCAGTCGACCCCCTTCTCTTCGTCGTAGGCGCCGACGGAAGTGCTCCCGCTGCGACTGTCCATGAAGCGCTCCAAGGCGATGCCGAGCTCGGCGAGCCCGAGCTCCCCAAGGTCCACGCCTACGGAGGGATAGAACTGGCCGTCACGATGGACGACGACGGTCTCTCGACACCCGTCGTCGATGCGGTGTAGCCACAGAACCGTGAAGTTGAAGTCGGTGCTGACGAGCTCTTCGACCTCGATCACCATGTCGCGGAAAGCGAAGCTTCCAAGCACGCTCATCGTCCACCGCCATGGTGCTGCTCGAGACGAACACGCAGTCGGGACTGCTGGTGGTCTCGCCACCCCTGCGATCGCTCACTTGCCCGACCTCGCCAGATCACCCCGTGCAGTGTCGGTCCGGACCAGAACAATGTGCCGATGTGTTCCTCCTCGACATGCCTTGCGACCAGGACCAGGTACCCGTCCTCGCGAACCGGATCAAGGTAGAGCTCGACGACTTCAATGACGTCATCCCACGAGAAGTCGTAGCTCATGCGGGCCGGAACTACACCGAGCGGGAGTCCGTCTGAGTTGTCCTGTGACTCAGGGTCTTCCGCAGACCAAGGGATGCTCGATACTCTGACCATGTCTCACTTCCAGATCGGGTGAGGCCACACCCTGGGACCGCTGCAAGGTCGCCAGGGTCTTCGTGTCCCTCAGCATAACCAACCTGTCTAGCCATGTCTATGGACGTCTATAGGCGTCGATACTAGTAAATGGAGGTGTGTTTCCGTCTAGCGTCACGGCATGGACCCAGACGCAACGATCGATCACGACGAGCCGACGCCCGTCTATCTGCAGCTTGCTGGGATCCTGCGCGCCCGAATCGAACGAGGCGATTGGGCGCCAAACCGGCAGATCCTCTCCGAAGCCCAGCTCGTGCAGGCCTATGGCCTTGCCCGGGAGACCACCCGAAAGGCTGTTCGTCTCCTCATCGACGAAGGCGTGCTCTTCACAGTGCCCGGCCGCGGCACCTTCGTCTCGCCGCAGGCCATCACTCAGCCCACCGCCGAAGACGTCTGACCTCAAGCACAGCGAACCCGGGAGCTACGAGCAACACCTACCCCTTGTTGACCAGGTCCGCAAGATCATGGATGAGCTAGAGCGAGCTCCAGGACAAGACCTGAAGAGCCTGCGGCATCTCAGGGCGATCCAGAACGGCGAGCCACAATTGGCCAGTGGCCCTTCCGACGTCGCCAATGCCGCTAGGGATCGAGGCATCAAGGCCTCTGGCAGCTGACCCGGAGGTGCGTCGGTGATAGCCCTATGCAGAGAATGGTGGAAATGCAGTAAACCGCCGGGCCAGGATCTTGACCTGTGGGGCTGCCCATCCGCGCCATATGGCGCAAACCCGGCGCATACCTCCACCGACATCCACCAAACTTCTCCAGAGTGCCCTCATCCAGAAGGTTAACTGCATGTCCAGCCGGGTTTCGCATTGGTTTGATGCATGGCGACCTCGGCGCTGTTCCCGCAGTTCAACCTGATATGGCGAGGGTTTATTGTATTTCCTCCATTCTCGCCACGGTGAGTTCGACACCTTTGGGGAACAGCGAGCTCTACTTGGATAGATTACTTAGTCCTGGGAAGCCTCAGGATCCTTGAGCATCGAGAGCTTCTGCAGCAACAGAAGTCGACTGGCCTTCCGAACAGTGGACACCGTGACGATCGAGAATCTCAACGAAGTATTCTCGGTTAGGTAGGACATAGCTCCTGAATGCAAGGCATGCGCATCTATCCCGTGGAGCTTCCCCCGGTGCACCGTACCGGATCGACCTGCACCACCATAGTAATCCTCTATTGAGCTTGTCTCGCTTTCGCTCAGGACGCTTCGCACAGCCTTCTTGAATCGGTCGCTACTCCCGATAGTCAAGCCACAACCCTTGAACTTTCCACACTCACAACCGGGGCACTTCTCTGCCCTCCTGTCGATCTGTGCGACAGCCTCGATTGCGGCAATAAAACTTACAAGCGCCAGCGATGGATGTTCGCGCTGGAGCGAGAGCCCTTCCTTGTGGATAGAGATAGCCTCAAACAGCCGACGCTCTTTGGTCAGCAGAGCCTCTGCATGGTTGAGACCAACCGGAACTGAAACACGCTGGCCGAGAGTCTCTTCTGGCTCAGGAACCTTGTACGGCCTCCACCGATGCCCGAAAATGTAATCCTTCTCTTGATCTGGTTCGATCCCTATCCGAGGCCCGATACGCGCCGACCACGGAGAATCCCACCAGAGAGACAACAAAGCAGTGATGCGAGACAGCCATAGAGTCGTGCGCCATTCTCCTTCACTGAGCCAGTCGTAGCAAGTGGTCCTCCCACTCACTTGGACAGGCCAATGTATGAACATCGACGGTACGGCCCCGAACCCTAGCATTGAGGAGCGTACGTCCTCCACCACAGGACCGTGATATGGCTTCAAATCAAGTCCAGAAATATGCGCCTGAGCCTCGAGTCGCTTCCCAAGCATGCCGAGATGGGGAGGATCTTCGGAGATCACGGCGTGCCAGACGTACTCTTCGCGGGTTCCAAGCCGCTGCAGGGCGGCGTTGATGACTTGATACCAGAAGTCGATCTGGTCGTTATTAGGCTCTCCCGTTCCAAGGACTTCGAAGGTAACCCGGTTCTTTTCGCGGAAGGCTCCTATCAGGCGGGCATGCTCCTCGCCACCGATCGAGGTGGGAACCCAATCGCGGACCAGATCTCCACTCGCTGTTGAATACCCGTGGGAGTTGCAGGCGATTTGACGATCTTCAAGCTCTTGGTGAACAAGATGTACAAGCTCCTCCTTTGCCTCATCAGCGACCTGGACGAATCCACCGGGTACTGCGGGACACCACCACTCCGGTGTCCAATCCTGAGGTCTGGAGCGCTCAACCATTCAAACACCATAGCGGCAGAAGCTTGCCCACGCCAGCCCTCGTGAACGCGGGCCCCAGGAATGGCCTCATCCCTTGCCATTTAATGCGGATTTGACTCCTTTTCAGCCAAGTCCAAATCCTCGGTGAACATCGCTACTCCGGCAACACCAAACGGGAAGAACCAGAGGAACGCACTCAACGTGACCCCCGGTCCTCCGAGCGACGGCCAGAAGATGGCGATGAAAGCCAGTCCGGGTAGCACATAACAGCCAAGACTCAACCACAACAAGCCCCACCTAGAAGCAGCAAACAACCCGGCTGCGAACGCTATGAACACTGCTAGCAGGAACAGCCCTAGAAGGCCCCAGAACCCGCGCCCAGCTCGGAATTCTCCGTATCGCTCAATCCGTTCTTGCCGCGCTTCCTTTGCCTCTTGCTCCTCCCTGCGCTCCTCTTCTTCCTGCTTCCTTTCGCGCTCATCCCACCAGTTCGTTACGTCGCCCCACTTGTCCGAGGCGAAATCACCGACCGCAGAGAAGGGCTTCGGGTTGAAAACGACGCTGGTCTCCCCGTCCTCGTCCGCGCGAAAACTCAAGATCCCAAAATCGATCGCCAGCATGTAGAGGATGCCGAAGAAGGTTAGGACAAGCGCCCACTTCCCATACTTGGCACTCCGGATCGTTGCGTGGGTCGCCCGCGCCTCCAGGTCGTCGTGGCGCGGATCGTCGTCAGGGTCCTGGTCGTTCACACATCAGTCCGTTCGGTGAGAAAAGCGGTTCTCAATGCAGAGCAAGGAGCTCGCAGCCGACCTTCAGATACCATCTCGGCAGCAGCTCGCGCTGTCGTCGTTCCGACACCGCACATTCCAGGGGGCAGAACATTCGGCTGCTTCGCCAAGTGGCACCAGATCTCGCCGGACTCGACCGGACCCAGTCGTAAAGGCAATCTCGGCAAATGCCAGGATTTAGCTATCTACCTGCGAAAACTCGACCCGCTGAGATGGACGCACAGGCCCTGCGGGGACCCGTCCCTAGGTCGAGTAAGGGCCCAAGGCGCGTCTCGCGCGTCAAAGTTCGCGCTAAAGGTCTTCGCCGCTCAATGTGGCGACTAGACGCCCGCCGGCGACCTGGAGGGCATCGCGGAAGTCGGTGACGCCGTCGACCTCGCGCATCTGCTCGGTGTCAGGCATCAGGCTGGTGACCGAGGTGCGAACGATCATCGCCCTGAAGAAGTCGACGCGGCCGGCTAGGGCGGCGATGTAGCCCTCGCGGAAGTCGGCGATCGATTCGTCGCCGGGATTGACCAGGGCTGTGGTCTCGGCGTCGATCGCTGCGGTCAGCCGGCCGAGGAGATCGGGGATGTCACCTTCGGTGGGTCCGTCGGGATGGGACTCGGGGTCGTAGACGACTTCGTACCCCAAGGCCCGCAGGGCGTCGAGAAGCTTCTCTGGCGTCATCTCGCCAGCCTAACGAGCTTCGACTAGGCACGTCATCCCCCAGACGCGCACAGGCCCGCACAGGGGCCGCGGTAGCTTCGAGTCCGGCGCTTTTCGGCGGTCGGGCTCGCCCGAATCTGGACTGCAGTCAGGACTGAGTCAGATTCTTGGGCGAACCCGAGCTAAGGGGCAGATGGACGCCGGTATTGCGTCCGGTTTCCTAAACCGTGCGTCGCAGGTTCGAATCCTGCCGGGGGCACTTTCCTCACCATCAATCACCAGCCAGAACGGCCCCTGACCGGGGATTTCCCGGTCAAGGGCCGTTGTCGTTTCTGCGGCAGTGGTCCGGCTGATTCCGGCCCGGGACGGCCGATTCCGGCTCGCCGGTCAGAATTAGGTCAGATTTCTAGGCGGCCTCTCCCCCACCCTCACCTGCGGCGTTGTCCTTGGCTTCGTCGTCGTCTTCTTCGGCAAGTGCAAGAAGCAGTCGCCGCTTGGCGCGCTCGGCGTTCCCGTCAAGGCACTTGGCGTATTCCTGCAGCGGCGTCTCGACGCTGTGCCCGGCCCACTCAGCGACTTGAGCGGGGTCGATTCCGGCGGCGAGCCAGTTGGACACGCAGGCGTGCCGCAGCTTGTACGGGACCTTCGCGAGGCCACGCTTCAGCTCCTCCTTAGTGAGAGCGTCGGGGCGGATCTCGCGCCAGACCTTGCCGACGCGGTCGGTGGAAAGGACGCCGCCCTGCCAGCCAGTCGGTGAACATCAGTTCACCCGTGACGGCCTGGCCCCGGGGGTCGACGCCGAGCGGGAAGGACTGGAACAGGTCGACCGATGCGATTCGCGCACGCAGTCGACGTTGGTGCCGAGGCCGGGGCCTGTCACTCTGGTGCCTTCGCGGCCGCGATGATGCCCTCGACCGTGGCGCGAATGCGGTCGGCGCGAGCTTCGCGAGCGACTGGTGCGCCTGCCAGTCGTGACCGGCGACCGGGCGGCCTCATGCTAGGCCCCGACGCCATCCCCGCAGGCCACACCGTCACCGGCGACATCCTCTGGACCCTCGCCTGGTCCGCAGCCCTCGTCGCCCTCTTCACCCCACTCGCCGCCCGCACCTACAAACGCGCGTAACCGTAGGAACCGAACGCACAGAATGCCCAGCGTCACAAGACTCTGACACTCCCACCACCTTGCCTCACCCGCCGTCCCGGAGCACCGGTCGTCAAGCGGTGCAGCCTCCTCAAGCCTCTGCCGGCGGCTGTTCAGCGCCGGCGGAACCTGGCGAGCAGGCCTGGCTGCTTCTCGTGGCCTTCGCAGCGCTCGGCCTTGGGGACCGCGCTCATGACTTCGCGGGCGTGCTGGCCGCAGCCGGCCCAGGTGGTGTTGCCGCATTGGCGGCACTTCACGGGGTAGCACATGGAAGGATCGTCCTCTTTCTGTCGGTTCGGTGCCAGGCCGGGCGGGTCGCTCATCTTCGGTGGTCAGGCCGCCTTCGTCCGCGGCGGCCCGCTCGGGGTCGGCGATGCAGTCCTTCATCGCGGTGGACACGATCGCGAAGCCGGCGCGGTCGAGCGCGGTCGAGACCGCGGCGAGCTGGGTGACGACGTCACGGCAGCGACCGCCCTCCTCGACCGCGGTGATGACCGCGTCGAGCTGGCCTCGGGCGCGCTTGAGTCGGTTCAAGACGCGGCGTTGCGCTTGCGGATCGGGAATTGCCATGGTTCGGCTCCTTCATCGGGGTTCATCGGCTGTCACAGTCAGTCGGTCGCGGCGACCAACGCGTCGGCGAGGATCCGGTCGCCCAACGCGGCGCGCAGCGTGAGCATGCCCCCGGACAGCGAGGCGCTGTCGAGACCGGCCTGTGCGAGGACCCTGTGCGCGATGTTCGACCGCACCCCCGACTCGCACAGCACGCGGACCGGCCGCCCGGCCGCGGTCGCTCGTACCTCGTCGAGGCGTTCGCGCAGTTCGACATGCGGCACATGCATCGTCCCCGGCAGGTGGCCCGCGTCGTACTCGCCGCGGGTGCGCACATCCAGCACGAGCGCTTCGTCGGAGACGCGGTCGAGGTCGTCGGCGTGCCACAGCCGGAGGGTCCCGTCGAGCACGTTGGAGCCGATGAGGCCCGCCAGGTTGACCGGGTCCTTGGCCTGGCCGTAGGGCGGGGCGTAGGCGAGGTCGAGATCGATGAGGTCGGCCACGCCCATGCCGGCGCGCAGCGCCGTGGCGAGCACGTCGATCCGCTTGTCGACGCCTTCACTCCCGACCGCCTGAGCGCCCAGGAGCAGCCCGTCCCCCTCGCGGAAGTGCAGCAGCACATGCATGGTCGCGGCTCCCGGGAAGTAGGCGGCGTGGTGCTTCGGGTGCAGATGCAGCGTATGGAACGCGATCCCGGCGGCCCGCAGGCTCGCGCGGTTCGCGCCGGTGAGCGCCGCGGTCAGACTCCCGGCCCGCACGATCGCGGTGCCGACGGGCCGCGGCAGCGGACGGGCGGAGCCCGGTCTGAGGATGTCGTCGGCGACCAGGCGCCCGGCGCGGTTCGCCGGCCCCGCCAACGCGACCGGCCGGTGCGCGCCGGTGACCTGGTCGGTGCTGATCACCGCATCGCCCACGGCCCACACGCCGGGGACAGAGGTGCGGCCGTGGTCGTCGATGACGATCGCGCCGCGCTCGCAGGAGATGCCTCCGCGCTCGAAGACCTCGGTGTCGGGGCGCACCCCGACGGACAGGACGATGAGGTCGGCTTCGACGGCCGTGCCGTCGGTGAGGTCGACGAGGTCGTGCTCGGCGCCCGGTCGCACCCGTTCGGCGGCGACCCCGGTGCGCAGGTCGATCCCCAGGCGGCGGAGTTCGGCCGCTACCGGCTGCGCCATCTCGGTCTCCAACGGCGGCAGCGGATGTGGAGCGAATTCGACCAGGGTGACGTCGATGCCGCGCCCGGCCAGCGCCTCAGCGGTCTCGACGCCGATGAAACCCGCGCCGATGACCACGGCCTTCGCGGCCCCGAGGTCGGCCGAACGCCGCAGCGCGACCGCGTCCTCGACGGTCCGGAGCGTCCGGACCCGCTCGGAGTCCAGGCCCGGCACCGGTGGGACGACGGCCTGCGCGCCCGGTGAGAGTATCAAGGCGTCGTACCGGAGCGTTTCGGTCCCGGCATCGGTGCGCACCGTCAGCCGCTTCGAGACGGTGTCGAGCCCGATCACCTCGTGTCGGGTCCGCACATCCAGATTCAGCGCGGCGCGCAGCGACTCGGGGGTCTGCACCAGCAGCGCCGACTCGTCCTCGATCTCACCGCCGACGTGGTACGGGAGTCCGCAATTCGCGAACGAGACGTGCGCGCCCCGCTCGAGCACCACGATCTCGGCACGCTCATCGAGTCGCCGCGCCCTCGCGGCGGCACTCATCCCGCCGGCCACGCCGCCGACGACGACGATCCGCACCGGAGCGCTCGAAGCGGGGGTACTGGTCCTGCTGCTGTCCTCCATACCGCCAAGATACCCCCGGGGGTATTGAATTCGGCAGGGATCGCCGGGGAGATCTGGATCATGAAGAGCCGAGGCAAGCGCGCGAGTCGGAGTCGGCGGATCCGGAAACGACTCCGGCACGTCCACCTTCTTGACTGTTCGGTCAAGAACGGAGTAGATTCTTGACCGAACAGTCAAGGAGGAGAAGCCGTTGTGGCGCGAGAAACACGAGAACGAGTGCTCCGAACGGCGCGCGACCTCATCCACGGAGCATCGCTGGCAGAGGTGAGCATCGAGGACATCTGCACTGAGGCGGGAATTCACCGGGGCAGTCTCTACCACTTCTTCCCCTCGAAGGACACGCTCGGCCTCGCAGTCCTGGATGCGAACTGGGATCTGATGCGCGCCATGCTGGACGAGGCGTTCCAAGCGGCGGTCGAGCCTCTCGACCGCATCGACCGCTTCATCGACGGCTTCGGCCGGATGCTCGGCCTGATGCGCCAGAAGATGGGGACGACGCCAGGCTGCCCGCTCGGCGGCCTGACCGCGGAACTGTCGGCACAACCCGGCCCAAGCAGGGACCGGGCGCAAGCGGTACTGGAGGCGTGGGCCGGATACTTCTCCGAAGCCGTACACGAGGCCCAAGTGCGCGGACAGATCCCCCAGTCGATCGATCCGCATGCCGCGGCGCTGCGCATCCTGGCATACCTGCAGGGCATGGCGCTGCTCGCCAAGGTGTTCGACCGCCCAAACCAAGTCGTCTCGACCCGCGACACGGTCCGAGCCCTCATCACCGCCGCCTGAATCTCACGCCGAAGGCCCCGCCCTTCGCATACCCATCGAGTTGACTGAACGGTCAACTTTTACGAACTCACGAAAGCGACCAACCGATGATCGAACCGCCGGCACAGAGCGACCTCCCAGCCGCGACCGAGCCGGAGCGGGCCTACCGCTTCGAGCGATTCACCACCAAGCTCCTCCTCGACGACCTGCGTTTCAACGCCACCGCGCCCAAGGCCGGGGACCGGGTGCCCTCGTTCGATCTGCCGACGCTCGATCGAGGCAGGTTCCGGGACGATGCGCTCGGAGCCGCGCCGGTCCTCATGGTGTTCGGGTCCCGCACCTGCCCGGTTACCGAGAGCGCCGGCCCGGTGCTGCGAAACCTGCACCGCGAGTTCGCCGGAAGGATCCGCTTCGTCGTCGTCAACACACGTGAAGCCCATCCCGGTGAGGTGTTCCCCCAACCGCGATCCCTGTCGGAGAAATGGGAGCACGCCCTCGAGCTTCGCGCACACCACGGTTTCGATTTCGAGGTAGCGGTCGACGACATCGATGGACGGCTCCACCGCTCCATGTCGCCGAAACCCAATTCCGCCTACCTCCTCAGTCCCGATGGGACCATCCTCTACCGCGCGCACTGGGCCAACGATGAACGCGGCCTTCGCACTGCGCTCGCTCAAGCCGCATCCGGCCGACCGCTCCCCCAGGGCGCGAGCAAGGGCATGGCAGGGCCGCTGCTGCGGGCGGTCGGCCACCTGCCAGGCGTCATCGCGTTCGCCGGACGCACGGTCGAACGGGACGTCTGGCGCGCCGCCACCCCACTCGCGGTTCTGGCCCGCCTGTCGCAGCTGTTCGGGAAACTGCGCAACGACCACCGCGGCGCCGCCGCGGCCGCCCTACTCGCCGCCGCAGCCGCAGTCCCCATCGGCATCATCCTCATCCTCTGACCACCTCAGTCCCCTTTGAGAAGGTCGCACGCCTCGCAGGGCCGCTACTCCAAGAACGAATCTTGACACTGGTCAATCCGATGCCGTATCGCTCGGCCAGCACCGCGGCTGACGCACTCAGACCTCATAGGCGGCCAACGGCCAGGCTGACCCAGGCAGCGATCCGGCGATGACGGCGACGCCTACGCCGAGACCGACGGCGATGGCGATGGCGCCAATTGCGGTCTCGCGTTCCTCGCGGTCGGAGTGGCCTTGCTGCTCATCGGCATCGGGCTCGTCGTTCCACCGCGGGAGCCGCCACAGCCGCTCGACTTCGACGCCGAGCAAGGCGAGATGGTCCGAAAGTGGGATGGGATCTTCAAGTGTGAACGCCTCGACCGCGGCTGCCGCTTGGGCGCTCAGCGGTTCAAAGACGGAGGCGAGCGAAGGCGAGGGGTCTGCCTTTCCCCGACGCTAACAATGCATCAGGGTCCGTGGGTTCCCCGAATCATCCTGACCTCGCTGGCCCGATGGGCCATTGTGGGGTGCAACGAAATCCGTTCCGATTCGAGGAAGTCACCGCTGCCGGTCGCCAGGTCAGACGCTGGCGGTCATCACTCGTCACCTATGGACGGGGTCCCGACGGGGATGAGCATCTCCCAGTTGAACTTTCTGTTCCGCCCCTCCGGGCTCGCCGTTTGCGGCCGGGTGCGGCGGATCTCTCGGGTCATGGCCGGGAGGTACAGGATCCGGCCGAGCGCGAAGCACAGCTGCGAGAGTCCGCCCGGCAGCTCGGCCATCTCCGCTTCCCATTCAGCCGCATACCGTTCACTCGCCTGCAGGTCACCGAGCCGGGCCGCTGCCTCGCGAACGATTCGGTGAGCCAAGCGCGGCGCCCACTCGACGAGCAGGAGCAGCCCGACCGGGATGACGACGCCCGAGAGCACAAAAGCGAGAGCGGCGATCATATCGTCCCCCAGGCAGGTCCGGGCCGATCGGTGAGCTGCGCCAGCCCCGGGCGCAGCCGATGCGCCTGGCCGACGGACGCCGACCTGCGGGCGGCGAGCAGCTCCCTGGCCGCCACGGCATGGTCGGGGTCAAGCTCATAGAACCGGCGACGCGGCCCGCGCCGGTCACCCGACTCAGGCTCCCAATCGCTGGTGACCCACCCGCAACGCTCCAACCGCATCAGGATCGGGACGACACTGCCGCTAGGACGGTCGATCAGCTTCGCGATCCGCAACCCGTACAGCTCTCCGCTTCCAGACAGGAGTACTTCGAGGACGTCGAGCGTCGCGGCCGTGACCCGGAATGATGGCTGCTCCATCCCTCAACTCTAGCTAACTAGAGATAGACGGTGGGGTGCAGGCCGAGGCTGAGGGTCTACGGAGCTTGCATTGCAGTTCGAAGCGCACGCAGGCGAGCCCCTCCGGGGCGAATCATCCTTGCGCGAACCTAGGGACCGGTCGGGACAGTGCTTGGCCGGACCGCGTGTCGGTTCAGCGTCGGCGAGGGTAACCCGGCGGTGATTGGAGGATCGATCATGTCCACTGCGAAGGCGATGATGGAGACCTACCCGGGCGAGATCAACCTCGACCGGACCCGACTGGCGGCCGCGAACGACGCCTTGACCGCGTGTTCAGCGTCGTGCACGGCGTGCGCTGACGCGTGCCTGAGCGAGCCGATGGTCGCTGAGCTGGTCAAGTGCGTGCGGACTGACCTGGACGGCGCCGACGTGTGCGAGGCGGCGGCGCGCGTGCTGTCGCGGCACACCGGGTATGACGCGAACATCAGCCGAGCCCTCCTGGAAGCGTGCGCCGTCGCCTGCAAGGAGTGCGCGGACGAATGCGAGCGGCACGCGTCGATGCACGAGCACTGCCGGTTGTGCGCCGAGACCTGCCGGGAATGCGAGCGGGTCTGCCGCGACCTGCAGCTCGCCATGGCCTGAAGCACGGCCGGCCTGAAGGCCGAACGCCGCCGGTAGGTTGCGGTCGCAGTCGCTGCGTGAGGTCTGGGAGCGCGGGGTACTGCTTCTCCGTGATCGCCGTTCAGGTGTTGGGTCTCTCCTTGACCGTGCTCGTGGCCTGGGATGCGGCCGTCACCGTGCTCCACCCCGATCGGGAGGGCCTGCTCGCCACGCTCGTCCGGCGGGCGGTGTGGCGGGCGACGACCTTGCTCAATGCCAGGATCGGCGTCTTCGTGCTCGGGCTGGCGGGCCCGGCGATCGTGACCTGCACCTTCCTCGGCTGGATCCTGCTGGCCACCCTCGGTGTGGCGGTGACGGCGTGGCCGGTGCTGAGCAGCGACTTCGCAATCCAGACCGACCTCGGCGCACCGACATTCGCTGATGCCCTGTACTTCGCGGCGGGGACGATCACGGTGCTCGGCTACGGCGATGTCACCCCGGTGTCCACCTACGCCCAGCTGCTGTCGATCTTTGGAGCCGCGGTCGGGTTCACGATGTTCACCGGCATGGCGACCTACGTGATCGAGGTGGTCAGCGGCGTGGCAACGCGCAACCGGTTCACACTCGCCATCCACGACGAGACCCAGGACCCGGGCGGCGCCACGACGCTCGCCCGCGGTCTCGCCGAAGCGGGGATCGACGAAGTCCGCGAACGGTGCAGGAGCTGGGCGGAGCACCTGCGCGCGGTGGACGAGATGGCGCACCGCTACCCGCTGGTCGCCTTCACCTACCGCTCACGGCGCCCCGAGTACGACCCGGAGGCCGCGCTGCGGCACGTCGCCGAGACGACGGTGGCCGCTCTCGTCTCAGTGGCGTACGTGCCGGGCCTCCGAACCGCCGCCGAGGCTTTGGATTCGGCACTGACACGGCTGCAGATCACCATCGCCGAGACCTACCTCAGCACGGCCGTCGCCCGTAGCCTCGCCGACCCGGCGCCGACCGGACGGGACCGCGCCGCGGTCGCCGCCGTCGCCCGCACGCTCTCCAATGCGCTCACCACGCCCGTGCCTGCAGCCCTGAACCAGCGGGCGGGCGAAGCCGTGTGCCGGTCCCGGATGTTCCTGAACGGCCTGCACCAATGGTCACGTTCCGACCCGCCAGAACACGAATGGGGCGAGTGACGCTGGCCTTGTCTGCAGATCGCGACATCGTCGAGGCCCACGTCTCCGGCGGTAGGGTTGCGGTCCCCGCTGCGGCGTGTGGGTGGGCATGGCCGAGGGCGAGTTCATGCAGATCGGGGAGGTGCCCGACCGGACGGCAGCGCTCGAGCCCTCAGTGCGCTGAACTGACGTTCCCCGACAGCTCGCCGTGAAGTTCGGCGCTGGCCCGGTTGAGGCCGACGATCTCGACGCCTTTGCCCCGCTTGGCATACTTCTCGGTGATCGCGTCGAGTGCCGCGACGGTCGAGGCGTCCCACACGTGGGCGTCGGAAAGGTCGATGACGACCTTGTCGGGGTCGCCGTTGTAGTCGAAGAAGTGCACCAGGTCGTTGGACGAGGCGAAGAACAGCTGGCCGGTGACCGCGTAGACCGCATGGGTCCCATCGGGGTCGAGGACGCTGGTGACCTCTACGACGTGGGCGACCTTGCGGGCGAAGGCGACCATGGCGACGATGACGCCCGCGCCGACGCCGATGGCGAGGTTGTGCGTCGCGACGGTGGCCGCGACGGTCGCGACCATGACGATCGTTTCGCTGACGGGCATGCGCCGCAGCGTCTTGGGAGCGATGGAGTGCCAGTCGAAGGTCACCGCGGACACGAACACCATCACGGCGACGAGCGCGGCCATCGGGATCTGCGCGACCACGTCGCCGAGGACCACGATGAGGATGAGCAGGAAGAACCCGGCCGCGAAGGTCGACAGGCGCGTGCGCGCGCCGGACTTGACGTTGATCATGGTCTGGCCGATCATCGCGCACCCGGCCATGCCGCCGAAGAATCCAACCAGCACGTTGCCGATCCCTTGACCGGCGGATTCGCGGGTCTTGTTCGAGCTGGTGTCGGTGGCGTCGTCGACGACCTTCGCGGTCATGAGCGACTCCAGCAGCCCGACCGCGGCGAGCCCGACTGCGTACGGCGCGATCACTCCGAGCGTGTCGAGGTTGAACGGGACGTCCGGGAGTGCGAGGAACGGCAGTCCCGAGGGAAGGTCGCCCATGTCACCGACAGTCGGGACCGCGATCCCGAAGCCCACCGTCACCGCGGTGAGGGCGACGATCGCGACCAGCGGCGAGGGGACGGCTTTGAACACCAGCGGCAGGCCCCAGATGACGGCGAGTCCGGCGCCGACCAGACCCCACACCCACCAGTCCGTGCCCCAGAAATGCGGGATCTGGGCCATGAAGATGAGGATCGCGAGGGCGTTGATGAAGCCGGTGAGGACGCTGCGGGGGATGAAGCGCATCAGCTTCGCGACTCCGGCGAAGGCGAGCGCTACCTGGATCAGGCCCGCGAGGATCGTGGCGGCGATGAGGTGCCCGACGCCGTGGGAGGCCACGAGCGGGGCGGCTACGAGCGCCATCGCGCCGGTCGCGGCCGAGATCATGGCCGGGCGGCCGCCGAGGAACGCGATCGAGCAGGCCATGATGAACGAGGCGAACAACCCGACCCGGGGGTCGACGCCGGCGATGATCGAGAACGCGATCGCCTCGGGGATCAGCGCGAGCGCGACCAGTAGCCCGGCGAGCAGTTCGGTCCGCAGGAACGGCACGAGCGGTTTAGGCAGGGTCAAGCGGAGACGGCGGAGTACGGGCGGGAGGGCAGAGGGCATGCGGCACCGTTCGAGAGAGGCGTCGGACTCGCACCGAGGCGACGTTGGGACGGTGCCGGAAGACACTACCGATACTACGGAGGAGCAGAAGATCATCCGTGCATATCGAGTGTGGTGGTGCGGCGTCTAACAATGACGCCGCGGAAGAATGCGGTCCTCGCGAGTTGAGCCGAGGTTTCAGTTGCCCCGTCCAGTCCTTTCTCCCCGCGCGTTTACAGGTGTTGACGACTGAGAGGTTCAGTTGCCGATTCGACTCATCAGGGCGTCGACCAGGTTGGAGACCGCTTCGGGGCGTTCGTCTCCGGCGAGATGACCGGCGCCGTCGATGACCTCTAGTTCAACACCGAGCTTCGCGCGGACCGCTGGTCCGAGTCGATCCGGGGGAAGAAGCGGTCGTGGGCGCCGTTCGCCACGATCAAGGGTGAGCCGAGATGCCGCTGGAGTATCGCGTCGGGCAGTGGTGGGGGAGCGAGCGTGGACCGGCGTTGAAGTTCGTGCCGGGCACGAACAGGACGCGGAGCGGTCCGGTCCCGGCGAACGTCAGGTGCACCTTGGCGTCGGCGACTTCGATGGACCGGCTGCGGTGCGGCACTTCCCAGGCGTCGAGCCGGGAGCGGCACCATCGGGCGACGACCTCGCGGTCGGCAGCGGATCGGTAGAGGGTGCGCAAACGGGGCTCCGATCGTCAGGCAGCGGGCAACGTCGCCGACCAGACTTCCCGGCACTCCAGAGCCGACATTGCCGCAGCAGACCGACCCGACTGAGCACGCGTCGAAACGGCGATCCGGCAATCAATTTTCAATGATTATTGAAAATTTTGACGAGCGGCGGTACTGTCGAAGCTGTCGATCCCGTCGAGAGGAGACCACATGAGCGGCGAGCGCACCGGTCGCCACGACTACGCCGACGAGATCGGCCTGTACTTCGAGGGCTACGGCCTTCCCCGCATCCCCGGGCGCATCCTCGGTTGGCTCCTGGTATGCGAGCCGCCGCATCAGACGGCAGAAGAGCTCGCCGAGGCACTCGACATCAGCCGCGGCTCGGTGAGCATGGCGATGAAGATGCTCGCGGCCAACAAGGCCGTCGTGCGCCAAGCCGTCCCGGGCTCGCGTCGCACCCACTGGCGGCTGCGCCCCGGGTTCTGGCTCGACGAGGCCGCCGAGAAGGCCAAGCAGGCACGCGAATGGATCAAGCAGACCGAACGGGGACTCGAACTCCTCGCCGACGCGCCCCCTGAGTCCCGCGAGCGCCTCGAGGAGGCCCACGCGATGTACACCTTCCTCGCCGAGCAGTACGAACGCATCGAAACCCTCTGGCACGAACAGCGAAAGCAGTGACGGCAATGAGCCACGTCATCGACATCGAAGGCCTCACCTTCACCTACCCCAAGTCCCCCGAGCCCGCCGTGCGCGGCATCGACTTCACCGTCGACGCCGGCGAGGTCTTCGGCTTCCTCGGCCCCTCCGGCGCCGGCAAGTCCACGACGCAGAAGATCCTCACCGGACTCCTCACCGGCCACGGCGGCTCGGCCCGGGTCTGGGGCAAGGACCCCGCCGCCTGGGGAGCCGAGTACTACGAGCGCATCGGCGTCTCCTTCGAGTTGCCGAACCACTACCTCAAGCTCTCCGGCCTGGAAAACCTCCAGTTCTTCGCCTCGCTCTACCCCGGCCCCACCGAGGACCCCATGGCGCTGCTCGACCGGGTCGGGCTCGCCGACGCCGCCCACACCCGCGTCGCCAAGTACTCCAAGGGCATGCAGATGCGCCTGGTCTTCGTCCGCGCGCTGCTGCACCGCCCGCAGCTGCTGTTCCTCGACGAGCCGACCTCCGGCATGGACCCCGCCAACGCCCGCATCGTCAAAGACATCGTCGCCGAACTGCGCGCCGAAGGGCGCACCGTCTTCCTCACCACCCACGACATGACCACGGCCGACCAGCTGTGCGACCGGGTCGCGTTCGTCGTCGACGGCCGCATCGCCGCCATGGCCTCACCCACCGAGCACAAGCTGTCGCGCAGCAGGCGCCAGGTCACGGTCACCTACCGCGCCGACGGCTCGGACGAGCTGTCCACCAAGGACTTCCCGCTCGACGGGCTCGGCGAGGACGAGGCGTTCCGCTCGCTCCTGAGCGAGGCCGCCGTCGAGTCCGTCCACAGCCAGGAGGCCGACCTGGAGGACGTGTTCATCGACGTCACCGGAAGGAAGCTGACATGACCGGCGTCCTCGCACAAGCCCTCCGGCTCGAGGTGCGCCTGCAATGGCGGTACGGGTTCCTGTACGCGGCGGCGTTCTCGGCCCTGCTGTGGGAAGTCGTCGTCTACCTCATTCCCGGGCAGCTCAAGGCCGCCTCGATGACCTACATCGTCTTCGGCGACCTCGCGCTCGTCGGCTTCTTCTTCATCGCCGGTGCAGTGTTCTTCGAACGCGGCGAGCGCACGCTCTTCGCGCTGCTGGTCTCTCCCTTGCGCTTTCGCGAATACTTCACGGCGAAGCTCACCGCGCTCGCCGCGCTGAGCCTGCTCTTGTCGCTGGTCATCGCGTTCTCGGGTGTCGGCCTGGACTTCGAGCCGCTCTCGTTCACCGTCGGAGCCGTGCTGTGCGCACTCTTGTTCCTGACGTGCAGCTTCATCTCCGCGACGCCGTTCACCTCGATCAGCGAGTGGATCATCCCGTCCACACTGGTGCTCGCAGTCCTCAACGTCCCCCTCGTGAACTATTCGGGGCTGTGGGAGCACCCGGTCACGTACCTCGTCCCGACCCAGGGGGTGCTGCTGCTCATGGGCCACTCCTTCGGGCAGGTCGACCTGGCGGTGTGGCAATGGGTCTACGCCCTGGCCTACCCGGTCGCCGCGCTCGCCGTCCTCGGCCTGGTCTCCCGCAAGATGTTCGACCGGCACATCGCCGCCAGCGAAGGAGGCGAATGACATGCCCGGCACCACCGCGGCCTTCGCCCGCAACGACCTGCGCAACATCCGCCGCGACAGCCTGCTCGCCGGAATCGTCTTCGGCCCGTTCATCTACGCGGCCACGATGTGGCTACTGCCCGCGTTCACCCGCTACCTCGACCACGACCACGCCTTCGACCTCGTCCCGTACCACCCGCTCATCCTCAGCGCCTTCATCATCGTCGGGCCGATCGCCGTTCTCGGCGCCGTCTGCGGGATGCTGCTGATGGACGACAAGGACCAGCGGACCCTCGCGGCGCTGCGGGTGACGCCCGCGCCGCCGATGGGCTACCCGCTCTACCGGGCGGCGACCACCGTGGCCGCCACCGCGGTCTCCCTCATCGCCGCCATGGCACTGACCGGTCAGGTCCCCGCCGAGGTCGTCGCCGCGTCCGTGCCGATCACGGTCCTGTGCGGGCTCAACGCCGCGATGGTCGGCTTCGGCCTGGCCGCCCTGGCCCGCAACAAGGTCGAAGGGCTCGCCATCGTCCGCGCCATCGGCATGCTGCTGTTCGGCCTCCCCATGGTGCCGTTCTTCTTCGAGCATCCGGCGATGCTCGGTTTCGGACTCATCCCGACCTACTGGCCCGCCAAGGCCTTCTGGGAAGTCTGGGACGGCGGCAACCCCTGGCCCTACCTCGCAGGCGGCACCGCCTACGCGGGAGCGGTCGGCTGGTGGCTGCTCAAACGCCTCGCCTCCCAGAAATCCTGAACCCGCGGCGGGCGGGCCCACTTCCAGCCCGCCCGCCGCCATCACTCGACCCAGGCCCGGGATCGTCGGGGACCGAGCACTCGTCGTGTTAGCCGCTACGCTGTGGAGATGACAACCTAGATTCGTACTCCACGTTCCCAATAGAACGGTCGCCAAAACGCCAAATTATTGATCGTGAGACCGATTGCGAATAATACAAATGAGCGATTCTTTGGGCCTCCACAGTTGATCAATCGGCGGCTCGGCGACGGCACAACAAACCGATAAAGCAACGGTTTCGCAGCCCACACCTTTTTGAAGCAGCAGTTTCCTAAACCGTGCGTCGCAGGTTCGAATCCTGCCGGGGGCACTCTGGTAAATATGTGAATATTTCTACCTCTGTAAGAAGGTGGTGCTCAGTGGCGGTTCTTCCTCGCCCGGCGCTGTGCTGATTTCAGGGCTTCGAGCGTCGCGATCAGGGCGACGGCGATCCACAACGGGACTACCAGCGCGTATACCGGTGTCAGGATCTCCAGCCCGTCAAGGACCAGCGCCTGGCGAAGTGGCTCTACGAGTATGAAGGTGAGCGCCCAGGCGCCACCGACGAAGAGGGAGTACTCGGCGTGGTACTTCACGTAGTACTCGCGCCAGCGTCGGCGCACTTCCTCCTTGTACTCCGGATCGTTCTCCCAGGCGTTCTTGACGATGCCCTGCTTCCGCTTACCGACCTCTTCACCACTGTGCATGAGTCCGGCGAGTGCGTCCGGATCGGCCGCGGAGCCCGGCTGGATCGTCGGCGTCTCGATGCCGTCGAACCAACCGCGCTCCGCGGCGACTTCGAGCCGGAACTCCTCGGTGCGGATCGCAGGGAGGAGGTACCCGCGGGCCATGACGAGGAAGATCCCGCCCAGCCACGCGAGCACGGCGGTAATGCCGATCAGCACCGCCATCAGCTTGTGCCCATCCCTCAGCCGCCGTCCTGGACGGCGCCGGGTCCGCCGCCGAGGAGGCTCTTGAGCCCGGTCATCGGGTATCCGGTGAGGATGTTCCCGAGGTTGTTCCAGCTGTGGGCGTTGTTGAGCCAGGACGTCGGGAGGTTTCCTGAGCCGAACATGTCGTTCATGGTGTTGTAGAAGGTGTGCGTGTTGTCGAGTTGGTAGTTCGACCGGGGGCCGGCGGTGCCTGGTGTCGGCATCGCGTCGTCCCAGATTGATTTGGAGAGCGCGTCGAACTTCAGGTCCATGCCCTTCTGCAGCGAGGAGAAGTTCAGGTCGAACTTCTTCCCGGTGCCGAACCGGTCGAGCGCTCTGCCGATGTCGTCGATGATCTCGCCGACCTTGCCCATCCGCTGGCCGAGTTGTGACATGGCCTGGCCGAGCTTGGAGATGTGCTGGGAGATCTTCGCCATCACGCTCATCGCGTCGGCCACGAGGCCACCGATGAGCGCGGCGATGGAGCCGCCGAAGGTGAACCAGGAGGAGGCGAGCGCGGCGAGGGCGTACATGATCGCGCGAGATACGAAGTCGCAAATGAGTTCGAGCAGCAGGCCGCGGGTCACCGCGGTCCAGATGCCCATCACCATCATGTAGTTGCTCATGATGCTGGAGACGCAGCCGGAGGCCGAGATGGCGCTGCCAAAGTCGTCGATCAGCGCACGGTAGGCATCGGCGTCCTTGCCCTCCCACTCGGACAGGGAGTCCAGTTCGGTCACGAGGTCCTGCCCGGCCTGGTCGAGGGCCTGCGCGATGTTGCCCCAGGTGTCCTTGGTGGCGTTGATGGACGTGGGGTCGCCGGCGACCCACTCGAGGGGTTCGTTGAGGAACTCGAAGTGCTCGATGAGGAAGCCGACGCCCGCCATGATGCACTCTTTGAAGGGGTTGGCGACGAATGCGAGCATGTCGAGTGCGGCGACGGTGCCGTTGAGTGCGTATTCGAGCCCGGTGTCGGACTGCATGAGCGCTTGTGCGCTCCCGAGCGCGCGGGCGCCGGTGAACTGGCCCCAGGCGGGTGCGGATTCGTCGGGGTTGACGATGAGGTCGTTCATGATCCGCCCATCTCGCTGATGTACACGTTGAAGGTCTCGGCGACCGAGGAGTCGCAGTCCTGGTAGGCGTCGCAGGTGGCCTTGACTTGGACGGATGCTTCTTTGGCCGCGTCGCGGGCGTTGCCGATGACGAAGGTGGCGAGTTCGGCGAGGCCGTACGCCATCAGGGCGAACGGCTGGTTCACGATGCCGAAGTCCAGGGCGCTGCCGATGCCCTTCGCCTCGGCGGCGTTGTGCGCCTGGACGACCGGGCCGATCACCTTCGCGTCGATGTTGTCCACATGGGTCTCGAAGGCCTCGGGGTCGGGCACGTTGATGCGGTCGCCCACGGTGTCACCGCTCTTCTGGGTCGGCGGCGCGGGCCTGGCGGACGAGTTCACTGTCCTCGCCGAACACCGAAGCGAGCGCGCCGGTCGAGGCGCGGCCGGCGTTGAGCGCGGCTTCGGCGTACATCTCCTTGATGAGCGTCGCGAGCGACTGGGCCGACATCTTGCGCGACTCGGGGCTGAGCTGGAGATCGCGGAGGGCGCCTCCGACGCCCACGGTCACGGTGACTTCGCCCTCCGGAGAGACGGCGGTGGCTGAGGCCGCTTCGAGCGCCTCGTTCAGGTTGGCGCTCCGTTCAGCCATGGCCTGCATGCGAGCCTGAAAGTCCCGCATGTAGCCCTCAGGGTCTTCGAAAACGGACGGCATTGACGAACTCCTTTCGCGTGGGGTTGTTGCGGTGCTTCGTCGCTGCAGTTGGGGATCGGCCTCACGGCACCCTGTTCATGCTACCGACAAGTGACAAAGGAGCTGACCTCTTCGGTGTGGCGAATGCGTTTCGGTCTCTCCTGCTGGTACGTCTCGATCATGGGCAACATGAAGAAGAACCGGTCATCGTAGGGGTCGAGTGGCGCGAGCCGATTGACGTCCGCCTGTTCGCACAAGTCGTTCTCGATGTCGCCGCCAGACAGCTCGAGGAAGCACGCAAGGCCGAGACCCCCGAAGTCGGCGTTGCCGTCATCGAGCCGGAGCCGACCGACGGGCCTCACGGATCAGCTTCTTGACGCTGGTCAGGCCGATCCCGTATCGCTCGGCCAGCACTGGCTGGGCACTCCGGTCCGGAAGGCGTCCGGGGTCAGGCGCTGGTGCAACGAGCGCGGCCGGTGCGGCTCCTCGGCGGAGGCGGAACTGGACGCAAATTCGCCGATCGGAGCATCAAATCGCCGCTCCAACGCCTCACGCAGGGCGACGACCTGCGTCAACGTGTTCGAACAAGCGACCAAACGGGGCACTTTCCTCACTCGCAATCACCAGCCAGAACGGCCCCTGACCGGGGATTTCCCGGTCAAGGGCCGTTGTTGAATCGGCTGGATGAGTGTCCACAGCGGGCACATCGTCGACCGCCGAGCGCCCCGGTCAGCCGACCACGTGCGGGATCAGTGCCCCTCGGATCGCCGCGAACCGCTTCGTGGACGAGACGTGGACTCGGACGGAGTGCGGGCACGAATGCGCAGGTAGATATGGATCTCCCTCATACCTGCGAGCGGTGTGGGTTCGAATCCCACCCGGGACTGTCCAAGGAAAGGCCGCCACCGCCCAGGCTCGGCTGAGCCTGGGCGGTGGCGGCCTTCGCGTCCGTGTCTAGGACCGGACGGTGAACTTCAGCTTGTTGCTCTCCCCGGCGCCGTTGGACACCGAGATCTGACCGCCTCCGGCAGGGAGGCCGCGCGGGACACGCACCTTCACCTGGTTGTCCTCGCCGCGGTGGACGACCTCGCCGCGGCGCGAGTCCTGTCCGACCTGGAAGGTGACCTTGTCCACCGCCATCAGGTGGTTGCCCCTGATGGTGATGGTGTCGCCCTCCCGGCCGGACTCCGGCGACGCCTGCTCGATGCTCGGCGCCCGAGTGTCGAGGTCGCTGCGGTGGTCGCGGTCGCGGTCGAGTTCGGGCCGCTGCTGTGCCTGTGTCATCTCTTTCTTCCCCCGTGAATGACTGACTCCGGATGATCCGAGAGTCGTTCACAACCGATTCTGCGGGAGGCGGCAGCCCGCATGGCCGGATCCGCGGTGGGCGAGCTGTCGGAAATGCGACACTCTCACCCCGGGCGAATGCCGGCCGCGCCGACCCGTTCCGACTACGATGCCGCATCGATCGCGGGTGTCGCCGGGCGAGACGGGCGTTCCGGGGTGCGGAAGAAGGGGAGAGCCCACAGGCTCACGCAGGCCGGGGCGCAGCTGCGCCCCGGTCGCATTCGCTTACCGCTCTTGATGTCTAGCCGCAGCAGCCGCCGGTCTGCTTGAGTTCGATCCGCTCGCCGGAGTAGCCGTGCGGGACGCCGGTGGCGAGACCGCGGGCACGGACCACGACCGGTTCAGGCTGCACAGTGCCGCAACCGGATCCGCTGTCGGCGCTCGCCCCGCACCCGGAGTCCGCGGTCTCGGCTGCGGTGGAGCCGCAGCAGCCCGAGGCCTCGGCGGCGTCGGCGATGCTGGTGGCTTCCAGCGACCTGCTCGAGGAGCAGACACCCGTCTCGGGGAGGTCGAGCTCGACCTTGTCGGCGGCCTCCCTGTCGCCGGCCAGCGCGGCGGCGATGGAGCGGACCTGCTCGTATCCGGTGGCGAGCAGGAACGTCGGGGCGCGGCCGTAGGACTTCATGCCGACGAGATAGAAGCCCTCGTCGGGCTGGGCGAGATCGGCCTCGCCGTGCGGGGGCACGGTGCCGCACGAGTGGAAGTTCGGGTCGATGAGCGGCGCGAGCTTCGCCGGGGCCTCAACGGTGCTGTCGATCTCGAGCCGGACCTCGCGCAGCATCTCCAGATCGGGCCGGAACCCGGTCGCGGCGGCGACGTGGTCGGCCTCGATGACGTGCTCGATGCCATTGATGTTCCCCACCACCGCGACCGCAGCGTCGTCGCGGTCTTCGAAGCGGTCGATGGTGAACCCGGTGACCAGTTCGATCGCGCCCGCTTCGACCAGTTCGCGCAGGCGGGTGCCGATGGTGCCGCGCGCGGGGAGCGCGTCGGCCGAGCCGCCGCCGTACAGGCGCGCCGGGCTCTGGCCGCGGATCGCCCACACCACCGCGGTCTCCGGCTCGGCTTCCTTCAGGGTCGCCAGGTTCAGGAGCGTGTTCGCGGCCGAGTGGCCCATGCCGACGACGAGGGTCCGCTTGCCCGCGAAGCGGTCGCGCTCGATGCCGAGGACGTCGGGCAGCGGCCCGGCGGCCCAGGCGGCTTCGTGGTCTTCGCCCGGTGCGGCGAGGCCGTGGGCGCCGAGAGGGTTGCGCTGCGTCCAGGTGCCGGAGGCGTCGATGACCGCGTCGACGAGCAGGTCCGACCATTCGCCGGCGCTGGTGCGGGTGCGGACGAGGTAGGGGCGGCCTTCGCGGTCGATGGTGCGGGTCTTGTCGACACCGGCGCGGGAGACGGCGACGACGCGCGTGCCGTAGCGCAGGTGCGGGGCGAGTCCGGGGGTCTTGGCGAGCGGGGCGAGGTAGGCCTCGATCAACTCGGCGCCTGTGGGCAGGGCGTCGGGGTCGGGCGCGGTCCAGCCCTGGGCTTCGAGCAGCCTGCGGGCGGCGGCGTCGATGTCGAAGCGCCACGGCGAGAACAGCCGGACGTGCCCCCACTGGCGGATCGCGTCGGCGGGGCCTTCGCCGGCTTCGAGGACGATCGGGATCAGGCCGCGCTCGACCAGGTGTGCGGCGGCGGCCAGGCCGACGGGCCCGGCGCCGATGACGGCGACCGTGGACACCTGGCGGGTGATGGGGTTCGACATGGCGGACTCCTGGGATCTCGGTTCACGGTGACCGCGCCTACCACGGTCACATCAACTTCCATAATTAATACCAGTGATTGCTGTTGATATCAAACTCTGTGGTTTACTTGACTCATGAGCCGCACGATCGAACTCACCCTGACCGACGTGAGCACCGCCGGGCACTCGGACGCGTCGATGATCGAGCACGCCAAGGACCTCGCGCCCCAGTTCAAGGCGTTGTCGGACGAGAACCGCCTCGCGATCGTCCTGCTGCTGTCCGAGCACTCCCGCACCGTCAGGGAGCTGACCGAGGCCACCGGCCTCGCCCAGACCCTCGTCTCCCACCACCTCGCGCCCCTGCGCGAACTCGGGCTCGTGAGCGTGACCCCCAAGGGCCGCAGCAACGTCTACTCACTCTGCTGCGACGCGTTCTCGGCACCGTTGCGCGCCCTCGCCGGACTCTCCACCCCCACCGAAGACACCTGCTGCGACTAGCGACCACCACCCGCAGCGGGTCAGCGGAGGCGGGAACTCCGCGGTCCAGATCGCTTCCGAACGCGCCGAGCACGCCCGCACCACCGGCACGACTAGCGGGAAGCTCCGCTTCGACGCCGTTGCCCGACAGACGGCGGTCTCGGTCCTGTCGCCGCTGCAACCGACCCGGCGCTCCGGCAGGGCGGCCGCGGAGCCCCCGGTGGACACCGCGGATCTGGACACGACTCGTCAGCCGCCGCCGGGGGCCACGACGCGGCGTTCGGAGCTGAAGGGCACTCTGACGCCCTCGCACTGCTCGCGCAGCACGGTGGAGGTCGCCTTCCGGGAGGCCTTGGAGATCATCCCGAGCTTGACGTCGATCTTCCGGCCGAACGGGATGAACGCCATGCGTTGTGCAGCGGTGGCGCGATCGCGCACGTCGTCGGTGTTGAGCGAGACGATGACGTGGACGTGGATCCCCTTGCCCTCGGACTCGCGCTCCTCGACGTGGACGGCCTCGATCTCGCGCCAGCGGACGTCCAGCCCGCCGCGGGTCACCAGGCCTTCGGGCACGACGAGCAGCTCGATCTGGGCGTCCGGATCGGTGCTGCCGATGCGCTGTTCGCGAAGCGGCCTGTACATGAAGCACCAGACTGCGGCCATGGCCCCGGTCAGCGCGACGATGACGATCAGGTCGACCGGGAAAGCCGCCATGAAACCGACCATGACCGCCCAGGCGGCGCCGGCGATCAGCGCCACCTTGAGCACCGTCAGCATGGTCTTGGCGTCACGTGGACTCGCGAGGTGACGCAGCAGTTCTCCGCTGCGAACCGGGGGCTCGGGGAAGGGCCCGGATACGGGCGTCCTTCTGGTCATGCCGAAGGTTCTCCTCGCATGGCGAGGCGGAGCTGATAGGCCTGCGCACGCACGTAGTCCTGGAGCCGCGCCTCGTCCCGTTTGCCGGCGTTGCGGCTCAGGATCTCCAGGTGCTTCCAGGCGCCTTCGAAATCGTCGATCCGCCGGCAGCACTCGACGAGCAGCCGGCGGTTCGCGTCGGCCGCCGAGGGCTCCTCGAGGCCGCCGCGTTCCCGCTGCTCGTCGAGGAAGTCGGCGTCGATCTCCGCGGCGTCGACCGCGTCGTCGAGGCGACCGGCCGTGAAGTACCCCTGCGCGAGCCAATGCCAGTGCATGGCGGGCACTCCGCTGGGGCGCTCCACGGCGATCAGCTCCTCCAAAGCAGGGACGGCCTCTGCTTCCCGGCCCTCGTCGAGGAGGCCGCGGGCCTGCGCGTAGCCGTAACCCGCCCGCACCACCTGCGGTGTGTCCGAGGGGAACCCGGCGATGCGCCGGTCGGTCTCCCGGCGGTACACCGCCGTGGTGCCCGCCCTGGCATGGGCCGTCTCGAGGAGGGAGAACGCGCGGACCGCCTGGGCCGGCCAGTCCGCCTCCAACGCGGCGTCGCGCATCGTCGCCGCCAGCGCGATGACCTGCTCGGGCGGCGAGTCCCGCCGCACCGCCCTGCCCACCTGCCGACTCGCGACGAGGGCGACGACGTAGGGGTCGCCGGACTCGGCGGCGTCCTCGGCGGCACGGGCCAGAGCGCGATCGATCGCTTCCGGGTCCGCCAAACCGGTCATGACGTTGGCGAACGCGAACTCCGCGAGTGCGATCGCTCTCGAGTCGGGCAGTTTGCGCAGCAGGTCGCGCATCTGGGTTACCAACGGCGCCGCGTCGTCGGCCCTCCCGTTGTCCGCCATCCAGACCGCGGTGTCACACATGCAGAGCGCGAAGCGAACCCAATCCTCCTCGGCCTGGTACTGCTGGGCCGCTTCGTGCAGCGCGGGCCCCTGGTCCGGTCCGCCGTTCAGCAGCGCCAGCAGATGCGCATGGCGGGCGGCCAGGTGCGCCGGTGGCCGCCCGAGCGCCCGGAGGTGGTCGCGGGTCGCGGTGCGCCGCTCGCGGTCGAAATGCCGCTCGGCCCGGGACAGCAGTTCCTCGGCCGACAGACCGGCAGGGATGCTCGCGGTGAACGGGTAGCTCACAGCGCTCATTCGAACCTGCGCGACCGGTCGCGCGGCGAGGCGGGCTCGAATCCGGTCGCCCTGGGCCGTGGTGCCGTTGCGCGCGTCGAACTGCGCCGCGAGATCGAGCGCGATGCCGCGCATCCGCTCCAGCATCTGCGCGGCGTCGACGTACTCGTCCTCGCCCTGCTTCGCCCAGCCGACGGGCTCGTCGCCGCGGCCGGCCTCGACCATCTGCCGCATCAGCACCGCCACTGCGACGGCGAAGTCCATCTTCCCGGTCGGCCGGTTCAGGGTCGCGAAGCCCCACATCATCATGCTGAGCGTCTCGAGGCCCGCATCGAGGTTCCCTGTGAGCGCGCAGAACTCGATGAGCTTGCCGCTGTACTCGTAGCGGTACACCTCGCGGGTGATGCCCCGGCGGGCGAGCCGGAACGCCCGCCGGGCCTCGACGTGCAGTCCCAGCCGCGCCAAGGGGAGGAGCATCTCGATCTGCACCGGCACCGGCGGCTCGTCGAAGGTCCGCGCGCCGGCCAGCACCGCGGCGGCCAGCTCGTACGCGGCCGCGTCGTCGCCGCGGGCGGTGAGCCGGGCGACCTGCAGGCTGAAGTCCCACATGCTGTCCGGGTCGGGTCCGCCCGCGGCGATCCACTGCCGGAAGCAATGCTGCTCCTGGTCCCAGTCCGCGGCGATGTGCGCCACTGAGCGGCGGATCGCGTACACCTCCCGGAGGCGCTCGCCCGCCGCCAGGTAGCGCTGTTCGACATCGTCGAGCGCGGTGTAGATCCGGGTCAGGCCGATGGCCGGGAACTCGGCCATCGACTGGATGGTCCAGCAGTACCAGGAGCGCAGTGCCGCCTCTTCGCGCGGATCGAGCTCGAGTTTGCGGGCGTCGTGTTCGGCGAGGCAGCGGGCGAACAGGGGAAAGGCCCGGTCCCATTGCCGCCCCACGCAGTACGCGTTCGCGAGCGCACGCCGGGCGGCGAAGGCGAGCGAGGCGAAGCCTCCGGCTTCGGCGCCGCTGACCACGTCCTCAAGCTGCGCCTGCTGTATCTCGAAATCCGCCACCGACCGTGCCGAGTCCAGCGCGGCCCAGAGCTCCGGTTCACCGTGTCGCATGCGTCTTCTCTCGATCGCCGGCCTGGAATCCAATGCGGAGACGGCGGCCGGGAAGGCCCGCCATGCCCCGCGGGTCAGCCTAGGAGGTGCGTTCCACCGGCAGTCGTCGCCGCCGACGACCGGTCGGACCATCGGGTCCCGGGCCGGCCGAACGGCCAAAGGCCTGGCTCGATCCGGGCACTTCCGCTACGGGGTGCGGTGCGCCCCGAATCCGAAACTTCCGGAGAAAATTCCGATAGTTCTCCGGAACTTATTGACGAGACTCGATGCCTTGCGCATACTTCTCAAATCGACATTCTTCGATGCGATTTTGGAGGACGCATGTCTGAGACACAGCCCCCGAAGGAACCCGCCACCCCGTTCAGCCGCAGGGGACTCCTGCTCGGCGGCGGGGCGCTCGCGCTCGGCGCGGCGTCGGCGCTCGTCGTGCCCGGCACCGCGAACGCGCAGACCCTGACGCAGAACGCGACCGGCACGCACAACGGGTACTACTACTCCTTCTGGACCGACTCACCGGGCCGCGCCTCGATGACCCTCGGCTCGGGCGGGAACTACAGCTCCCAGTGGAACGGCGCCAACAACTGGGTCGGCGGCAAGGGCTGGGCCAACGGCGGGCGCCGCAACGTCAACTACAACGGCTGGGTCCTCCACGGCAGCAACGGCTATCTCGCCCTCTACGGCTGGACGTCGAACCCGCTGGTGGAGTACTACATCGTCGAATCGCACGGCCCGTACAACCCCAGCAGCGGGGCGGCCAACCGCGGCACCGCCTACATCAACGGCAGCAACTACACCCTCGGGCACTCCATGCGCTACAACGCGCCCTCCGTGGAGGGCACCAAGACCTTCGCGCAGTACTGGAGCGTCCGCCAGAACCTGCGAAGCAGCGGCACCATCGACACCGGCGCCCACTTCGACGCCTGGGCCCGCGCGGGCATGAACCTGGGCGCCTTCAGCTACTACATGATCATGGCGACCGAGGGCTACCAGTCCACCGGCAGCTCGAACATCACCGTCAGCTGATCGGGTCGAGAAGGGAGGCGCGGCCGCGCCTCCCTTTTCCGTTCCTTGACAAGGGCTCTCGCGCCCGGATACGCTGGACCCTTCATATTTGTATCTATGACAATATAGGGCGGGTGCGCAATGGTCGAGGACGAGCAGGGCGGGTACGTGTTCCGGGGGAGCGTGCAGACCGGGGCGATCGGGAACGGGGCGTCGGCCACGGTCGGGGCCATCGGTGAGGGCGCGCGGGGGTACGTGTTCGCCGGCGGGCGGGAGGCCGACCGGGAGCTGCTGCGGCTCATCGCGGAGCTGCGCGCGGTCCTGGACGAGCTGCGCGAGAGCGTCGGCGCGGACTACGAGGTCATCGCGGACACCATCGACGACCTCGAGGAGTCGGTCGTCGAAGCCAAGCCGCCCGGGCGCCTCCACAGCAAGCTCAAGGCCATGGAGCGGCTGGTGAGCCCGTTCGCGGCGCTCGCCGAGCTCGTCGCGAAGCTCCTGGACCTGCTGCCGCGCGGCGAGTCCTGAGACGCGGCAGCGGGCGGGACCCGTGGTCCCACCCGCTGGTTCCCAGTGTGTCAGCACTGTTCGCGAATATCTGAAGGTCAAGTGCAGAGCTCGGGGAGGCCCCCACCGGCCTCCCCGAGGCTCTATCCCACCAAACAGAACAAAGTCTCGGGGCGCTGCGACCCCTGCCAGGCTCGCAGCGTCGTCTGCTCTTGCTAACGGAAGCGCGCGGTGTAGATGTCGCCGTCGCGGATCCAGGCGAGCTGGAGCGAGGCGAACATGTCGTCCACGATCTCCTCGTCCGGGAGCCCGTAGTGCTCGCCGAGGCTCCGGCCGCGGTAGTGCCACAGGAGTCCTGCCTGGACCTGGGCGGCATCCGCGGTGTGCTTCCCGCACGAGCGGGCGCAGCGGTAAAGGACGTGTCCGCTGCGGTCGTACTCGATCGCCATCACCTGCTGGCACATCGAGCTCCGCAGCTTGCCTGCCGCAGCCGACCCCAGCAACGTCTGGGCCTCAAGACGTTCCATGGCACCCACCCCTCTTCGGCGACGATCGGACCTCGCCGGAACGCGCCCGGCCAGGTTCTGCAAAACCACTGGCGTGTCCGGTTGTGCGATGCAGGTCGCCGCGAGGCGAAGGCGATTGCCGCACCGAGGGATTTGCGTCTCCTTGGTCGGCGATGCGCCGTCGCGTACACGAGCGCCGGTTTGACGGCTTTTCGAGTCCGTGACCACGGTCGCACACTTTCAGCGTCCGTGTCTATGTGCATTCTCACATGAATACTAACATGCATCAACACGGGGCAGATGCACGTGCATCCGCGCGCGCATCCTCATGTGCACTCACTCTGTGTAATGTGGGACACTTGATCCGACCAGCGATGGGGATGTCGGAAAACTCCTCTGCGCGGCCGCTCTGGTAGGGCCGTGCCCGGAATCTCCCGACCTAACCGGAAGCAGTCGCATTTTCGGAAAGATCCGGTCGGAGACGCCGGCCACTGGTGGAAGGATCTGAATGGACAAGGCACGCAACGGCATCCCGGCAGGGGAGCTTCCCTCGACACTGGCCTGGCGCAAGAGCGTCCGCAGCGGCCCCAACGGCGGCAACTGCGTCGAGCTGGCCACGCTCCCCGGCGGCGAGGAGATCGCAGTGCGGAACTCGCGCTTCCCCGAGGGTCCGGCCCTCATCTACACGGTGGCCGAGATCCGCGCGCTCGTCGAAGGCGCCAAGGACGGCGAGTTCGACGACATGATCGCTTAGGACGCCCCGGGGCGAGAGCCCTTGGGCACCACTCACCCTGGCGGGACCGGCCGAGCGGCTACCCTGTCAGGGTGAGTTTTTCGTACAGGGCCCGTTGATCTCGGAGGGAGGTGAGCCATGGCGAAGTTGAACCCGGACGACCTGCCGAGCGGGACGACCACGCTGCGCGTCATGATCGGCAGCAAACTGCGGCAGCTGCGCCAGGACGCCGACATCTCCCGCGAGGACGCGGCGTACGAGATCCGGGCCGACGCCACCAAGATCAGCCGCATCGAGCTCGGCCGCGTCTCCTTCCGGCTGCGCGACGTCCGCGACCTGATGATCATGTACGGCGTCACCGACGAGGACGAGATCGAGCGCGTCGTCGAGATGGCCAGCGAGGCCAACCGGCCGAGCAAGTGGAAACGGTACAACGACTTCCTGCCCGACTGGTTCAGCAACTACCTCGAGATGGAAGGCGCCGCCTCGATGATCCGCACCTACGAGGTGCAGGTCATCCCCGGTCTGCTGCAGCACGAGGCCTACGCCCGCGCCGTCATGATGCTCGGGTACGGCCACACGCCGCTCACCGAGATCGACAAGCGCATCGAGGTGCGCATGAAGCGCCAGGAAGTCCTCGACCGCGCGGAGAAGCGGCCCGAGCTGTGGGCCGTCATCGACGAGGCCGCCCTGCACCGCCCGTTCGGCGGCGCCAATGTGATGTACGGGCAGATCAAGGCCCTCATGGAGTTCTGCGACAAGCCGAACGTGCGCATCCAGATCGTGCCGTTCACCGCCGGCGCCCACTCCGGCGCGGGCGCGCCCTTCACCTGGCTCCGGTTCGCCTACGAGGAACTCAGCGACGTCATCTACCTGGAGCACCTCACCGGCGGTCTGTACCTCGAGCGCGACAACGAGATCGACGCCTACCAGGCGGCCATGGAGCACCTGTGCGTCCAGGCCACCCAGCCGCACAAGACCCAGGACTTCCTGAAGAACATCCTCGATCAATACAGTTAGTAACCGCCGGGCCGTCTGGACGGACGCGCAGCGGATTTCGAATTTCACCCGATCGAGTGAGTCCGTTTCAAGGCGGACACGACGAAGGCGCGCGACTTCCCCACCGCGCGCCTTCCCTGCGTTCGTCTCGCTAGGCCTTGTACCCGATCCCGGCCATCAGGATCCGCTGCCACGGCTCCAGTTCGTCGGCGGGGGTGACCACCTTCTCCGGCTCGCTGGGGAACCAGCGGGCCAGGAAGTCCAGGCCGGGCGGGACCAGCGGCAGCCCCAGGAAGTGCTCGGTGATCCGCTCGGGCGTGCGGATCCAGCCGTTGCCGAGGCTTTCGAGCCCGGCCTGCTCCATGCCCTTCTGCAGCGGTTCGCCGGTGTCGACGAAGTCGGTGATGAACAGGTACGAGCCGGAGGGGCAGGCGTCGAGGATGAGCCGCACCCACTCGTCGGGGCCCTCGTCGTCGTGGAAGTGCATGTGGAGGCCCACGACCATGAGGCCGACGGGCCGGTCGAAGTCCAGCATCTCCTTGACCTCGGGGTGGTCCAGGATGCCCTGCGGGTCCCGCAGGTCGGCCGTCACCACGGTGGTCGAGTTGTCGGTGGCCAGCAGGGCCCGGCCGTGCGCGAGCACGATCGGATCGTTGTCGACGTAGACGACCTTCGCCTCGGGGTTGACCGCCTGGGCGACCTGGTGGGTGTTCTCCATCGTCGGGATGCCCGCGCCGATGTCGAGGAACTGGTCGATCCCCTGCTCGGCCATGTACCGCACCCCCTTGGAGAGCGCTTTGCGGTTCTCCTTGGCGACCTTGCCGGAGTCCGGCACGTACCGGAGATAGGCGGCCGCGCCCTCGCGGTCGACGGCGAAGTTGTCCTTGCCACCGAGCAGCGCATCGTAGACGCGGGCGATGGTGGGCCTGGAGATGTCGAAACTGGGAGCGTGCTCTGCCATCGGTGCTGCCTCTTCGTCGAAGGAAACGTCGGTTAAGGACGAAGGCGCGCGCCGGCCCGGCGCGCGCCTTCGGTAGTCGTGGCCGTTCAGGCCTTGTAGCCGATGCCGGCCATGATGATCCGCTGGTGCTCCTCCAGGTCCTCCACGGCCGGGACCTCGCGGTCGGGCTCGCCGGGGAACCAGCGGGTCGGGTACTCGATGCCGGGGGGCACGAGCGGCAGGCCCTGGAAGTGCGCCTCGATCTGCTCGGGCGTGCGGATCCAGCCGTTGCCGAGGGCCTGGATGCAGGACTTCTCCATCGCCTTCTGCTCCGGGTAGCCGGTGTCGGCGAAGTCGGTGATGTGCAGGTACGAGCCGCTCGGGCAGGCGTCGAGCAGCGTCTTGATCCAGCTGCCCGGGTCCTCGTCCGGGTGGAAGTGCATCATCAGGCCCACGACCATGAGGCCGACGGGGCGGGTGAAGTCGATGAACTTGTTGACGTCCGGGTGGGTCAGGATGCTCTGCGGGTCGCGCAGGTCCGCGGTCACGATCGTCGTCGTCTCGTTGTCGGCCAGCAGCGCCCGGCCGTGCGAGAGCACGATCGGGTCGTTGTCCACGTAGCAGACCTTGGCGTTCGGGTTGATCCGCTGCGCCACCTGGTGCGTGTTCTCCATCGTCGGCAGACCCGCGCCGATGTCCAGGAACTGGTCGATCCCCTGCTTCGCGACATACTCGACGCCCTTGGAGAGGCCGAGGCGGTTGTCCTGGCTCGCCTCCTTGATCTTCGGGACGTGCTTGGCGATCATGGCGGCGCCCTCGCGGTCGACGGCGAAGTTGTCCTTGCCGCCGAGGGTCGCGTCGTAGACGCGGGCAATGGAGGGCCTGGAGATGTCGAAGTCGGGCACGTACTCTTCTGCGTTCTCTGCCATCGGCTCAGCCTCTTCGTCGAAGGAACGGTGAAAATATCCTACGACCTGGGTCACATTACCGAGCGGGGGGATCACCCCATCGGGCCACAGTGCTCACATTCGTTTCAGATGAAACACGAAGCGCACCAACCACTCCAGACGACAACGGTCCACTGCGGGCGCTCGAACGCGAAGGGGACGCCGAAGGGCCCGGGAACCGCGCCGAAGCTTGCGAGTCGCGCAACGGCACAGGCGCCCGGGCCCTTCGATCGAAGCGCTTACTCCTCTTCGCCCTCGGGGTGGGCCGCGATCCACTCCTCGACCCTGTCGTCCCGCACCGCCTCCCAGAGGCTCACGGCGTCAGGGTTGCTCGCGTCCGGGTTCTCGGGGTCGTCGGCGTAGATGACGACCGACTGGCCGCCCTGCGTGCCGGTGCCGAGGTGCGGCGTGGTCATGAACTGCAGGTCGTCGCTGCGCATGTTCATGAGGGTGATCCCGGTGGCGACCGCGTTGAACTCGGTGTCGACCTTCACCGCGTCCGAAGTGGAGTCGATGAAGGAGGTGAGCTTGTCCTCGTTCGTGAGGACGCCGGCGCTCAGCGCCGAGTCCATGATGGCCTTGATGAGGTCCTGCTGGTGGCGCATGCGGGCGAAGTCGCCCTCGTTGTACTGGTAGCGCTGGCGCACGTAGTCGAGGGCCTGGGCGCCGTTCATCGTGTTCGGCCCCGCCTCGAAGAACGTGTGCTCGCCGTGGATCGACTCGACGCCGGGCGGATCGGTGATGTAGCCGTCGGCGTCGGCGGCCTGGACGTCCAGGGTCACCCCGCCGAGGGCGTCGACGACCGCGACGAGGCCGTTGAAGTCGATCTCGACGATGTGGTCGATGCGCACGCCGGTGAGGTTCTCGATGGTGCGGACGGTGAGGTTCACGCCGCCCCACGCGTAGGCCGCGTTGAACTTGTCGAGGGTGTCGGAGACCGTCGCTTCGGGGTCCTCGGGAATGTAGACGTAGAGGTCGCGCGGGATCGAGATGCCGTAGGCGGCGCTGCCGTCCTCGTTGACGTGCATGAGGATCGTCGTGTCCGAGCGGGCGTCGGCCTCGTCCTCGCCCTCGCGGTGGTCGGAGCCGATCACCAGGAGGTTCATGGCCTCGTTGAGGCGCTCGGGGCGGTCCTCCTCGGGGATCGCGTCGAGGTCGAACGCGCGGTCGAGGTCGGCGTTGGTGCTGTTCGCGGTGGACCACACGGCGAAGCCGCCGCCGGCCGCGGCGATGGAGGCCACCAGGCCGATCCCGGAGCCGATGAGGCCCCGGCGGGTGGGGCCGCCGGCCGCCGCCTGAGCGACCCGGGCTCCGCCGCCGCTGCCGCCCGCGGGCGGCACCGAGGCGCTGCCGCGGTAGTTGGAGCCATATTGCGTCATGGCCCCAGCTTACGTGGTGGCCGCCAGGGACCTTGGACGCGCAAGCCCCGGTCGTGCCTCGGAATCCTCTGAGCTGACGGTGAGTCCGAACACCTCAGGGCGACACGCCGGCTAGCGCAGCTCCGTGCCGCTCTGCGGGCTATCGCGACTCCGTGCCGCTCTACCGCTATCGCAACTCCGTCGCGAAGTAGTCGATCGTCGTCTTGAGACCCGACTCATAGTGGACCTGCGGCTCGTAGCCGAGCAGCTCGCGGGCGGCGGTGAGGTCGGGGCGGCGGCGCTCCGGGTCGTCCGAGGGCCGGTCGAGGTACTCGATCGTCGAGGACGAGCCGGTCAGGCGCAGGATGATCTCGGCCATCTCCTGCACGGTGAGCTCGTACTCGGTGCCGAGGTTGACCGGGCCGTACTCCCCCGACTCGAGCAGGAGGATCAGGCCGCGCACCAGGTCGTCGACGTAGCAGAGCGAGCGGGTCTGGGTGCCGTCGCCGTAGATCGTCAGCGGCTCGCCCGCGAGGGCCTGCGAGATGAAGTTCGGGATCACGCGGCCGTCGTCGGGGCGCATGCGCGGACCGTACGTGTTGAAGATCCGCACGATCGCCGCGTCGAGCCCCTTGTGGCTGCGGTAGGCCGCGACGGCGGCCTCGCTGAAGCGCTTCGCCTCGTCGTAGCAGGAGCGGACCCCGATCGGGTTCACGTTGCCCCAGTAGGACTCCGGCTGCGGGTGCACGAGCGGGTCGCCGTAGACCTCGGAGGTGGAGGCCATGAGGAAGCGGGCGCCGTCCGCGAGGGCGCGGTCGAGCGCGTGGAACGTGCCGATCGAGTCGACGCGCAGGATCTCCAGCGGCAGGGTCTTGAAGTCGATGGGGCTGGCGGGGCACGCGAAGTGCAGGACCGCGTCGAAGGGCGCGTCGCCGACGGGCAGGCCCTCGGTGACGTCGGCCTCGACCACGGTGAGGCGGGGGTGGTCGGCGAGGTTGCCCCTCGAGCCGGTCACGAAGTTGTCGACCGCGGTCACGTCGCAGCCCTTCGCGAGGAGCGCGTCGACGAGGTGGCTGCCCACCAGGCCCGCGCCGCCCGTCACGAGGATGCGGCTGCCGGTTCCGTAAGTAGTCATCAATTTCCAAGATTATCAGGGTTGGCCTGGCGTTCACCTGGGCGCAAGCTGAGCGTTCCCTCAACGCACCCCGCTGTGCCGTGTCAGTACGCGCCCTTTCGGCGCAACACTACAGCGACCGTGCGGAACAGGATCTGAAGGTCAGTCGTGAGCGACCAGTTGTCGACGTAGTAGAGGTCGAGCCGGACCGCGTCGTCCCACGACAGGTCGGAGCGGCCCGAGACCTGCCACAGGCCGGTGATGCCGGGGCGCACGAGCAGGCGGCGGCGCACGTCGCCGAGGAAGTCGCCGTTCTCGGCCGGGAGCGGGCGGGGGCCGACGAGGCTCATCTCGCCCCGGACCACGTTGACGAGCTGCGGGAACTCGTCGATGGAGGTCCGGCGCAGCCACTTGCCGACGTTCGTGATGCGCGGGTCGTCCTTCATCTTGAACAGGAGGCCGTCGGTCTCGTTGTGCATCATGAGCGCCGCCTGGCGCTCCTCCGCGTCGATGTACATGGTGCGGAACTTCCAGCAGCTGAAGGTCTCGCCGTCGCGGCCCACGCGGTTCTGGCGGAAGAAGACGGGCCCGGGGCTGTCGGCCTTGATGGCGATCGCCACGGCCAGGAACAGCGGCGAGAGCAGCACGAGGCCCAGCACCGAGGAGGAGATGTCGAGGACGTTCTTGATCAGCCAGCCGACGCCGGAGATCTTCGGCTCCTCGACGTGCAGCAGCGGCAGGCCCTCGACCGGGCGGATGTGCACGCGCGGGCCCGCGATATCCGTGAGCTGGGGCGCGACCACCAGGTCGCGGCCGGTGCCCTCGAGCTGCCAGGCGAGGCGGCGCAGGTCGGAGGCGTCGGCCGACGCCGAGCCGCACACGGCGAGGGTGTCCGCCTCGAGCTGTTCGGCGCAGGTGACGACGTCGGTCCCGGCGAAGACCGGGACCGGGGTGTCGAGGTTGCGGACCGAGGAGGCGCCCTCGGTCACGTATATGCCCACGGGGACGAGGCCGGCCGCGGAGGCGCGGCGCACCGTCCGGTACACCTCCAGGGCCTCGGGGTAGGAGCCGATGAGCAGGACGCGCTGCACGCCGCGGCCGGTCGCACGCATCCGGTGCAGGCCGTACCGGGCGCCGTAGCGGAACGCCGAGACGAGCACGGCCGCCGCGAGCAGGATGACCGCGACCGCGACACGCGAGACGTCGGCCTTGAAGGTGAGGGCGGCGAAGGAGACGAGGGCCAGCATGAACATGGAGGCGCGGATGACGCGCTTGAACTCCTCGTTGCCCATGCCGAAGTAGCGGCGGTCGTAGGAGCCGGTGCCCCAGAGGGCCAGCAGCCACGCGAGGGGCAGCAGCAGCCAGACCGTCAGGTAGAAGAAGTGCAGCTGGTCGTCGGTGTCGAAACCGGCTTTGGGCGAGCGCGTCAGGTTGACCGTGATGACGGTGGCGAGCACGGCGGCGAGCAGGTCCGCGCCCACGAGCGCGGCCTGGTAGTAGCGGTGCCAGTTGGAGGCGCGGACGAGGCGCCGCCAAGTGGAGCGGGTGACCCCGTTGGTGACGAGCTGCGGGTCACCGGAGTCGCGAGTTCTGGCCACCGGCGTCCCCGTCCGTCCGTACGGAGCACCCCCACTTCCGTGGAGATCCTTTGCTGGGCGTTCCAGGCTCGTAGCCACTGCACATCCCTGCGGTCGTCAGCTTACGGTGGAGGTGAGTGTCCGCGGGCGGAGATCTGCGCTGCGTCTCCAGTGACCGGGCGGCCCGCCGACACGGTACCCGACAACCTACACCTATTCGGCTGCTGAGGTATGTTCGGCCGAGCTGAAAGCAGCCCGCGCCACCCCCGACCGCACGAAGGAAGCCTGTGAAGATCGTCATCGCCCACAACAGGTACTCCTCGGCGCAGCCGTCGGGCGAGAACACGATCGTGGACTACGAGATCGGGGCGCTGCGGGACGCGGGCGTGGAGGTCGTGCCGTTCCTGCGGTCCTCAGATGAGATCGGTTCGCTTCCCGCGCATAAGAAAGCAGCACTCGTCGCCTCGCCGGTGCACGCGGCCGGGACGCAGCGCGAGCTCGCGGCGGTGCTCGAGCGCGAGCGCCCGGACCTGCTGCACCTGCACAACCCGTACCCGCTCCTGTCCCCTTCGGTGGTCGGCACCGCCCACAAGCACGGGGTCAAAGTGGTGCAGACCATTCACAACTACCGGCACGACTGCATGAACGGGCTCTACTTCAGGGACGGGCACGACTGCCGGGACTGCCACGGCAGGCGCTGGAACGGGCCGGGCGTCCTGCACGCCTGCTACCGGGGGTCGCGCCCGCAGAGCGCCGTGATGGCCGTCGCCCTCGGGGCGCACCAGGGGACGTGGCGCGGCGTGGACCGCTTCATCGCGCTCACCGACGCGATGGCCGCGTACCTGCGGAGCATCGGCATCCGGGAGGAGCAGATCCGCGTCAAGCCCAACGCGGTCGCCGACCCCGGCGAGGTGCCGCTCGGCGCCGGGTTCCTGTTCGGGGCGCGGCTCGTGCCGGAGAAGGGCGTGGCGCTGCTGCTCGACGCGTGGCGCCGCGCGGACCTCCCGGGCCAGGTGCTGCGGATCGCCGGCGACGGCCCGCTGCGGTCCCTCGTGGAGGCCGCCGCGGCCGAACGCGACGACATCGAATACCTCGGGCAGCTCGAGCCGGAGGCGCGGGACGCGGCCCTGGCGGCCTCCGCGGCCGTCGTCGTGCCCTCGATCTGGCAGGACATCCTGCCGACCACCGGCATCGAAGCGCTCGCGGCCGGGCGGGCGGTGGTGGCGACCCGCATGGGCGGCGCGCCGTTCATCGCCGGGGCCGACACCGACGCGCCGGCCGGCGTCGCGGTCGAGCCGGCGCCCGAAGCGCTCGCGCGCGGCCTCGAAGCCGTCGCGAAGGACCCGGCGTACGCCGGGAACGCCAGGGCTCGCTACGAGGCGGTCTTCGCGCCCGAGGTGACCCTGCGGCGGCAGATCGAGATCTACGAGGAGCTGATCGCGGCCTAGCGCAGCGACGCGCGGGCGTTGCTCGCGATGCTCGCCAGCAGGAACAGCGCGTTCACCGCGCCGAAGCCGAGCAGGACCACGGCCATGAGCTCGGGCCAGATGAGCGCGAGGGCGATCACGACGATGATGAAGCCGTAGTCGCGCACGAGCTTGATCAGGCGCACGACGATGTTGGTGCTCTTGACCATCGAGACGCCGTCGTCCTCTTTGGCCATCACCGCCGTGACGAGGTTCGTCATCCACAGGGCCGCGAACGCCGCCCCGCACCACGCCGGGAGCTCGGGCGTGTAGGCGCTGGTGACGGCCACGACCACCGAGACGACCGAGGCCTGGATCGCGATGTCGCACAGGATGTCGACGCGCGCGCCCGCGTCGGAGCCGGTGCCGGTGACGCGCGCGAGCTGGCCGTCGGCGCAGTCGAGCATGTACGCGACCTGCCAGATCACGAGCGCGGCGATCGCGACGGGCCACCACGGCGCGCCGTCCCGCGCGGCCGGGATGTAGGCGATGACGCCGGCGCTCGTGCCGATGCCGAGGATCAGGTTCACGAAGGAGAGGTGCGTGGGCTTGAGGCCCATTCGCCATGCGGCGTAAGCGAAGTAGGCGGCGCCGCGCTGGTCGAGGAGGGTGGCGAGGCCGCCGCCGCGGTGGGCGGCGAGGAAGTCGGCGGGGCGGTGGGACGGGCGCTGTTCGGACACGCGGGCATCCTATAGCGCGCACGTCGCGTCCTCATCCGGCAGCGGAACGTGTCGCGGACGACTCCGCTCGTGAGCTGCTTTGATACAGATAGTGAACTTCCGAAACCCGGTTGTGTCAAGATCCCGACACTATCGCCGATCGCCGGTCCCTAATATGAGCGCGATCCACACCATTTGGGACGAAAGCGCTTCTCCCTTGGTAGCCAGCGCATGACCGAAAGTCTTAAGGTTGATGGACCTTTCATTCCTGGGGAGGAAAATATGGGGGACGAGGTGACCGGCACTGCCCTGCGCCAATGGGACCACCCCGCGTACACGGCGCGACTCCAGGCGGGCCGCACGGCCCTCGCGCAGCTCCTGGCCGACCGGCGACTCGACCGGGACCGGCCCATGACGGGCCTCGAACTGGAGCTCGACCTCGTTGCGCCGACGGGGGATCCGGCGTTCGCGAACGACGCGGTGCTGGAGCACCTGCACACCTCGGGCGAAGAGGACGCCCTCTACGGCGCTCAACACGAGTTGGGCGCCTTCAACATCGAGCTGAACCTGCCGCCCCGCCTGCTCGACGGGGCCGGGATCTCCTGGTACGAGAGCGATCTGGCGGCGGTCCTGTCGGAGGTGCGGGAGGCCGGGGACAAGGCCGGAGTGCGCGTCTGTCCTATCGGGACGATGCCCACCCTGTTCACCGACCACATGAGCGTCGACGCCCTGTCGCGGACGCGGCGGTACCGGATCCTCAACGACGAGATCATGGCCCAGCGCGGCGAGCCCCTGCGGATCGACATCCAGGGGGCGGAGTCGGTGGACTTCACGTCCTCGTCGATCGCGCCGGAGGCGGCGAACACGTCCGTGCAGTTCCACCTGCAGGTGTCCCCTGAGGACTTCGCGCGGTACTGGAACGCCGCGCAGGCGATCGCGGGCGTGCAGGTGGCGATGGGCGCGAACTCGCCGTACCTGTTCGGGCGGCAGCTGTGGGCCGAGACGCGGGTGATCCTGTTCGAGCAGGGCACCGACACGCGGCGGGCGAACCAGCGGGAGTCGGGCGCGAGGCCGCGGGCGTGGTTCGGCGAGCGGTGGATCGACGGGGTGCTGGAGCTGTTCGATGAGAACTACCGGCATTTCGCGCCGCTTTTACCGCTGTGCGACGAGGAGGACCCGCTCGCGGTGACCGCGGCCGGCGGCGTCCCGTCGCTCCAGGAGCTGCGGTACCACAACGGGACCGTGTACCGGTGGAACCGGCCGGTGTACGACGTGCACTCGGGGCGCCCGCATGTGCGGGTGGAGAACCGGGTGGTCGCGGCGGGGCCGACGGCCGTGGACATCTGCGCGAACATGGCGCTGTTCTACGGCCTGGTCGGGTACTACGCGAACGCGCCGGTCCCGTTGAGCGAGCGGATGGACTTCGCGCAGGCCGCGGCGAACTTCCGTTCGGCGGCGCGGCACGGCATCCAGGCCGACCAGTGGTGGCCGGGCCGCGGGCTCGTGCCGGCGCGGGCGCTGGTCCTGGAGGAGCTGCTGCCCGCGGCGGCCGAGGGGCTGGCGGCGATGGGCGTGGTCAGCCGCGACGTCAGCCGCTATCTCGGGGTGATCGAGGCGCGGTGCCGCCGGGGCGTGAACGGCGCGACCTGGCAGGTCGCGCGCGTGCAGGTGGCCGAGCACCGGCAGCGGCTGGAGCGGCGCGACGCGCTGCGGGCCATGGTGCTCGACTACGCGGCCCGCTCGGCCGACGGGCGGCCGGTGCACGACTGGGAAGTGTGAGCGTGCGTTCGTGGCGAACGGCGGAGGCCGGGACCGTGGCGGTCCCGGCCTTTGCCGTGGGGTGGCGGGCGGCTGCGCCGCTTGCGCGGGCGCGCCCGCGTGAGGGCGTAGGGCGTGCCCCCTTCCCACCCGCATCCGCCTCCTGCCAACCGAAGCAATGCGATGACCCGCATGGGTCCGGCACCGCCTTGAATGTGAGGAAGTGCAGGAACGGCGGCCGGGGCTCGTCGGAGCTCAGGCGGGGTCGTCGGGGTTCGGCTCGTCTGAGCCGAGCTTGCGGCGGGTTCGGGCGGTCTTGCGGGGGCGGCGCTTGGGCTTCGCCTCGGTCGCCGCCTCGGCCTGTTCGGTCGCCGTCTCGGGCTCGGCGGTGAGGGTCGCGCCGGGTTCGACGGGCTTGAGTTCCTGGACCCAGTCGAGTTCGGGGTCGGGGCCTTCGGCGGGGAGGTCCTTCGTGTCGCCCTTGCGGGTGTCGCCGTAGGCGGAGGCGGGTTCGGGGACGGTCCAGCCGGGGGCGGTCTCGACCAGTCCGGTCGGGGCCTCGCGGGGCTCCGGGACCGGGGGCGCGCTGTTCTGGGGAGCGTCGTCGAGCTGGCCGCCGGACTTCGGGAGGGCGCAGACGATGAGGGAGCCGAGGAGGCCGGCGATCGCCGCGTACGGGCCGACGAGGATCACCGACATCGAGTCGGCGCTGTCGACCGGGGACGGCCCGGCGTAGAAGTGGGCCACGGTGACGATGAGCGGCCCGGCGATGCCGGAGGCCGCCGCGATCCGGTAGCCGGAGCTGGAGATCGGGCCGCGGCGCGCCAGGATCGCGACCACCACGCCGATGAGCGCGGAGCCGGTGACGAACGGGACCGAGATCGCGAAGCCGCGCATGCCGAGGAACGTGTCCGGGCCGACCCACGAGCCCCACACGGCGAGCTCGGCGACCGGCGAGACGGGCTCGCCGACCTCCACGAACACGGCGAGGACCGCGAGCAGCCACACCAGGGCCACCGAAGCGCCCACGTTGACCGCGACCGAGCGGGAGCTGAGGCCGATGAGCGCGAGCGCGAAGCCGACCGCCGCGCCGAGTCCGGCGGCGACGAGGGGCTCGGTGGGGAAGCTCGTGAAGGCCGCGCCGCGCTCGGCCGAGAGGGAGACGAGCGGGCCGACCGCGAAGGCGCCGACGGCGCTCGCGAGGACGGCGGTGACGCGGACGGCGGGGCCGAGGCGGGCGGCGGCACGCGAGCCGATCGCGCCCGAGGCGAGGCCGCCGACGACGCCGGAGGCGGCCGAGAACCACGCGACCCAGGCGAGGTTCGCGTTGGAGCGGTAGTCGAGCACCGGCTCGGCGGCGCCGGGGGCGGCGTCCGCCCAGGAGAGGAGTCCGAAGCCGTAGGCCAGCCCGAGCTGCGCGAGCGCGGCGAGCGCCGCGACCGCGAACCCGGCGCCGACGGTCTTCGCGGCGTATCTAGGTGACATACGTCGCACCGTACTGCGTGTACGCAATGGAGTCTCGTACGGGCGATCGCGTGAGGTCGCGGGCCTGGTGGACGATGGACCACAGCGTCCATTCGGGCCGCAGAGGGTCGCCGGTGGGACTTATGCCCCGAAAACGAGCCGCGGCTCGCGCGGTCCCGGCCGTCCCACAAGGGTCTCGTCGGCCGTGCTCACGCGTCCTGCCGGGCGTCCGAGCACCCAGGGCGCACGCGCGGGCGGCCGACGGCCCGGGGAGTCCGTCTCACAGGTGAGGAAACAGGGGGTGCCCAGCTCAGAGAGCCCGGCTATGCTCGGGGCATCAAGGCCACCTGCCCGGTCGCCGTGCGAGATCATGCCGATCAGCGAGGAGCATTGCATGTCCGACGCCTACGAGGCCCTCACCGCGTCGCTCGCGGCCGTCGACCCCGAGATCGAGAAGGCCATCGAAGCCGAAGGGCGCCGCGAGTCGGAGAAGATCCGCCTCATCGCGTCCGAGAACTACGTCTCCCAGGCGGTCATGGAGGCGACCGGGTCGATTCTGACCAACAAGTACTCCGAGGGGTACGCCGGGAAGCGCTACTACGAGGGCCAGCAGTTCATCGACGTCGTCGAGCAGCTGGCGATCGACCGGGCGAAGTCCCTCTTCGGGGCCGACCACGCGAACGTCCAGCCGTACTCCGGGTCCCCCGCCAACCTGGCCGTCTACATGGCGTTCCTCAACCCGGGCGACAAGGTCCTCGGCATGGGGCTGCCCGCGGGCGGTCACCTGACCCACGGCGCGAAGGTCTCGGCCACGGGCAAGTGGTTCGACGCCGTCCAGTACGGGGTCCGCCGCGAGACCGGCCGCATCGACCTCGACGAGGTCGCCGAGATCGCGCGCCGCGAGCGCCCGAAGATGATCATCTGCGGCGGGACCGCGATCCCCCGCACCGTCGACTTCGCGGGCTTCAAGGCCATCGCGGACGAGGTCGGCGCGGTGCTCATGGCCGACATCGCCCACATCGCGGGCCTCGTCGCGGGCGGGGCGCACCCGACCCCGGTCGGGCTCGCCGACGTCGTCACCACGACCACGCACAAGACCCTGCGCGGCCCGCGCGGCGCGATGATCCTCACCAACGAGGAGCACGCGAAGGCCATCGACAAGGCGGTCTTCCCGGGCCTCCAGGGCGGCCCGCACAACCACACCACCGCGGCCATCGCCGTGGCGCTGCGGGAGGCCGCGAAGGACTCCTTCAAGGACTACGCGGCGCAGATCGTGAAGAACGCGAAGGCGCTCGCGACGGGCCTGTCCGCGCGCGGCTTCGACCTGGTCTCGGGCGGCACCGACAACCACCTGATCCTGGTCGACCTCACCAGCAAGGACATCCCCGGCAAGCCGGCGGCGAAGGCCCTGGACGCGGCGGGCATCGAGCTGAACTTCAACTCGGTCCCGTTCGACCAGCGCAAGCCGTTCGACCCGTCGGGCCTGCGCATCGGCACCGCCTCGGTGACGACCCGCGGCATGACCGAGGGCGACATGGACCTCATCGCGGGCTGGATCGACCGGGCCGTGTCCGCCGCGAAGGACGGCAAGGACAACGAGCTCGACGTGATCGCGGGCGAGATCCGCGAGCACACGAAGGCGTTCCCCATTCCGGGATGGAACAAATAAGGCCGAGTCCGGCCTGGAAGGCCTGGCCTTCCGAGCGAATCCATTCGCGGCACTGCCGCCGCAGGGCCCCCGACCGCAACGGTCGGGGGCCCTGTTCGCTGTGGACTCGGTTACCCCTCGCAAGAATTCACGGATTCGCCTGCAACAGCACGGGACCCGACGGGCGTCTAACTCATACCCACATCCCCCTGGCCGGGATCGCCCCTGACCACGGCGCCACGGCCGATCCACAAAGGAACCCGTACATGTCATCGCCACACCTCAGGACCACCGGTCGGCGCGCGCTCGTCGGCCTCGGCGCCGCCGCGCTCGGCGCCGGCGTCTTCGCGGCCCCCGCCGCCGCCCAGACCCCCGAAGTCGAAGCGACCTTCGTCGAGGACTACTCGCCGGTCACCGTCGGCGAGGACCTCAAGCTCGCCGTCGCCCAGATCGTCTTCTCCGAGGCGTTCCCCGCCGGGCACGAACTCACCGCGACGATCACCTTCGACGCCCCCGAGGGCACCTTCACCCTCGACAACGACGACGACGCCGACTGCGCCGCGCTCTCGGACACCGTCGTCGAATGCCAGGCCGACGCGGCCGAGAGCGTCGCCTTCGACTACCTGTACGCGCCCGTCCTCGAGGCCGAGCCGCGCGACTACGACTACACCGTCGAGTTCAAGGTCGACGGCGCGACGGTCGCCACGGTCGACGACGTCATCGAGGTCAGCGCGCACTCGGTCGAGCCGTTCCTCTACGGCCAGGACCAGATCGACATCGACCCGGGCGGCAGCCACGAGACCGGCCCGGACTTCATGCAGACCGAGGCGCTGCCGGGCGACACCGTGGCCCTGGCCTACGCCGTCGCCGAGCCCTCCTACATCCTCACGGGCACGGCCGAGGCGACCGCCCCGTACGAGAACTGCGTCGACGGCTACTGGGGCGACGACGGCGGCGTCACCTGCATCGTCACCGACTACGAGGACATTCCGGGCGCCGTGTTCGCGCCCGACTCCCCCTTCACGTTCTCGGTCGGCGAGAACGTGCCCGGGCCGCTCGAGATCTGCGGCTGCACCTTCGAGGTGCGCGCCCTCGACGCCGCGACCCTCGAGTCCGAGTACGGCGACGTCGACACCGAGAACGGCGACCAGCTCGGCTTCGAACTCGTCTCCGAGGGCGGCGACCCCGAGCACTTCGACTCGACCGGCTACATCGACATCCGCACCGGCGAGAACCCGTTCAACCTGTCCGTCGCCGCCGTGAACGCCAAGGGCGCCAAGGACGCCCAGGTCACCCTCACCGTCCCGGTGAAGAACCTCGGCCCGGCCGACGCGATCAACGTCTTCGACGGCCCCGGCTCCTACGGGCTCATCGGCGCGCTGCCGAAGGGCCTCGAGCTCGTCAAGATCGACGGCGACGGCGACGAGATCTCCTGCTTCGAGCCCGACGACCCGATGATCGAGCAGTCCTTCCCGCAGGTCGACCCGGCCAAGACCGACTTCGTCTGCATCTTCTCCAGCCTCGGCGAAGGCGAGTCGTTCGACTTCAAGTTCACGGTGAAGATCACCGACGCGACCGCGAACGCCAAGGGCACGCTCGAGGTCGCCGCGATCGACAACGACGGCTACCCGGGCATCGCCGACGCCGACACGAAGAACAACAAGGCCGACATCACCGTCAACGGCAGCGGCAGCGGCAACGGCTCCACCACGCCGAAGCTGCCGAAGACCGGCGTCTCGCTCGGCATGATCATCGGCGCCGCGGCGCTGGTGCTCGTGGCCGGCGTGGTCATGTTCGCCCTCACCTCGCGCCGCCGCAAGGCGGGCGCCGAGGTCTAGTACCCGGCGATCACGAAGGGGGCGTTCGGCTTCGGCCGGGCGCCCCCTTCGCCGTACGCCCGGTGACGAGAAGGTGAACAAAAGGCGCAACCGGGCGCGGGGCCGCGGCGTTGAACAGATGAGCACCATCACCCGAGCGAGCTCGACTGCCTCGGCACCACCGCAAAGGAACCCCCATGGCACTGCTCCAACTCCGGCGCGCAGGAACGCGCACGGCGGCCGTCCTCGGCGCGGCCGCACTCGGCGCCGGGGCGTTCGCGGCCCCGGCTGCCGCCGCACCCGAGCCGATCGAGACGTTCCTCGGCTTCGAAGGCCCGTTCCATGCCGAGGAGGACCCGCGCCTCCAAGGCTTCGAGGCCTACTTCGGCGACGACTTCACCCCCGGCGCGCACACCCTCACCCTGACGCTCGCGATCGACATCGCCGACGACGCGTTCCGGTTCTCAGGCGGCGACATCGGCGAACGCTGCGAGGTGAACGCGGGGCACACCGAGGTCGTGTGCGTCCAGGAGGCGTCCGCCTACCCCGGCTTCCGGTTCGAGTTCGACGTGGCAGTGCCCGACGCGGCGCACGTCGGCACCCACCCGTACACCGTGGACCTCGCCGTGGACGGCGAAGTGGTCCACAGCGAGGCGAAGCACGTCGAGATCGCCCCGCCGGGCAGCGACGACCCCCTCTCGCCGTACCGGTACGGCGACGTCGAGCTCGACGGGGTCGAGCCGGGCTCCACCGTCGCAGTGCAGCCCGAGTTCCTGCAGGAGGACCCGATCGCCGAGGACGCCGCGGCGGTGATGGCGACCTTCGACCACTCGCGCTACTACGGCGCCGGCGCCCTCGACGACTACGACAACTGCATCGCCGACGACTACGACCTCACCTGCTTCGTCACCGACTTCCCCGACGACCCGGGGGCGGTCTTCACTCCCGCCGCGCCGGTCGAGTACGAGGTGAGCCCGAACGCCCCCGGACCGGCCGACATCTGCGCCTGCGCGTACCGCCTCCAGGTCATCGACGCCGAAACGCTCGCGATCCTGACCGACGGCCTCTCCTGGGACCCGGACTCCGACGAGCTGTTCGCGCTGCGCGAGGTACTGGAGCCCGAATCCGAGTTCGGCGACCTCACCCGGGGCCGCATCGCGATCGAGACGGTCGCGAACCCCTTCGACCTGGCCGTCGATGATGCGAATGCCAAGGGCCGCAACGGCGACGAGGTGACCTTGACCGTTCCGGTCGGCAACGAGGGTCCGGCCGACGCCTATTCGTTCTACGACGCGTCGGGTTCGTTCGCGCTGGCCGTGACGCTGCCGAAGGGCCTGGAGCTGCTGACGATCGCGACCGACGAGGCCTCCCCGTGGAGCTGCTCGGTTTCGGACGGCGTCTCGTACCCCTACCCCGAGCTCGGGCTGGGCCAGCTCGACTTCGTGTGCTTCTTCGTCGCGCTTCCCGCCGGTGAGGAACTCGACCTCTCCTTCACCGTGAAGATCACCGACGCGGACTCGGACGACAAGGGCACGATGCAGGTCCTCGCTCTGGAGCGCGACGGGTATCCCGGTGTCGCCGACGCGGACGCGACGAACGACAAGGCCGAGATCACCGTCAACGGCAGCGGCTCCGGGCAGCTGCCGACGACCGGCGTCTCGCTCGGCATGATCATCGGCGCCGCGGCGCTGGTGCTCGTGGCCGGCGTGGTGCTGTTCGCCCTCTCGTCGCGACGCCGCAAGGCGGGCGCTGAGGAGTAGGCGGGAACGCCTGGAGCGCAAGAAGACCAGGGTCCCGGCTTCGGCCGGGACCCTGTCGCGTGCCGGGCGGGTCCGCGTCGCGTTCGCGCGCGGGGCGGTTCGCGGACCGGTCCCGGGGAGGGGATGGGCAGTGGCGCCGGAGAGCGCCGGGACGCCGGAGGCGGGCCCCGCCTTTCGGCCGGGCCCGCCTCCGGGAGAGCGAAACGCGCCCGGCTCTTGGGAGAAAGCCGCAGCGCGTCGCGTTCTGGTGATTTGAGTTGTTGCAGTCTTCGGTCGGCGCCTTGTGGGCGGCGGGCCTCAGGCCTTAGCGGGCCAGGCCGGCGAGGGCGCGGCCCTCGACGCGGTCGGCCGCGCGGCGCAGGACGCCGGCGGTCGAGAGGCGGACCTTCTCCGGGCGGGTGACGCCGAAAGCGTAAGGCTTGTCGGCACGCCCGTCGTCAACGACCGGGGCGTTCGGCAGGGCCGAGTTGGCAACGGTGTTGGCGGCGTCGACTGCGAGGAATGCTCCTACGAACTCGTACATGATGATTCCTTCCCGGCAGGGTGAGCCGGATTGTGGATCTTTCTTGGGGAACCGCTCGTCGATGACGCCATTGTCGACGGCGGGAATCCGGTGCGATCGCGGTGGACCGCCTCCGGGCCGGGGCTGCACCATTTATGGTTCGCAAGCTTCACCATGGCTAGAGCGGTTGCGGGTTCACCGTCCCGCTCCTGCTTCCCTCGGCTTCATCATCAATGCTAAGACGTGCTTGCTCGGTAAATCCAGGGATTTCGCGTGGGTCACAGGTGTCCCGCAACACTGTCCACAATGAGCTTAGTTACCGTTTGGTTATCGAATTTCAGAGGCGGTCGCGGGAAGCGTGACGGTACTCTGTCCGGATGCGGGACTTGGGAGTTCGCGTCGGGCATTGGACCGGCGAGCACACCGGCTGCACGGTGCTGCTGTTCGAGAAGGCCACGACCGCTTCGGGCGAGGTGCGGGGCGGGGCCCCCGCCAGCCGCGAGATCGAACTGCTCGACCCGCTGCGCGCGAACACCGGAATCGACGCGGTGCTGCTCACCGGCGGCTCGGCGTTCGGCCTGGCCGCGGCGGACGGGGTGATGCAGTGGCTGGCCGAGCAGGGCCGCGGCGTGATCACGCCGGGCGGGCCGGTGCCGATCGTGCCGACGCTCGGGCTCTTCGACCTCGACGGCTCGGGCGCGGTTCCCGCTGCGGCCCAAGGATACGAAGCGTGCGACGCCGCGATGGCGCCGTTCGAGCCGGCGCTGGACGGCCCGATCGGCGCGGGCCGGGGCGCGACCGTCGGGCAGTGGCGGGGCGTGACACTGCCTTCGGGACTGCGCACCGCGACCGTGCGGGCCGGAAACGTGGCGGTGAGCGCGCTCGCGGCGGTGAACGCCTTCGGCGAGCCGGGACCGCTGGACCGGGACCTGCTGCGGCCCGAGGGGTTCGCGACGGGCACGTTCGGGCGCAACACCACGATCGGCGTCGTGGTGACGAACGCCCGGCTCGACAAGGTCGAATGCGCCCTGGTCGCGCAAGGCGCGCACGACGGCCTCGCGAAGGCGATCAGCCCGGTGCACACGCGGATGGACGGCGACGCGTTCGTGGCGGCCTCGACCGGGAGCCTCGAGGCCTCGGTCGACGTCGTGCGGGCGCTCGCGGTCGAGGCGGTCGCAGAGGCGATCGGCGAAGCGCTCTGAGCGGAAGCACGTGAACGGAGCGTCCGGGAGCGTCTTCGCAAATCGGGCCCCAGGGGACCCCCGATTCCAGGCTACGGGGCGGGTCCGACAGTGATCGGCCGCGGCGAAACGCGAGCGGCGGGTCTTCGCAAATCGGGCGTTCGCAGGCGCCCCCGGTTTCGAAGGTACGTGGCGGGTCCGACAGTGCTCGCTCGGGCGTGTCGGCGTCCGGATCACTTAAGCTGCAGCACATGAGACGTCTTCGCGCCGCCGTGCTGGTACTGCCGCTGGTGCTGCCGCTGGTGCTCGCCGGGTGCGTGCAGGGTTCCGGGTTCGACCCCGAGGCGCCCGAGAGCAGCGCCGCCGAGCAGGAGACCGGTGCGGCCCCGCAACCTTCGAGCTGGATCTACCAGCTCTCCGGGTACGAGGACGACTCGCTCGACGCGCTCGTGGCCGCCCCCCATGAGGCCGCCGTCATCGACCTCGCCCGCGACGGCGGGGAAGACTACTTCAGCGCCGACGAGATCGCCGCCCTCAAGGACTCCGGCAAGACCGTCTACGCCTACTTCACCATGGGCTCCATCGAGACCTACCGCCCCGAACACCCGGCCGTCGCCGAGACCGACATGGTCCTCAACCAGTGGGGCGACTGGCCCGACGAGTACTTCGTCAAGTACTGGGACCAGCGCTGGTGGGACCTCGTCATGCGGCCCCGCCTCGACCAGGCCGCCGCGGCCGGGTTCGACGGCGTGTACCTCGACGTGCCGAACGCCTACGAGGAGATCGACCTCGCGCTCGTCCCCGGCGAGACCCGGGAGTCGTTGGCGCAGAAGATGGTCGACCTCGTCATCGCCGCCGCCGACCACGCCGGGGACGACCTTCGGATCCTCGTCCAGAACTCCCCCGAGCTGCGCGAGTTCCCCGGCTACATCGACGCCATCGACGGGATCGGCATCGAAGAGCTGTTCTTCCTCAACGAGGACGAGCCCTGCGCCGAGGACTGGTGCGCCGAGAACCTCGACGACACGCGCGCGATCCGCGACGCCGGGAAGACGATCCTCGCCGTCGACTACGCCTCCGAACCCGAGCACGTCGCCGAAGCCTGCGAGCGGTACGCGGCCGAAGGGTTCGCCGGAGCCGTCGCCGGCGTCGACCTCGACGCGGTCTACGCGCCGTGCCCCTGACCGGAGCGGGGCGCCATTAAGGCGTTCCCCTCCCAGAAGTTCTTGCGCGAGCGCTTCATCTGGTACATCGCCTGGTCGGCCGCCCACAGCGTCTGCGACGGATTGCCGCCCGCCGCCAGGCGCGCCCAGCCGATCGAGACGTCGACCGGGGTGCCGGGCACCGAGTACTCCCAGTTCTCGCTCGAGACCGCGACCCGGATGCGCTGCGAGACCGCGTCCGCGTCGTACTCGGTCGCGCCCGGCAGCACCAGGATGAACTCGTCGCCTCCCGTGCGCGCCAACAGGTCCCCGGTGCGCACCACGCTCGACAGGAGCGCCGCGACCCGCTGCAGGATCGTGTCCCCCGCCTGGTGGCCGTGGGTGTCGTTGACGGCCTTGAAGCCGTCGAGGTCGAGCACCGCGATCATGCCGTCGCCGTCCACGTCAGACAGGAACTCGTCGAGGCGGCGCCGGTTCGGCAGGCCCGTCAGGTCGTCGGTGTTCGCCCGGTCCGCCCAGCCCGCGACGGCGCGGCGCAGCTGGTCCCGGTCCACCAGGGCGCCCGCCGAATCGAGGTAGATCGTGTGGAACTCGTTGATCTGCTTGTAGAGCGCGTACGTCGTCGCGTGCGCCGCGAGGATCGACGCCGCGTGGTCGCCCTTCGCCACCAGCGCCAGCGAACGCAGGTGCTGCGGCTCCATCACGCCGAGCGTCTCGTCCCCTATCTCGCGCGCGTCAAGCACCTCCAGGGCCTCCAGGCCGCGCGCCTGCGCGATGAGGCGGGACGCGCGCGCGAGGATCCGCAGGTCCATCGCCTCCACCGATGACGTCTCCTCCGGCAGCAGGTGCTCGACCGTCCAGTTCTCGCCCACCCCGAGGAGGCTGACGCGCGCCAGCGCGTAGTGGATCCACTCGATCTCGCGCGTGTCGAGCTCGTGCAGGCTCGGCTTGACGCGGCGGAGCTCCTTGAGCAGCAGGTAGTTGCAGGCCCGGGCGTCGCCGGTGTAGTAGCGCAGGAGGGCGTCCCGGACCCGGACCTCGACGCCCTCCACTGAGGAGCGGCCGACGCCGGTGGCCTCGGCGAGGGTGTGGCACTCGTCGAGGGCCTGGGAGGCCTGCTGCTGGTAGCCGCAGTTGGAGAGGATCACGGCGAGGTCGTACCAGGCGTCGACGGCGGCCTGGCTCTCCTCGGCCATCGTCTGGAGCGCGCGGCGGGAGAGGACCAGCTGCTCGGCGGTGAGGCCGAGGGCCTTGATGTAGTGGTGGTAGTACCAGGCGGCGAGGGCGTGGTACTTGCCGGTGAGGCGGGCGTCCTGGCAGCGGGAGACGGCGGCGCCGGCCTGGTCGATGGTGCCGGGGATCTTGTCGGTCGCGCGCTGCGAGATCTGGCCCTGGAGGATGAACAGCCACGCCTGGGCGCGCTGGTGCACGGTGTCGGAGTTGTAGACGATCCAGGTGGCCTCCGCGACGGCCTCGGCGACCTGGCCGGACCGCATGAGGGCACGCAGACGCCGATACTGATCGGCATAATCACGCGCAGACGTGATCCCCCTCCGTGGCGTCACGCGCTCTATCCTGCCACCGCGGAGCCGATATATCCAGTGGCGCACGTCGTGGCCGGTATTCACCTTGGGTCCTCGAAGAGTCAAGTGCCCGAACCGTTTTCCTCCCTATGCCGGGCGCGGCGCATACAGTGTGAGCAGTGCCCGAAATGGAAGGATGGTGGGCTTTGCTCCCTCGGAGTCCGTACAGTGTCAGACCGTGCACCGCCTGCGGCGAACCGCTGCAGGCGACCCCCGGCGCGACGGTGCTCGCGTGCCGCTCCTGCGGGACCGAGCTCTACGGCCGCCCGGACACGCGCCGGCTCCAGGACCCCGACTGGATCGCGTTGCCGCCCAAGGCGAAGATGCGGTACGCGGACGACACCCCGGAGGCGCTGACGGCGCCCGAGGCGATCGTGCCGTTCCGAATCCGCCGGGCCACGGCGAAGCGCATCCTGCGACGCTGGGCACGGCGGCCCTGGTACACGCCGCGCGACTTCCGCCGGATCGCCGAGTCGGAGTCGTTCCGGGGCGCGTACCTGCCGTTCTGGGTGTGGCGGGCGCGCACGCGGTCGCGGTACAAGGCCGCGCGCGGGGAGTACCAGTGGTCGCAGGGCGGCGGCGGACGGGTGCGGGGCGTCAAGTGGTTCCCGGCGGCGGGCGCGGTGGACCGGGACTTCGCGGCGGTGCCGATACCGGCGACGGTGCGGCTGGAGGGGACGGCGCTGGCGGAGCTGGCGCGGGACTGGTCGCTCGACGACGCGGTGGCGTTCGATCCGGGGATGCTCGACGGGTACTGGACGCAGGGGTACGAGCTGGGGCCCGAGGTGGGGCTGGAGCTGGCGAAGGCGCGGATGGCGGCCGAGGTCGAGCGGGAGGTGCGGGCGCGGGTGGGCGGGGACGAGCAGCATGTGCCGAGCATCGAGACGGTGTACGCGGAGCTGGGGTACCGGCTGGTGCTGCTGCCGGTGTGGCTGGTGTCGTACGGGCACCGGGGGCGGCGGCGGATGGTCGCGGTGCACGGCGAGAGCGGCCGGGTGGTGGGCGAGCGGCCGTGCAGCGCGGTGCGGCTGGCTTTCGCCACCGCGCTCATGCTGGGTGTGGCCGGGGCCATACAGTATTTCGGCTTTTAGTCCCTTTCATCCACTGCGGCAGGGCTGCCGGGCGGTGGACGAAACATGCGCTTGATCTTGATGTTCTATGGTGCCTGGGACGCAGCGCGCCGGCCGAGCTGCGCGCGCCTCCCCCTGCGCGCGCCGGCCTCCCCCCTTCCCTGCGCCGCGACACCCCGCCGAACCTTCCGGGAGTAGCAATGGGCAGCCCGATGAAGCACGCCGCCGCCAAGGCCTCGTCGCCGTGGTGGGCGAAGGCCATGGTCGTCTCCGGCTCCATGGTCATGGTCGTCTCAGGCGGCGGCGCGATCGCCGCCCAGGTGGGCGTGAACGTCCTCGAGGACTCGGTGAACCAGGCCGACCTGCTCGGCGAGCAGCGGGTCGAGGCCGAGGAGGGCGAGAAGATCGAGGGCCCGCTGAACTTCCTGGTGCTGGGCACCGACGAGCGGGTGGGCGCGGGCGGCGAGGCCCGCACCGACGCGGACATCATCGTGCACGTCAACAAGGACCTGACGCAGGTCAGCATGATCTCGCTGCCGCGCGACCTGTACGTGGAGGTCCCCTCGGGGGTGCCGGCGTCGGAGACGAAGCTGACCGAGGCGTTCGCGTACTCCGAGGACTGGGGCGAGTCGTTCCAGAACACGGCCGAGACGATCACGCACCTCACCGGGATCCAGTTCGACGGCGGCGCGATCGCGAACTTCGAGGGCTTCCTGGAGATGGTCGACGAGCTGGGCACGATCGAGCTGTGCCCGTGGCACGAGATCACCTCGATCCACGGCGACAAGAAGACCTACCCCGAGGGCTGCGCCGAGTACAACAAGGAGGACGCGCTCGACCTGGTGCGCCAGCGCTACGGCTGGGACGACCCCGAGGACTACGAGAACGGCACGTGGGGCGATTTCGGCCGCCAGAAGATGCAGCAGCAGGCGATCAAGAAGATCCTGGAGCGGGCCAAGGAGCTCGGGTACGCGACCGACCCGGTGAAGGCCGTGGACCTGCTCAACAGCTTCGGCGACGCGCTCACCCTGGACGTGGGCGGCTACAACCTCATCGACATGATCACGCAGATGCGCGACGTCGACCCGGGCGGGATCATCTCGATCGGGACGCCGTCCTCCGAGGGCGACATGAACGGCACCTCGTACGTGGTGATCCACGAGGGCACCGACGAGGAGACCGCGGCCGACTCGCTGTGGCAGGCGATCGCGGACGACACGGTGAACGAGTGGGCGTGCGCGAACGACCAGTGGATCAGCGGCGACTCGAAGCCCGACTGCGCGGCCGTCCCGGTCGACGGCGGACAGGCCGGCGAAGAGGCCACCGCGAGTGACGAACCGACCGTGAACTGACGTCGCGCCCCTGGTCAGACCGGGTGCAACCCCTCGCGTTTATCGAAGCGTTATCAGTAGTGAATAATGCTGACCTGACCATTGGAGTTGCATGGCTGGCAAAAGCGGCGCGCCTTGGTGGGCGCACATGATGCTGTACGCGGGCGGTCTGACGATGGTCGTCGCCGGAGGTGCGGCGGCGGTGACGCAGATCGGCTACAACACCGCGAACGGCGCGGTGGAGAACGAGGACATCCTCGACAACCGGGCCGAGATGGACGTCGAGAACATCGAGGGTCCTCTGAACATCCTCGTGCTCGGCGTCGACAAGCAGGGCGGGTCGACCCGCTCGGACACGATGATCATGGTGCACGTCAACAAGGACCTGACCGACGTGTCGATGGTGTCGCTCCCCCGCGACCTGTACGTCGAGATCCCCGACTGCGGGCCCGACTGGGGCAGCAACCCCTGCATGCAGAAGCTCAACCACGCGGCGTCGATCAGCGACGACTGGGAGAACGTGACCCTCCCGAACGTGGTGAGCACCATCGACAACCTCACCGGCGTCGAGTTCCACATGGCCGCCACCGTCGACTTCAACGGCTTCATGGACCTCGTGGACCTGGTCGACGAGATCGAGCTGTGCCCGTGGCAGGAGATCCAGTCGATCCACGGCGAGAAGCGGGTCTTCCCCGAGGGCTGCGCGTACTACGACAAAGAAGAGTCGCTCGACCTCATCCGCCAGCGCTACGGCTGGACGGACTGGGAGAGCGGCCTCGGCGGCGACTACGGGCGCCAGGCCATGCAGCAGCAGGCGATCAAGGCGCTCATCAAGGAGCTCAAGGCCGACGGCTACCACAAGGACGTCGGGAAGCTCACCGAGCTGTTCGAGGGGCTGAAGGGCAAGCTGACGCTCGACCTGCCCGACGGCCTGACGGCCGTGGACCTGGCGATGAACCTGCGCGACCTCAACCCCGAGGACATCACCTCGATCCGGGTGCCGGCGACCTCCATCGAGACCGAGGTGGGCTCCTCGGAGGTGATCACCGAGGGCGAGCTGCAGACCGCGGCGGACGCGCTGTGGAGCGCGCTGCAGAACGACACCATGGACCAGTGGATCGCGCAGTACCCCGAATGGGTCAAGCAGACCGGGAACGCGGCCACCGAGACCGAGCCGGCCGAGGCCGAGGGCGGTACCGAGGGCACCGGCACCGAGGACGGCGGGACCGGCGGTTGACAAGACCGGGCCCTCGTGCAACCGGCGGGACCCGTTCGCGCGTGACTCCTACGGCAATGTGTGATCTGACCCGGGAGTACTGACCCATGCCGAACATGGCCGGCAAGAGCGGCGCGCCCTGGTGGGCGCACCTGATGACGTACGCGGGCGGCCTGACGATGGTGGTCGCCGGCGGGACCGCGGGCATCACGCAGTTCGCGTCGAGCGCCGCCGAGAACGCGGTGCCGACCGAGAACATCCTCGGGGACGCGCAGGCCGAGGTCGAGGACATCAAGGGTCCGCTGAACATCCTCGTGCTCGGCGTCGACAAGCAGGGCGACTCGACCCGCTCGGACACGATGATCCTCGTCCACATCAACGAGGACCTGACCGAGACGACGATGGTGTCGCTGCCGCGCGACCTGTGGGTGGAGATCCCCGACTGCGGCCCGGGCTACGACAACAACCCGTGCGAGAACAAGATCAACCACTCGGCGTCGATCAGCGGCGACTGGGAAGTGACGCGCCCCAACGTGGTGCAGACGATCTACGACCTCACCGGCGTCGAGTTCCACATGGGCGCCACCGTCGACTTCGAAGGCTTCCTCGGGCTCGTCGACATGGTCGGCGAGATCGAGCTGTGCCCCTGGCACGAGATCCAGTCGATCCACGGCGAGAAGCGGGTCTTCCCCGAGGGCTGCGACATGTACGACAAGGACGAGTCGCTCGACCTCATCCGCCAGCGCTACGGCTGGGACTGGGACTCGGACTGGGAGGAGGGCCGCGGCGGCGACTACGGCCGCCAGGCCATGCAGCAGCAGGCGATCAAGTCGCTCCTCAAGTCGTTCAAGGAGAAGGGGTACCTGACCGACCCCGGCAAGCTCACGGACATCCTCGAGGGCTTCGGCGACTCGCTCACGATCGACAAGCCCGACGAGTGGTCGATCACCGACCTCGCCGTGAACCTGCGCGACATCAACCCCGAGTCGATCACCAGCGTCCAGGTGCCGTCCTCGGCCGACCAGACGACGCTCGGCGGCGAGAACGTCTCGATCGTCATGACCCACGAGGGCGACGAGGAGATCGCGGCCGACGCGCTGTGGGAGGCGCTGCAGAACGACACGCTCGACCAGTGGATGACCCAGTACCCCGAATGGGTCAAGACGCCGGGGAAGACGCCCACGGAGACGGCGTCGGAGACCGCGAGCGCTTCCGCCGACTGACCGAGCAACAGGAAAGGGGCCGCCGGTGCGGCCCCTTCTTCCGTGCCTAGGAGGCGGCGGCTCGGGCCTCGTCCTCGTCGTCGACCTTGCGCCACTCCGGCTTGCTGGACTGCCAGCCGTCCTCGTCGTGGCCGAGGCGCCAGTACCCGGAGATCGACATGCGCTCCTTGGGGACCTCGTGCTCGAAGCGGAGGAGGCGGCGCAGGTCGCGGACGAAACCGGCCTCGCCGTGGACGAAGGCGTGCACGTCACCGGCGGGGAAGTCGAAGGCGCGCACCGCCGCGACGAGGCGCTCGCCGACGCGGGCGCCGCCGCGGTGGAGCCAGGTGACGTGGAGGTCGGCCGCGGACTTGAACTGCTGCTCCTCTTCGGGCCCTTCGACCTCGAGGAAGACGTGCGCACGGGCGCCGGGGTCGAGGCGTTCGACGGCGGCCGAGATCGCCGGGAGGGCGCTCTCGTCGCCCGCGAGAAGGTGCCAGTCGGCGTCGTGGGCGGGGGCGTACGCGCCGCCGGGGCCGGCGAAGCGCAGCAGCGCGCCAGGCCGGACGTTCGCGGCCCACGGCCCCGCGACGCCCTCGTCGCCGTGGTAGACGAAGTCGATGGAGAGCTCGCGGGCGGCCCGGTCCCACTTGCGGACGGTGTAGGTGCGGGTGACCGGCCACTGCTCGCGCGGGAACTCCTCGCGGATGCGGGCCAGGTCGAACGGCTCGGGGTAGGTGACGCCCGGGGCGGGGAACTGGAGCTTCAGGTAGTGGTCGGTGCATTCGCCGCAGTCGAAGTCGGCGAGGCCGTCGCCGCCGAGCACGACGCGGATCATGTGCGGGGTGATGCGCTCGGTGCGCAGCACCTCGGCGGTGGTGACCCTGGGGGCCCGGCGTTCGCGGCCTTCAGCCATCTCGGCTCCTCCCGTTCGCGCCGGACCGGCGGGGCCGGCCTCCGGCGCCTGCGGCGCGGTCAACTTAGGTTTCCCTAACTATCACATCCGGAAACCGGGAGCCGCCAGTGGGACCGGACACGGACCGGGGCCGCCACACCCCCAGTCTCGGCGGAGCTTGCGAGCCGTCGATGGGCGGAGTGGCGGCCCCGGAGCCTGCCCCCGGTCAGTCCGGTCGCGGGCTCACGTCCCGCATCACCGAGCGCAGGAGCGGGCGCGACAGGGCCCCGGCGGCGACCACCGCGACGACCCCGGCGGCCACGGTCGCGCCCAGGATGAGCGCGCCGCTCGCGTCGAAGCCCATCGCGCCGATCACCGGCATCGTCAGGACCATCCCGGTGAGGATCGAGGCGCCGCCGATGACGGTCAGCGGCAGCAGGGCCTCCTGCCGGCGGGCCTTGTCGAGGACCTCCTGCTCGGTCCCGGCGAGGTGCAGCAGCCGGTAGGCCTGGCGGCGGTCGAGGACCGAGCCGATCGCGCTGATCGCCGCCGAGACGGCCGCGGTCGCGAACACGACCGCGAGGACGACCGTGACGCCGGTGCGCACGGACCCGACGAGCCGGTTCGACATGATGCTCGAATCGACCTCGCGCTCGGGCGGGTTCCCCGGCAGGGCCGCGGTCATGGTGCTGCGCACCGCTTCCAGCTGCTCGCCGGTCGTCGTCGCCTCGATCACCGCGCGTCCGTCGCCGGCCGTGAGGTACCCGCTCGAGTCGACCACCGCGACCTCGGCGGTGTCGCCGAGCCGGGCGGCGAGGTCGGCCGCGAGGACGTCCGCCTCATCGGCTGGCACGGTGGTCGCCACGGTCTCGGTGCCCTGCGCGCCCGTGTCCGTCTGCAGCATCGGGAACATCGCCACCGAACCGGCCACGAACCCCGCGATCGCCACCCCGGCGACCGCGCGCCACGCGGCCTTCGGGTCGTCGGCGAGCCGCCGCGCCGCCAGCAGCCGCGCCGGGCCCCGCGCGGTGCGCGCCAGGAGCCGCCCGAGCTTCTGGACGATCCACGGGCCGACCAGGTTCACCGCCGCGAGCGTCGCGGCGAACAGCCCGATGAGGATCGCCACGGCGACCATGTCGCCGCCGACCATGTTCGAGCCGACCATGAACGCGATGGCGAGCACCGCGAACACGACCAGACGGATCGCCTTGAGGCCCTTGGTCTTCACGCGCCGCGCCACCCCGAGCGGGCTGATGACGACACTGCGCAGGCCGATGAGCGACGACACCGCCACCAAGGCGGGCACCGCCGCGGCGACCGCGACCATCCACGGCGCCCCGGCCCACAGGTCACCGACGTACCAGCGGCCGCCGTCGATCGGGATGAGCGCCACCAGCGGCGTCACCAGCATCCACGCAAGCGTGCCGACGACCGCGCCGGCGGCGGCCGCGAGCGTCGTCTCGATGAGCGTCAGCCGCATGACCTGGCCCGGCGTCGCCCCGATGAGCCGGAGCGTCGCGAGCCGCTCGTCGCGGCGGGCCACGGTGAGCCGGGCGGCGGCCGCCCCGAAGACCGCGGCGGGCACGGCCATGAGGATCGCGGCCAGGACCATCAGGATCATGTAGAAGCCGTACACGGCGTCGGCGCTGCCGCCCGCGAACGAGTCGACCTCCCTGGGCGACACCCCGTCCGCGCTGGTCCGCTCGGCGTGCATGGCCGGGTCGGCGGCGTCGCGGCCGACGACGGCCACGAGCTCGTTCGGGTGCGCGAGCGCTTCGGCGCCGAGTTCGCCGGCGACGCGGACGTCCCCGTACCGGGCGAGGAAGTCCGCGGCGGGGACGCCCTCGAGAAGGTCGGCGGCGGCCGGGGAGAGCCAGACCTCGCCGGGCGCGGGGAACGCGTCCATGCCGGGCGGGACGGGCGCGTCGCCGTCCAGCGCCGCGAGGTCGACGCGGGTGACCGAGTCGCCGCCGAAGTGGTCGGCGGCCGTGGCGATCACCGCGGAAGCGGACCCGGTCGCCGCGGCCGGGTCGCGCCACGCGGTCCGGTCCGCGCGCTCGGCGAACGCGAAGTTCCCGGCGACCGCGAACTGCAGCAGCAGTGTCGCGACGGCCACCGCGAGCGCGGTCAGGCCGGTGCTCAGCAGGGCGCTGCGGCCCCCGAGGCGGGTCAACCGCCACGCCAGCTCGGTCATCGCCACACCTCGACCACGGGCTCGGGACCGAAGTCGGGGCCAGTGGTCGGGCGCTGCGGTGAGCCCGCGGAGCCCGACCCGCCGGGCGCACCGGCCCCGCGCGTCATCGCGGCCGTCGGCGCGGCCTCACGCGCCGCCGTGGACGCGAAGGCGTCACCGCCGCTGCCGACGGTCCGAGCCACCGTGTCAGCTGCGCTGACCGCCGTGTTCGGCGCGGCCCTGCCACCCGACGGGGTTGCGGCCGGAACCGTCCCCGCCGCGAACGCGACCGGGTCGGCGTCAGCGCGCACCGCGCGCGAGTCCGCGCCGCCCCGCGCCTCGCGCACCGGGAGCGCGGCGGCGCCCTCGCTGCCCGCAGTCCCTTGCGCCGCAGGCGAACCAGGCGCTTCGCCTCCGAACACCGCGTGGGCGCTCGCGCCTTGCGGGGCCGAACCGGCCCGCAGGCCCGCCGCTACCGGCTCTGCCTTGAAGCCGTCGTAGCCGTCGCCGTTCCCGGTCCGCGGGGTGCCGCTGAGCCGCCCGTCGCGGATCTCGATGGTCCGGGTGCAGCGCGCGGCGATCCGCGGGTCGTGCGTGACGACCACGAGGGCCGCGTCGAGTTCCCTGACCGTGTCGAGCAGGACGCCCATCACCTGGTCGCCGGTGGCGCGGTCGAGCGCGCCGGTCGGCTCGTCGGCGAACACCACGGCCGGGCGCACCACGAGCGCCCGCGCCAGCGCCACACGCTGCGCCTCGCCGCCGGACAGCTCACCGGGACGCCGGTCCTCCTTGCCCGCCAAGCCGAGTCGCCGCAGTTCGGCGCGGGCCGGCTCGAGCGCGGCCTTGCGGGGCGTGCCGCCGAGCATGAGCGGCAGCGCCACGTTCTCGTCCGCCGGGAGCTCCGGGAGGAGCTGCCCGAACTGGAACAGGAACGCGAAGCGGGTGCGCCGCAGGTGGCTGCGCTGGCGCTCCGAGAGCGTGTCGATGCGCTCGTCGAACAGGCGCACCTCCCCCGAGTCGGGGCGCATGATCCCGGCCAGGCAGTGCAGGAGGGTCGACTTGCCCGAGCCGGACGGCCCGGTCACGGCCACCGACTCGCCGGGGCCGACATTGAAGTCCACGCCGTCGAGGGCGGGGGCGGTGCCGAAGCGCTTGGCGAGGGCGCGGGCGGTGAGCATCGGGGGCCTCATCGGCGGGCCTTCCTCTCCTGCGGGATGAAGGGCAGGGCGGTCCCTGCGATAAGGAACGCGATCGTGAGCACCAGGCTCAGGACCATCGTGATCTCAAGGAGTTCGTTCATGGGACCAGCTTCGTCCGGCGAAGGCCCCTGCCACTTCGGCTCGGCGGCCGGTTTCGGGCGGCGCGGATCGGCCGTTCGACCGAGGCTCCCGGAATCGCGGATACGGTCGTGGCATGACCGCGACTTCCTCCCGGCCCGCTTGGAGCAGCCGCTTCAACCGGCTCACCATGCGCCTGCTCAAGTTCGGCATCATCGGCGGCCTGCTGCTGATCCTGTTGGCCGAAATGCTCTCGCACGGTCCCGATACGAAGCCGCCGATGTACTCCTGGATCGCCTGGCTCGAGACGGCGGTCTCGCTGTTCGTCATCTTCGTCTACTTCTGGTACCAGCCGGGTCGCAAGCACTGGATCGCCGCCGCCGCGGTCGCGTCGCTCGCGGCGACCGTGCTCGACCTCTTCTACGACCAGGGGATCCGCGGCGTCGGCACGGCCGAGCTGCTGGCGCTGGGCCTGCTCATGCTCTTCGCCGTCCGACACTGGGACGCCCCGCCCGGGCGGTGGGTCGCCTACGCCACCGGTGCGGCCGTGATGCTCATCGGCGTGGCACGCCTGTACAGCAACGATCTTCAGGAAGCCGCGATCGGGGGCACGATGCTGACCGGCATGGCGTTGACGACGGTGATCGGCTTCGGCGCCTACCTGCGCAGCATGGACAAGCTGCGGCGCGAGACGCAGGAGGAGGTGCGGCAGGCCGAGCGGCTGGAGCTCGCCCGCGAGATGCACGACTTCGTGGCGCACCACGTCACGGGCATGGTGGTGCTCGCGCAGGCCGCGCAGGTGACGAACACCGACCCCAGGAAGGCGTTCGCGGACATCGAGGAGGCCGGGCTCGCTGCGCTGACCTCGATGCGGCGGATGGTGAAGATGCTCCGCAACGACGACGGCGGCGCGGGGACGAACCCGCTCGGGGACCTCGCGCAGATCGAGGACCTGGTGGAGCGGTTCAACCGGGAGGGCACGGACACGACCTGCTTCATCTCGCCGGAGCTGGCGGGGAGCGCGGTCGCGCCGGAGATCGCGGCGACGGCGCACCGGATCGTGCGGGAGGCGCTGACGAACGTGCGCAAGCACGCGCGAGGGGCGACCCGGGTGCGCGTGGTGGTCGCGGCCGCGAGCGGGAACGGCCTCGAAGTGTCGGTGCGCGACGACGGCCGGGCCCCCCGCGGGCGGCTCGCAGCGGGTGGACTGGCGCAGTCCGGCGGCGGCATGGGCCTGCTCGGCCTCGGTGAGCGCATCGAAGCGGTCGGAGGCCAGCTCAGGGCGCAGTCGCGGCCCGAGGGCGGGTGGGAGACGGCGGCGTGGCTGCCGCGTGCGACCGCCCCCGCTGAGTGACCGGGATCGAGTGAACGAGGAAGGCCCCGACCTGCTGGTCGGGGCCTTCCGCTACTGGTGGCAGGTGCAGGATTCGAACCTGCGAAGTCGATGACGGCTGATTTACAGTCAGCTCCCTTTGGCCACTTGGGTAACCTGCCGTGGCTTGTAGCGAGAGCAAGAATAACCTCTCCTCCTGGGACGCGCGCAAGCGGGTTATCCCCAGTTGAGACGGCGTTCACTGCGGCCGGGCGGGAATGCGCCCGCCCGGGCCCGCGGGGCAGGACTAAGCTTGGCGGTCGCGCCCCTCGCGCCCCCACGCTGACCTTGAAAACCGCAAGGAAGGACCGGACTGCCATGGCTGACGCCTCGTTCGACATCGTCTCCGAGATCGACCTGGCCGAACTCGACAACGCGATCAACCAGGCCCAGCGGGAGCTGGCGACCCGGTTCGACTTCCGGGGCACCGGCGCGAGCGTCGAGCGCTCCGGCGACGAGGCGGCGCTGATCACGGCCGAGACCGAGGACCGCGTGAAGGCCGCCCTCGACGTGCTCAAGGAGAAGCTGATCAAGCGCGGGATCTCCCTGAAGGCCCTGGACGCGGGCGAGCCGCGCCAGTCCGGCAAGGAGTCGAAGATCGATGTGACCTTCAAGCAGGGCATCTCGACCGAGGACGCGAAGAAGATCGGCAAGATCATCCGCGACGAGGGCCCGAAGGGCGTGAAGCCGCAGGTCCAGGGCGACAAGCTGCGCGTGACCGGCAAGAAGCGCGACGACCTGCAGGAGGTCATCGCGCTCCTCAAGGGCAAGGACCTCGAGGTCGCGCTCCAATTCACGAACTACCGTTAGTCCCATGCACGTCTCGCTCATCAATGTCCTGGTCCTCGCCCTGTTCGTCGTGGGCGGGGGCCTGGTCGCGCTCATGGTCACCATCACCCAGCGCAGCTACAAGGTCGATGAGCGCTCCGAGCACTGGGTGGTGTACCCCTCCGCCGAGGGCGCGCCGCAGCCGGAGTCGCGCTGGTCCGTGGTGCTCGACGAGCCCGGCAAGCGGCCCGTCCTGGTGGTCCAGGCGATCCGGACGCTCACGGGCGCGGGCCCGGGCCCGGCCGAGGCGATGCTCGACGTCGTCCCGTCGACCATCGTGTCCGGGGTGGACCACGCGACCGCGACGAAGGCGCAGGCCGCGCTGGTGCGCGCGGGCGCGCGGGCGCGGATGGCCCAGGCCTAGGGTCCGAGGACCGTTCTGCCCTCAACTCGGCAGCGACGGAGCAGCGAGAGCAGACCCACGGCTCGCCGGCCGAGGCGGGGCCGATCAACGATCGAGACGGTAGCCACCGCCCCAGGGCCGCTGCCGCGCTCAGGCCGCGTTGCGGCGGACTTCAACCAGTCGGCGACGGAGCGGCGGGGGGCGTCCCCCGGCTCTGACGCCGGGAACGGCCGGTCGCCGGTGCCGGGCGAACCCTGGTCCCGCCGTTCCTCGACGGGCGGCCTTGGCGGTCTGCTCCATCATCGGGCCGGATCGGCAGGCTCGGGTCCGACCTCGAGCGGGCGATGCCGGCGCACTACAAGCGCCGCTCGCCCAAGCCAGGGGGTGCCTCGCCGTATCCAACCGCCTCCTTTCTCAGCTACGCCCCCGGCCTCGTACCTGGGGTCTGGCATGCACCTGGGGCCTGACCGGGAAGCCCTTCGCTTCCCGGCCGACTCGCACCCTCCCAGGCATACTGCCGTTCCGTGCCCGCCCCTCCGGATACCGGTCCGGGCTCCCCGCATCAGCCCGGGCGCACTCCCGTCACTGCCTTGCGGTTGCCCGTCCTGGAGGCCCTTGCCTCATGAGCGCATTGCGGCGCAGCGACGGTGGTGGTGCTTCCCGCACGCACCAAGCTGATGCGAGCGCGGGAGGTGCTGCCGCCGTGCGTGCGGCGTTGCCGAGTCGGGTCCTCTATTGCCCGATCTGGCGTTGCCGTTCGCAGCGGCCGGCCTTGCTCGTGTGCCTCGTTCTGAACACTGCCTCCGGTCGAGGTGATCCCGACCGGCGATCTCCCACCCAGCACGCCCCCGAGAGGCCGTGGTCCGCTGTGGATCCCGATAGCACCAAGAGACTGAGACCAGCCCGTTCGCAGGCGCTGGTCTCGGAGAACCGTCCGGTTTGCGTTTCGGCCAGAGGCTTGGCTCAGTCTGCTTGCACCTACTCGACACCTGTACGTTTTCCGTATCCCTGTGCGTACCTCAATCGTCCCTCGCGCGGCACCCCGCCGCCATCGCCCACAGGGATACAGGATCCTCACGTTTCGCTCCGGCTCGCCTGCGCCGCAAGGGGACAGGTGCCGACGGACCCCGCGGTCGGGAGTGTCGCCCGCCCGACATCCGATCCGCCTCCCGGAATAGCGCCCCGCTTCCCTTCCACCGCTCCGTCGCCGCCCGGGTCGACCGCTACCCGCCGCCGCCCGGCAACCCGCCCCCGGCCCGACGCAGCCGCTACCGCTCGCTGCCGCATAGTCGGTGCGTCAGCCCCGTGTGGCGCTTCCCGGTCCCCTTGGTGCGCACGGCGACCGCGAGGGCCTGCTTGGAGCCGACGAGGACCACGAGGCGCTTCGCGCGGGTGATCGCGGTGTAGATCAGGTTGCGCTGCAGCATGGTCCACGCGCTCGTGGTCACCGGGATGACGACCGCGGGGTACTCGGAGCCCTGCGAGCGGTGCACGGTGATCGCGTAGGCGTGCACGAGCTCGTCGAGTTCCGCGAACTCGTACTCGACCTCTTCGTCCTCGTCGGTGCGCACGGTCATGGTCTGGGCGACCGCGTCGATGGCCTGGACGAGCCCCACCGTGCCGTTGAAGACCCCCGCCTTGCCCTTCGCGTAGTTGTTGCGGATCTGGATGACCTTGTCGCCCAAGCGGAAGACGCGGCCGCCGTGGCGGCGCTCGGGCAGGCCGTCCTTCGCGGGCGTGAGCGCCTCCTGCAGGCGCGCGTTGAGGTTCCCGGCGCCGGGGCCGCCGCGGTGCATGGGCGCGAGGACCTGCACGTCCCGCACCGGGTGAATGCCGAAGCGGCCCGGGATGCGGCGGGCGACGATGTCCACGACCCGGTCGGCGACCTGCTCGTTGTCGTCGCACGCGAACCAGAAGAAGTCGGGGTATCCCTCGAGCTGCGGCAGCTGCCCCTGGTTCACTCTGTGGGCGTTGGCGACCACGCCCGACTCGGCGGCCTGCCGGAAGATCCGGGTGAGGCGCACGCGCGGGATCGCGGGGGCGGCGAGGAGGTCGCGCAGGACCTCGCCGGCGCCGACGCTCGGGAGCTGGTCCACGTCGCCGACGAGCAGCAGGTGCGCGCCCGGCGGGACGGCTTTGACGAGCTTGTTCGCGAGGATCGTGTCGAGCATGGACGACTCGTCGACGACGAGCAGGTCCACGTCGAGGGGGTTGTCGCGGTCGTAGGCGGCGTCGCCGCCGGGCCGCAGCTCGAGCATCCGGTGCAGGGTGCGGGCCTCGAACCCGGTGAGCTCGGCGAGGCGCTTCGCGGCTCGCCCGGTGGGGGCCGCGAGCATGACCTTGGCGCCCTTCGCCTTCGCGAGCGCGACGATCGAGGCGACGGTGAAGCTCTTGCCGCAGCCGGGACCGCCGGTCAGGACCGCCGCCTTCGCCGTGAGCGCGAGCCGCACCGCCTCGGCCTGCTCGGGGGCGAGTTCGGCTTCGGTGCGGCGCGCGAGCCACGCGAAGGCCTTGTCCCAGTCGACGGCAGCGAACGCCTCGAGCCGGTCCTCGCCGGCGTTCAGGAGCGCGGTGAGCCCGGCCGCGAGGCCGCGTTCGGCGTGGAAGAACGGCGCGAGGTAGCGGGCGGGCACGGTCGAGTCGCCGGCGGGCACGTCTTCGGCGATCACATGCTCGCGCTCGGCGGCGAGCTCGTCGAGCGCCCGGGCGACCGGACCGGGTTCGAGGCCGAGGAGCTCGACCGTGTCGGCCACGAGGTTCGGGGCGGGCAGGAAGCAGTGCCCGGCGTCCGAGGCCTGCGAGAGCGTGTACTGCAGGGCCGCCTTGATCCGCTCGGGGGCGTCGTGCGGGATGCCGACAGAGCGGGCGATCGAGTCGGCGGTCTTGAACCCGATGCCCCACACCTCGTTCGCGAGGCGGTACGGCTCGTTCTTGACCACGCCGATCGCGGCGTCCCCGTACTGCTTGTAGACGCGCACGGCGAGCGAGGTGGAGACCTCCACGGACTGGAGGAAGACCATGACCTCCTTGATCGCCCGCTGCTCCTCCCAGGCGGCCGCGATCGCCTTGGTGCGCTTGGGGCCGAGGCCGGGGACCTCGGCGAGGCGGGCGGCGTCCGCGTCGATCACCGCGAGGGTCTCGACGCCGAAGTGGGCGACGATCTTCTCGGCGGTCTTGGGCCCGACCCCTTTGATGAGGCCGGACCCGAGGTACCGCTCGATGCCCTGCACGGTCGCCGGGAGCACGGTCCGGTACGACCAGACCTCGAACTGGCGGCCGTACTTCGGGTGGCTCGACCACCGGCCCGTCAGCGCCAGCGACTCGCCGACCTGCGCGCCCAGGAGCGGACCGACGATCGTGACGAGGTCGCCGCCACCGCGCGCCGGGCTGGCGCGGGCGATCGTGTAGCCGGTCTCCTCGTTCGCGTACGTGACGCGCTCGAGGACCGCCGCCAGCGTCGTTGTGTGCTCAGTCGCGCCTTGGGGTTCCGCCATGGGGACACGGTAGAGGGCGGGTGCGTCACCGGTTCCGGCCGAAGCGTTCGAACCGTTGACGCGCCCGCCCTCGGAGGCGCGGCTAGTCGAGCACGAGCTTGCGCGTGGGCGACGGCGGGTCGTCGGTGGCGTCCTCGACCGCGTCCGACGGCAGCAGGCGCCAATCGGGCCTGGCGAAGAACGCCTTCGTCTCGCGGTACACGACCGGCGTGAGGATCAGCAGGCCGATGAGGTTCGGGAGGGCCATGAGGCCGTTCGCGATGTCCGACAGGCCCCACAGCAGGTCGAGGCTGGTGACCGCGCCCAGGTAGGACACGAGCACGTACAGGATCCGGTAGGGCAGGATGAGCGCCCGGCCGGTGTACCGCTCGAGGCACTTCTCGCCGTAGTAGGACCAGCCGATGATCGTCGAGAACGCGAACGTGGCGAGGCCGACCGCGACGATGAACCCGCCGATCGCGCCCCCGGCGGTGCCCGCGCCCCCGAGGCCCTCTTCGAACGCGAGGCGCGTCAGCGAAGCCGAGGTGACGAGCTCGCCGGCCTCGTCCACGGCGCCGAGGACGCCCGTGGAGACGATGACCAGGCCGGTGAGGGTGACGACGATGATCGTGTCGATGAACGTCTGCGTCATCGAGACCAGCGCCTGTCGCACCGGCGTGTCGGTCTTCGCGGCCGCTGCCGCGATGCCGCCCGTGCCCAGGCCCGACTCGTTCGAGAAGATCCCTCGCGCGAAGCCGATCTGGATCGTCAGCAGGATCGCCGAGCCGGTGAACCCGCCGACGGCGGCGCCGCCGGTGAAGGCCTGCTCGAAGACCAGCGCGAAGGTCGTGCCGAGCACGTCCCAGTTGAACGCCAGCACCGCGAGCGCGCCGAGCACGTAGAACACGATCATGAAGGGCACCAGGGCCGCCGCCACGTGGCCGATCCACTTGATGCCGCCGAGGATCGTCACGCCCACGAGCACGAAGATGACCAGGCCGGTCAGCTGCGGCGTCCACCACGAGTCGGCGGGGAGCTGCGCGTCGAGGGCGCTGGTGACGTTGCCGGACTGCACCGCGTTGCCGATGCCGAACGACGCGATGACGCCGAACAGCGCGAACAGGAACGCGAGCACCTTGCCGACGGGGCCGCGGATGCCGTCCGAGAGGTACCGCTGGGGCCCGCCGGACTGCTCGCCGTTCTGGTTCGTGACCCGGTACTTGACGCCCAGCAGCGCCTCGGAGTACTTGGTGGCCATGCCGAGGAAGCCGGTCACCCACATCCAGAACAGCGCGCCGGGTCCGCCGATGGCGATCGCCGCGCCCACGCCGCCGATGTTGCCGACGCCCACGGTGGCCGCGAGCGCCACCGACAGCGCCTGGTAATGGCTCAGGTCGCCTTCGGAGTCGCCGTTCTCCTTGCGCTTGAACAGGGCGAGCCACAGGGAGTAGCCGAGGCGCGTGAACTGCACGCCTCGGAGCACGATCGTGAAGATCAGGCCGACGGCGAACAGGGTGAAGATGAGGACCGGGCCCCACACCCACTCGCCTGCCGTAGCGACCTCCGCGCCGTACCGCTCGTTGAGGCCGTTCGACCAGGACTGGATGGCATCCGTCACGGGATCAAGGAAGTCCATGAAGTCCACATGCTCCTTTCAGGGGAGGTATGCGCGGAAGGTCGGGGTGCTCCCGCGCCCGCAGAGCATATAGGGGATTGTCTGACCCTCCCGGTACGGTGTCGCCATGAGCGAACAATGGTTTGAAGGCCCCCTCTTGGGGTTCGACACCGAGACGACCGGCGTCGCGGTCGACCGCGACCGGATCGTCCAGGCGGCCTTGGTGAGCGGCCCGCAGCCGGGCGTCGAGACGGCGCGCACGTGGCTGATCGACCCCGGCGTGCCGATCCCCCCGGGCGCCACCCGCGTCCACGGCATCACCGACGAGCGGGTGCAGGCCGAAGGGCTCGCCCCCGCCGCGGCCCTGGCAGAGGTCGCGGCGGCGCTGCGTGCGGCCGTGGAGAACGAGGTGCCGGTGGTGGCGTTCCGGGCCGGGTTCGACTGCACGCTGCTGTCGTACGAGCTGGAGCGGCACGGCATCGAGCAGCCCGACTGGGCGCGGATGGCGGTCGTGGACCCCTCGGTGCTCGACAAGCGGGTGGACAAGTACCGCAAGGGCAAGCGGACCCTCGGGGTGACGGCCGCGCATTACGGGGTGCCGCATTCGGAGGCCCACTCGGCGGCCGGCGACGCGATCGCCACGGTCGCCCTGGCGCGCGCGATCGGCACGATGTACCCGGAGGTCGGGGCGATCACCGCCGGCGAGCTCCATGCCGCGCAGGTGCGCTGGCACGCGGAGGACGCCGCGAGCCTCGAGGCGTTCTTCCGCCGCAAGGGCCGCGATGACGTGGTGGAGCGCCGCTGGCCCCTGTGCCGCTGAGCCGCGGCTTGCGGTTCGCGGCTTGCGGCTTGCGGCTTGCGGCTTGCGGCTTGCGGCTTGCGGCTTGCGGCTTGCGGCTTGCGGCGTTCTACCGTCCACAAGCCCCCGCCCACCACTAGAGGGGAAGATAAGGCCTGCGGCGATCGTGGCAGCCGGGTCCGACAACAAACCGCCCCGAACGACGACTGCGGGCCCCGATTCACTCGATCGGGGCCCGCAGTGCGAGTTCGGTTCGCGTACCTGGTGGTGCGCTAGTGGCCTTCGGCTTCGCCCTCGGGCTCGTAGTACTCGCGCTCTTCGGGCGCGAGCGCCTGGCCCACCGGCAGGCTAGCCGGGACCTCGGTGCCGTCGGCGAAGTGGAACACCACGTCGAGGGTGTCGCCCGGGCGGAGCTCCTCGCTGAGGTTCTCGATGAGGAAATAGGAGCCGGATTCGGCGCCCTGGTCGAGGCGCACGTAGTCGGCCGGGGCGATGACGATCGGCTCGTAGGCCTCCTCGCCGTCGAGCTCGTCGACCGCGGGGGCCTCGGAGGTCGCGCCGTCGGCCGGAGCGCTCGTCTCCTCCGTGGACTCGCCGGTGGTCTCGTCCGACTCCGGGGATTCGCTCGCGCCCTCGCGCGCCGCTTCCATGGCCTCGGCGGCCTGGGCGGCGGGGTCGACGAACGTCACCGTGCCGGCGGTGGTCTCGATGCTCTCGAGGCTGATCTCGGTCTCGCCCTCATTGCCGATCCATAGCCGCAGGGCCGCGTCGTCGCCGGCGGCGTAGCCCTCGGCGGAGGTGAACTCGACCTGGAGGTCGCGCAGCGCGATGTCGCCGTCGTCGATGTTGACCCCGGCGATCGCGCTCTGCTTGACCTCGGTCTGAGACCCCAGACTCGCGCCGCACGCGGACAGAGCGGTCGCAGCGGCCCCCGCGATAGCGACGGCGGCCGCGCGGCGAACCGTCGCCGTGCTGATTCCCCTGACCACTGCTGGTCCTCCCTGAGTTCCGACAGGCATGCTGACGACAGCGTAGACGACGAGCCCTCATCGTTTCCCTTGGCCGGGCGGCAGGCGAGCCCTGGATCTCACCCGGGACCGCCGGACCGCCGGTTTCCTTGCGCCGCAAGGATATTCGCCTCGGAAATGATCATCGCGGCAGGTAGTCGCGGCGCCGGATCGGGCGCCGACGCGCGGCCGGGCACCACTGAGGAGCCGCCGGGAGGGGCCGGACACGAAAGAGGGACGCAGGCCTCATTTGTCTCCTCTGCTCGCCGCCCGAGAGCCCAAGGTGCCGTAGAGTAATCAGTCACATACCAATTGACCAGGGAATTCGCGGCGATCCGCTGTCGGGGAAACCCCCGATCCCGTGTTAAGCTGGACACAGCGAAAGGGGTTTCGATCCTATGGGTTTTAGTGTCGGCGAGACCGTTGTCTACCCCCACCACGGGGCCGCACTCGTTGAAGCTGTAGAGACTCGCACCATCGGCGGTATCGAACAGGAATACCTCGTGCTGCGCGTCGAGCAGGGTGACCTCACGGTCAAGGTTCCAGCAAAGAACGTCGAGCTCGTCGGCGTCCGGGAAGTCGTCGGCGCCGAGGGCCTCGAAGAGGTCTTCGAGGTGCTGCGCGCCCCACACACCGAGGAGCCCACCAACTGGTCGCGGCGTTACAAGGCCAATGTCGAGAAGCTCGCGTCCGGTTCTCCGCTGAAGATAGCAGAGGTCGTCCGCGACCTGTGGCGGCGCGACCGCGAGCGCGGACTCTCCGCCGGGGAGAAGCGCATGCTCTCCAAGGCTCGCGAGATCCTCACCGGCGAGATCGCCCTCGCCGAGGACTGCGTGAAGGACGAGGCCGACAACATCCTCGACAAGGTCCTGCTCTCGGAGGCCCCGGTCAAGTAGCCGGCCCCCCGCAGCACCGCTTCAACGTGAGCAACGACAGCTTCGAGCACACCACGGACTCCCGCGACCGCGCCAGCGCGACCCCGAGTCCCCATACGCCCTTCGTCATCGGGCACGGCAGCGACGTGCACCGCTTCGACGAGGGCCAGCCATGCCGCCTCGCCTGCCTCTCCTGGCCCGGCGAGGCGGGTCTGGCCGGGCACTCAGACGGTGACGTGGCCGCCCACGCGGCCTGCGACGCCCTGCTCTCCGCCGCCGGTCTCGGTGATCTCGGCACGAACTTCGGCACTTCCCGTCCCGAATGGGCCGGCGCCTCCGGGGCCGCGCTCCTGGGCGAGTCCGCGCGCCGCGTGCGCGCCGCCGGATGGGCGATCGGGAACGTGTCCGTGCAGGTCATCGGCAACCGGCCCAAGATCGGCCCCCGCCGGGCCGAGGCCGAGTCCGCGATGGGCGAGGCCGTGGGCGCGCCGGTTCGCCTCTCCGCGACCACCACTGACGGCCTGGGCTTCACCGGACGAGGCGAGGGTCTCGCCGCGACCGCGGTAGCGTTGCTGTACCAGCAGTGACCGCCGTTCGGAAGTTATCCCATGGACGCAGACCCCACCCGCCGCTCCGTCGCGGAGTACGTGCAGCGCGCCGAGATGCTGTACGAGCTCGGCCAAGTCGAGGACGCCCGCGCCGAAGTCGACGCCGCCCTGCGGGTCGACCCCCTCGACCCCGACGCGAACGCCATGGCCGCCGCCTGCGCGCTCGCCGTGCACGACCCCGACGAGGCCCTGACGTACGCGGGCGCGGCGCTCGCGCACCAGCCCGAGCATTCGCGGGCGATGATCACCCGCGGGTACGCGCTCGCCGACACCGGGCGGCGCGACGAGGCCTTGCAGGCCGCCGCGAGCATGCTCGACCTCGACCGGGCGTCGTGGCAGCACCACGTGCACTACGCGCTCATCACCCGCCGCGCGGGCGCGGCCCAGCCCGCGCTCGACGCCGCGTGGAACGCGGTGAACCTCGCTCCCGACCAGCCGCGCACGCACTTGGCGCTCGCGGCGATCGCCGAGAGCCTGGAGATGGACGACCTGGCGAAGCGGTCGCGGCAGGCCGCCGAGGACCTCGAACCCGAACGCGCCGCCGAGACCGAACCCGCCGTCGGCGCCGACGAGCTGCTGCAGCGGCTCGACCCGGGCGGCCGCGTGCCCCCGGAGGCGCGGCGCGTGCCGCGAAAGTGGGTCGACGCCGATCCGGCCGACCCCGCGTGGCGCGGCAAGATCTACGGCCCCGGGCTCTTCCGCGGCGCGCTCGGCCGCTCGATCCTGCTCGGTCTCGCCGTCGTCTTCGCGGTCCCGGCCGTGCTCGGGTCCGAGATCGACGCCGGGGCGCGGCTGTTCTTCGCGGTCGTCGCGGTCGCGGCGTGGGTGGGATGGTTCACAGTTCTGCGCAGGCACCGCAACCCCGAGTGACCTTTCGCGCGGGGCGCTCGTTAGTCCTTCACCACGATCTTTGGAGGACGAGCTAGTGACGACCTGCTGGGTTCCCGGGGCCGACGAGAGCCCCTACAACATCCACAATCTTCCGTTCGGGGTCTTCTCGACCGCGGAGGAGACGCTGCCGCGGATCGGCGTGCGCATCGGCGACCAGATCCTCGACATGCACATGGCCGTGCTCTCGGGCGACTGCCAGACCTGCGCGGCGTGCACCGCGCTGCGCGACCCCGCGCTCAACCGCCTCCTCTCGCTCGGCAAGACCGCGTGGAAGCAGATCCGGGCCCAGGCGCAGGAGGCGCTCACCGAGGCGAGCATCCAGGAGATCGCGAGCAACTGGCTGACCCCGCTCAGCGACGCGGTGATGCACGCGCCGCTGCTGGTGACCGACTACGTGGACTTCACGATGCGCGCGCCCGACGCCGCCCGCCTCCACCCGCGCGCCTCCAACGGCCGGGCCTCGACGATCATCCCTTCCGGGCTGGACCTGGTGCGGCCCGCCGGGCACCGCCGGGGCGAGGACGGGCAGCCCGTGTTCGGGCCGACCCGGGCGCTCGACATCGAGGCCGAGGTCGGGTTCCTCGTCGGCGGTGAGACCGAGCTGGGGCGGCCGGTGTCGCCGGACGCGTTCGAGGACCACGTGTTCGGCGCGGTCCTGCTCAACGACTGGACCGCCCGCGACTTCGCGGAGCTCGAGACCGACGGGCTCGGCCCGTTCGCGTCGAAGTCGTTCGCGACCTCGATGAGCGCGTGGGTGACCCCGATCGAGGCGCTCAACGCCGCCCGCACCGCCGCGCCGGAGCCGCGCTCGGACATGGCGTCCTACCTGAAGGAGTCGGACCGGTACGGGTTCGACCTGCACCTGAGCATCGAGGTGAACGGCGTCGCCGTCGCCGGGGCGGACTTCGCGGAGTCGTACTGGACGCCCGCGCAGCAGCTCGCGCAGCTCACCTCCGGCGGCGCGCTCCTGCGCGCGGGCCTGCTGTACGGCTCGGGCGAGGCCGTCACCGGCCAGTTCAACCTCGAGAACGGCGACACGGTGAAGGTCACCGCGACCGCACCGGGCCCGCGCGGCACCACGATCGCGCTCGGCGAGGTCGAGGCGCGCGTCCTGCCGTCCATCACCTGACCGGCCCCGCGTTCCGGCCCGGAACGCGAACCGGCCGGTACCGCGGTGCGGTACCGGCCGGGGAAGCCTGGTCAGACGAGGACGGTCTTGGCGCTCGGGGCGAGCTGCGCGATGAGCTCGACCTCGACGGGGGCGCCCAGCGGCAGTTCGGCCACGCCGACCGCGCTGCGCGCGTGCGTCCCGGCATCGCCGAAGACCTCGCCGAGGAGTTCGGACGCGCCGTTGAGCACCTTGGGCTGCCCGGTGAACCCGGGGGCCGAGGCGACGAAGCCGACGACCTTCACGATCTGCACGACCTCGTCGAGGGGCGCGATCGACGCGACCGCGGCGAGCGCGTTCAACGCGCAGATCCGGGCCAGGTCGTAGCCCTGGTCGGGGTCGATCTCGGCGCCGACCTTCCCGGCGGCGACGAGCGCGCCGTCGACCATCGGCAGCTGCCCCGAGGTGTACACGTAGTCCCCCGAGCGCACGGCGGGCCGGTAGGCGGCCAGCGGCGGCACGACCGTCGGCAGCGTCAGCCCCAGGCGCGCGAGCGCCTTGTCCACATCGGTCACCGCTACTGCTCCTTCTTGCGCTTGAAGTACGCCACGAGCTGCTCCGAGTTCTGTCCGGGCACGACGGCGACCAGTTCCCAGCCCTCGTCGCCGAAGTTGTCGAGGATCATCTTCGTGTTGTGGATCAGCAGCGGCGCGGTGAGGTACTCCCATTTCTCCATGCGCCCACAGTACGGCGTCTTGATCCGGCGGCGTCGCACCGCTACGCTCAGAGTGCGTCGCCTCCCCCGAAGTCCTTACGGTGCGCCGTCTCGGGCCGCACCAGTCGAACCAGGGAGTGTTCCCGTGTCGTCTGACACCAGTGCGCCGTCCTCTGAAGCCGCGCCCCATGACGATCAGTCCGGCAGTGCCGCCGAGCGGTCCGGTGCCGCGGCCCCGCCTGAGATCCCCGAGCAGCGCGCCGCCAGGGCCGCGCACGGCCGGCACGCGCCGCCGCGCGACAGGTCCGGCCGGTGGTGGACGTGGCTCATCGCGGCCGCGGTCGCCGCGTTCTGCGTCGCGCTCGTCCTCGGCGCGATGCGCCTGTTCGTGGACGTCGGCGACGTCACCGACTCGCCCGAGCGCACCGTGGACGCGTTCCTGCAGGCGCTGCTGCACGAGCGCGACGCCGAGGCGGCCGCCGCGTGGCTGTGCGCGGACAAGGCCGACCGGGACCTGAGCGAGGCGGTCGCGGCCCTGTCCTTCACGGACCGGCCGGGCGAGTTCGCGTGGGACGGCGTCGCCGAGACCGGCCGGTCGGTCGGGGCGGCCACGGTCGAGGCGGAGATCCGCGTCGGCGAGGCCGGGGCGTTCTCCGAGCCCGCGACATGGGTGTTCTCGCTCGTCGCCGAGGAGGGCGAGCCGCAATGGCTCATATGCGGGATCACCGCGGCCTGACTAGACTCCGATGAATGACTGCCTCAGCGCTCCCGGTGCCGCGACTGCACATCGTGACCGGGAAGGGCGGCACGGGGAAGACCTCGGTCGCGGCCGCGCTGGCGCTGGCCCTGGCCGGCGCCGGGCGGCGGGTGCTCCTGGTGGAGGTCGAAGGGCGGCAGGGGATCGCGCCGCTGTTCGACGCGCCGTCGCTCGGTTACGAGGAGCGGCATCTGGTCGCGGGCCTGGACGGCGGGGAGGTGTTCGGGCAGTCGGTGGACGCCGACGAGGCGCTGCTGGACTACCTGACGATGTTCTACCGGCTGGGTTCGGCGGGGAAGGCGCTGCAGAAGTTCGGGGCGATCGACTTCGCGACGACGATCGCGCCGGGCCTGCGGGACATCCTGCTCACGGGCAAGCTGAAGGAGGCGGTGTCGCGCACCGAGTCGGGCCGGATGGCCTATGACGCGGTGGTGCTGGACGCGCCGCCGACGGGCCGGGTGGTGAAGTTCCTGAACGTGACGGTGGAGAGCGGGCGGCTGGCGAAGACCGGGCCGATCGGGAAGCACTCGCGTTCGGTGGCGCGGCTGCTGCACTCGTCGCTGACGGCGGTGCACGTGGTGACGACGCCGGCGGCGATGCCGGTGCAGGAGAGCGTGGACGCCTGCCGGGAGCTCATGGCCGCGGACCTTCCGGTGGGGCGCCTGGTGCTGAACAAGGTCGCGGGCGCGAAGGCCGTGGAGGTCGACGCGGCGGCGATCGCGGCCGGGCTCGCGCGCGCGGGCGTGGGCCCCGACGCCGCGCTCGTGGCGGGCCTGGTGGAGGAGTACGCGGCGGCGAAGGCGGAGATCGAGGCGGTGGACGGGTACCGGGACCGGCTCGAGCGGTTGGGCCGTCCGGTGGAGGAGCTGCCGCTGCTGCCCGAGGGGGTGGACCTGTCGGGGCTGTACCAGCTCGCGCGGGTGCTGCGTCCGGGCGTGTGGGGGGAGCGGCCGCATGGCTGAGGTGCAGGGACTGTTCGTGGACGCGCTGCTGGGGGACGCGGGCAAGCATGTGATCGCGTGCTGCGGTTCGGGCGGGGTCGGCAAGACGACGACGGCGGCGGCGCTGGCGCTGCGGGCGGCGGAGGTGCACGGGCGGCGCACGGTGGTGCTGACGATCGACCCGGCCCGGCGGTTGGCGCAGTCGCTGGGGATGGAGGCGCTCGACAACGTCCCGAGGCGGGTCGAGGGGGTGCGCGGCGGGTCGCTGGACGCGATGATGCTCGACATGAAGCGCACGTTCGACGAGGTCGTGGCCTCGCATACGACGCCGGAGCGGGCGGCGGAGATCTTCGCGAACCCGTTCTACCAGGCGGTGTCGTCGACGTTCTCGGGCACGCAGGAGTACATGGCGATGGAGAAGCTCGGGCAGCTGCGCGCCACGGGCGAGTGGGACCTCATCGTGCTGGACACGCCGCCGTCGCGGTCGGCGCTGGACTTCCTGGACGCGCCGGCGCGGCTCGCGCGGCTGCTCGACGGCCGGGTGATCCGGCTGCTGTCGGCGTCGACGCCGGGCGCGCGGCGGTCGATGCTGTCGCTCATGGGGGCGAGCGCGGCGGTGTTCACGCGCGTGTTCAACAAGGTCCTCGGCGGGCACCTGCTCACGGACGTCGCGGAGTTCACGGCGAGCCTGGAGGACACGTTCGGGGGCTTCCGCAAGCGCGCGGAGGCGACGTTCGCGGCGCTGCAGGACGACCAGACGTCGTTCCTGGTGATCGCGGCGCCGGAGCCGGCGGCGGTGGGCGAGGCGGTGTACTTCACGCGGCGGCTCACGGAGGAGCGGATGCCGCTGGACGGGATGGTCCTCAACCGGCTGACGCCGGTGGCGGCGGAGCTGACGGCGGAGCGGGCGCTGGGTGCGGCCGCGGCCCTCGAGGAGTCGGACGCGGACGACCCGGTCGCGGCGGTGCTGCGGACGCACGCGGACCTGGTGCGGCGGCGGGCGGCCGAGGAGCGGGTGGCGGCCCGGTACGCGGCGGCGTGCCCGGGGGTGCCGCAGCGGTGGCTGCCGTCGCTGGGGGTCGAGGTCGTGGACCTGGACGACCTGCGCGCGTTCGGCGAGGCGGCGGCGGGCGCCTGAGGGCGGCGGCGCCCCGGGAACGCAGTCGCGCCCGGACGGTGGTGCCGTCCAGGCGCGGTGCTCATGCCTTTCGGTGAGAGGCTTCGCCGGTCAGAAGTTGACGTCGACCGGTATCCGGCGCCGGCTGCCCTTGCGGGCGCTGCGCTGCTCCTCCTCGAGTGCGACCTCGAAGACCGCCCGCCAGGAGCGGACGTCCGCGTGCCTGCGCAGCAGGGCCCTCCGCTCCCGCTCGGTCATGCCTCCCCAGACGCCGAACTCGATGCGATTGTCGAGCGCGTCGGCGAGGCATTCGAGCCGTACCGGACAGCCGCGGCACACTTTCTTCGCGTTGTTCTGCTCTGCTCCTTGCACGAACAGGGCGTCAGGATCACCTTCCTGACATAGCGCCTTGGTCGTCCAGTCGATCAGCAGTCCCATCCGCATGACCTCCCCGTGAGATCTTTCCCCTTCATACCCCCCGACGACTACATTCGAGTGACCTCTCGATCACGCAATGTGGCCGTCAGAACGGACCTTACACCTCTCGTAAGGGTTTGACTACTCTCCGAGACGAAAATCGGACTCCGTGGGACGGCTTTACCCCTACGGTTCATTACGCGATGGCAGTTCGCGATAATAACGATTCCGATACGAGCGCATCTCTCCTTTCGGATTGCGGCGTATCAATCGCGGGCATACATGTCGCCTCGCATGCGAGTCACCCCATCCACATACGGATGCTGCCGTGCCGCACTTCCCGACGTTCGTTCTAATCTGAGGCGGTGGAGACCTTGAAACGCGACCGGAGTCCCCTGAGGGACGGCATCGCGCTGCTGATCTGCGGTGTGCTCGCCGGTGTGCTCGCGGCCGCGGCCGCCTTCCCCCTCGTCGGACTGGGCGGCCTCGTCGCCGAGAACAGCGTCGACTCGTTCGAGTCGCTGCCGACGGAACTCACCAAACCCACGCTGCCGCAGACGACCTATGTGTACGCCTCCGATGGCGAGACGCTGATCACCTCCTTCTACGAGGAGAACCGGCGCGAGGTCTCCCTCGACGAGGTCTCCCCGGTCATGATCGACGCGCTCCTGGCGGCCGAGGACTCGAAGTTCTACGAGCACAACGGGGTCGACTGGGCCGGGATCATCCGGGCCGCCGTGGCGAACCAGGGCGGCGACTCCCAGGGGGCGTCGACCCTCACCATGCAGTTCGTACGCAATACCCTGATCTACTCCGCTTCAACCATCGACGAAGTCATCGCCGCGTCCGAGGACACGTACGAGCGCAAGCTCCGAGAAGCCCGGTACGCCATGGGGATCGAAGAGACGATGTCCAAAGAGGAGATCCTCGAGGGCTACCTGAACGTGATCTACCTCGGCAACCAGGCCTACGGGGTCCACGCCGGCTCGTACACGTACTTCAACAAGCCGCCGAGCGAGCTCACCGCGGCCGAGGCCGCGACGCTCGCGTCGCTGCCGAAGTTCCCCTCCTACGCCGACGGCCTGCTCGACGGCGAGGGCGACGACGGCCAGATCGTGGACCGCCGCAACTGGATCCTCGACCGCATGGTGGGCCTGGGCACGCTCACCCAGGCCGAGGCCGACGAGGCCAAGGCCCAGCCGCTCGGCCTGAACCCGCGCCCGGTCCGCAGCGAGTGCGTCGACGTCGCCACCCCCAACTGGGGCTTCTTCTGCGACTACTTCAAAGAGTGGTGGGGGAACCAGGAGGCCTTCGGCGAGACCGAGCGCGACCGCATGAGCCTGCTCAAGCGCGGCGGCTTCAAGATCGTCACCAGCCTCGACGCCGAACTGCAGAACAAGGCCACCGAGAAGCTCGCCGACGAGGTCGGCGTCGACATCCCCGAAGCGCTCGGCTCGGTCACCATCACGCCCGGCACCGGGCACGTGCGGGCCATGGCCGTCAACCGCGAATACAGCCTCGACCAGACCGAGAACGGTCCGCGCAGCGACGGCGACGACTCCAGGCCCTCGAACTACCCGGCCACGACCATCCCGCTGCTCAGCGGCAGCGAGGAGGTCAACGGCTACCCGGGCGGCTCGACGTTCAAGATGTTCACCATGCTTGCGGCCCTTGACAAGGGCTATCCCCTGGAGACCCGCATCCCCTCGCCGGGCAGGTACGCCTCCCAGTACCTCATGAGCGGCTCCTCGCTCAGCGAGTCCGACTCGGACTGCCAGCCGTTCTCGCGCGACGGCGAGCAGTGGGCGCACTGGTGCCCCACGAACGACGGCAACTGGTCCTCGGCGCCGCTGAACATGTGGGGCATGTTCGGCCGCTCCTCCAACACCGCGTTCGTGCGGCTCCAGGAGATGGTCGGCGTCAGCGCCGCCTACGAGGCGGCCGTCGCCTCCGGCGTCGACTTCTACAACTCGCCGCTGAACAAGGCGTACGAGGACGGCACCATCGACGAGTCCCAGGGCACCTTCACCCTCGGCCTCCACTCGACGACGCCGCTCGAGATGGCCGAGTCGTACGCCACGGTCGCCGCCGGCGGCCTCCACTGCGAGCCGCTCCCGGTCATGAAGGTGATCGGCTCCGACGGGAAGGAACTGCCCGACGCCGCTGCGCCGCAATGCAACCAGGCGTTCCCCGAGGAGGTCGCGTACGCGGCCGTCAGCGCCGGACGCTGCGTCGTGGGCCAGAACGCCGACGGCACCCAGTGCTCGGGCACCGGCACCGCCGCCAGGTACACCGGCGACTTCGGGCGGCCGCTGTTCGGCAAGACCGGCACGGCCGACTCGAACCGGTCCTACTGGTTCATCGGCTCGACCCCGAACGCCACCACCGCGACGTTCGTCGGCGACCCCGACGCGACGCACCGCAGCAACGTCGCCACCTCCTCGTTGAAGGACTCGGTGAAGTCCGCCGGAGTCGCCATCCTCAAGGACGCCGTGAGCGGCCTCGACGAGGCGAACTTCCCCAAGCCCACCAACGACATGGTCAACGGCAAGAACCTCGTCTCCATCCCGTCGATCGACTGCATGGACCCCGACGACGCCCGCTCGCGCGTCGCCGGCGCCGGGTTCGAAGCCTCGATCGCCAGCGGCCAGTACGACTCGGACTGCAAAGAGGGCGAAGCGTTCTCGACCACGCCGACCGGTTCGGCCCCGAAGGGCGCGCCCGTGTACATCCTCGTCTCGAACGGGGCCGACTACAAGGAAGCGGAGGAGCCCGGCGAGGGCGAGTCGCCCGGTCCCGGCGGCGAGACGCCGCCCGGCCGCGACTGAGCCGCAAGCGAACTGCGGGCCCGCGCCTTCCGGCGCGGGCCCGCAGTCCTTTTGGGAGGAAGGAAGGCTCAGGTGGCCTTGGGCATCACGAGGGTGCCCGCGGCCGCGGGGGCGGCGTGGTCGTCGTGGAGGTGGTTGCCTTCGCGCAGTTGGCCGTCGCGGATGGTGACGGCGCGCAGCGCGCGCTCGGCCACCTCGTGGTCGTGCGTGATGATGAGGATCGTCAGCCCCTCGGCGTGCAGTTCGTCCAATGTGGCCATGATGGAGTCGGCGGTCTTGGAGTCGAGGTTGCCGGTGGGCTCGTCGCACAGCAGCAGGCTGGGCCCGGCCGCGAGGGCGCGGGCGATGGCGACGCGCTGGCGCTCGCCGCCCGAGAGGGTCGTGGGGAGCGCGTCGAGGCGGTGGGAGAGGCCCACGAGCTCGAGCTTCTCGCGGGCGATCTGGCGCCGCTTGCGCTTCGGGATCCCCTGGTAGACCAGGGACATGGCGACGTTCTCGGTCGCGGTGCGGTGGGCCATGAGGTGGAAGGACTGGAAGATGAACCCGATCTTCTCGGCGCGCAGCTGAGTGCGGTGCGCCTCCTTCATGGTGGAGGTGTCGCGGCCGTCGAGCCGGTAGGTGCCGGCGGTGGGGGCGTCGAGGAGGCCGAGCAGGTTCAGGAGGGTGGACTTGCCCGAGCCGGAGGGGCCGACGATGGCGACGTACTCGCCTTCGTCGATGCGCAGGTGCACGGGCTTGAGGGCCTCGACGGGCGGCGGGCCGGGATAGGTCATGCCGACCCCGTCGAGCTCGATGAGGGGCTTGCCCGCAGCGGCGGGGTCGTTGACGCGCGCGAAGACCGCGGTGTCGTCGGCGGGGCCGCCCGCGGCGCCGCCGCTGACGGTCGGCAGGATCATGGTCGCGTCGTCTTCGGTCACGTCTCCAAGACGCCCGGACGCCCGCGCGTGGTTGCACGCGGGCGCGCGGGTTCCTACGAGAACGCGAAGTCGGCCATGACGGGGCGGTGGTCGGAAGCGGTCGCGTTCATGACGTCCGAGCCGGTGGCCTCGAGGCCGCGGTAGAGGACCTGGTCGATCCGCGCCATCGGGGTGTCGGCGGGCCAGGTGAACCCGAAGCCCTTCCCGGCGTCGGCCTGCGCCGAGTGGAGCTGGTAGGTGATGGGCGCGAGGGCGCGGTCCTGCGAGGTGCCGTTGAGGTCCCCGGCGAGGACGACCCGCTCGAGCTGCTCGTCGGCGATGGCCTCGCCGAGGAGGAGCGCGGTCTCGTTGCGCTGCACGGAGGTGAACCCCTCGGTGTTGACGCGGACCGAGAGCAGGTGCGCGACGTAGAAGGCGACGGGCTCGCCGTCGATCTCGATCGCGGCGCGGAACGCCCGGGCCCAGCCGAGTTCGAGGTCGACCTCGTTGGAGTCGAGGACGGGGTGGGTGGACCAGAGGGCGACGGTGCCGTAGGAGACCGAGTACTCGTACCGCTCGTCGAGGACCTCGCTCCAGGCGGACCGCTGCTCCTCGGTGAGCTCGACGAGGACGAGGACGTCCGGTTCGGCGGCGAGGAGGTTCGCGGCCGTGCCCGCGGTGTCGGCGTTCTCGGCGTTGACGTTGTGGGCGACGACGCGGAAGTCGCCCCCGCCGACGTGCTTGTCGGGGATGAGCGCGGCGTACATCTGGAACCAGACGAGGCCGGGCAGGAGCGCGCACACGATCGCGAGGGGCCGGCGCCGGATCGCGGCGAGGACGACGAAGACGGGGACGGCGAGGCCGAACCAGGGCAGGAACGTCTCGATGAGGCTGCCGAGGTTGAACCAGCGGTTGGGGATGAACCGGTGGAGGAGCAGGATCGCGGCGAGGAGCAGCGAGAGGACGATGAGGGTCCCGCTGAAGAGCTTTCCGGCCGTCGAGGATCGGCTCACCTGCCCGCCTTTCTCCGTGTGAGCGGCGCGGTCGCGCCGGGCGCGCCGCCGGCGGGCGGCGCGGTTCCGACAGGTTAGCCGCCCGTGCCCAGAAACGGCGAATGCCGGGCCTGTGTACACAAGCCCGGCATTCGCGACGTTGGCGGTGGCGGTGGGATTTGAACCCACGGTGCGGGGTTACCGCACACTCGCTTTCGAGGCGAGCTCCTTCGGCCGCTCGGACACGCCACCGCCGAGAACACTACCGGACCGCGGCCCCACCCGTGAGACCGGGTTCAGCGATCCAGCTCACAGCCGGTCGCCGCAAATTCATGGGATGTTTATGAGAAGCTGGCGTCATGACTGCACACATCTCCGCCAAGCCGGGCGACATCGCCGAGAGCGTCCTCCTTCCCGGGGACCCGCTGCGCGCGAAGTGGATCGCCGAGCACTTCCTCACCGACGCGACCTGCTACACCGAGGTCCGGAACATGTTCGGCTTCACCGGCACCTACAAGGGCAAGCGCGTGTCCGTGCAGGGCACCGGGATGGGCCAGCCGTCGGCGTCGATCTACACGCACGAGCTGCTCGACGTCTACGGCGTCAAGACCGTGGTCCGCGTGGGCTCGGCGGGCGCGATCCACGACGACATCGAACTGCGCGACGTCGTCGCCGGGATCGGCGCCTCCACCAACTCCTCCATGAACCGCATCCGCTTCGACGGCGTCGTCGACTACGCCCCCGTCGCCGACTTCGGGCTCCTGCGCGGCGCCGTGGACACCGCCGCCGCGCGCGGCATCAACCTGCACGTCGGCCAGCTGTACTCCTCGGACACGTTCTACACCGACGCACCCGACGTCGAGGCCAAGCTCGCCGACTACGGCATCCTCGCCATCGAGATGGAGGCCGCCGCCATCTACACGCTCGCCGCGAAGTTCAAGGCGCGCGCGCTGGCGCTGTGCACCATCTCCGACCACATCCTCAAGGGCACGGCGCTGTCCGCCGCCGACCGGCAGGAGTCGTTCGAAGAGATGGTCGAAATCGCGCTGGACGCCGTCACCTCGTAAGGCTTCCGCAGGCCCGGCCCGCACGGGCCGGGCCTTTCGGCTACCCGGCGACGGGGTCGAGGGCGGCGGCGAGCTCGGCTTCGAGGTAGGGGCCGAGGGTCGCGGCGTACGTGTTGGTGAGGTGGGCGTCGTCGCGGTAGACGAGGACGTTGCCGACCACGGGCGGGCAGGCGTCGGGCTCGCAGATGTAGTCGGTGAGGTCGGCCTTGCGGACGCCCGCGGGGACCTCCAGGGCCTCGAACGCGCCCTCGTCGTAGTAGGAGGCGCGGTCGACGGTGCATTCGTTCCCGTTGGGGCCGTTGAGGTCCACGCACAGCGGGATGTCGAAGCGAGGGCTCGGGGTGTCGCGCAGGGCGACCACGGCGGCGCCGGTCGCGAGCAGCTGCTCGTACCGGTCGGTGTAGTCGGGGAAGGTCTCGTAGGCCTCGTAGCCGACGCGGGAGCCGTAGGTGAGGACCAGGTCGGGGGCGAGCCGGCCGATCTCGGCGACGACGGCGTCGTTCCAGGCGGCGCAGGAGCGGTACCGCTCCTCGCCGAGGGCCTCCTGGCCGGTCTCGATGATGCACGCGTTCTTGGTGTACGCGATGACGTGCCAGTCCCGGGACTCGGCGGCGGCGAGGACCGCGGGGAGCCACTGCCAGATCTTGGAGCCGCCGTACATGACCACCGTGGCCTCGGCGTCGGCCTCGTCCTGTCCACTGTGCACCAGTTCGCCTCCGGCGAAGTCGCACCGGATCGGCTCGTAGCCTTCCATGGTCTGGTTGCAGCGGCCCGAGAGCGCCGGGTCGTAGTCCTGGGCGGCGTCCAGTGTGGAGGGCGCGAAGTCGGCTTCGGGGACGTCGAGGTCCGCCGCGAGCGCGGCCGCGCCCGGGTAGAGGGCGGTGTCGGCGGCGGCCGCGGCGAGTCGGTCGCGCTCATACGCGATGTACCCGGTCAGCGCCCCGTATGAGGCGAGCACGAGCGCGAGGGCGGCCGCGCCGAGCGCGAACGCGCCGCGCACCGACCGCTGGCCGAGACCTGTCGCGGGGAGCCGCAGTTCGAGCGCCCAGCGGGTCGCCCACGCGAGCGCGGTGGCGACGGCGAGGATGCCGAGGCCGCCGAGGAGCGTGGCGGTGTCGCGGCCGGTCGCGGTGAGATAGCAGACCAGGACCGGCCAGTGCCAGAGGTAGAGCGTGTAGGAGAGGTCGCCGAGCCACTGCACGGGCCGCGTGTTCAGCAGCCGCCCGGCGCCGCCGCCGGGGCCGAGCGAGGCGGCGACGACGACCGCGCAGGCGCCGCCGACGGGCCAGAGGGCGGCGAGGCCGGGGAACTGGGTGCTCTCGAGCACGAACCCGGCGCCGAGGAGGACGGCGACGCCCGCCCAGCCGAGGAGGGCCGCCGTCCACCGCAGCCCTGAGGCGTCGCGTCCGGCGAACCGCTCGCGCAGGCGCGGCAGGGCGACGGCGAGGAGGCCGCCGGCCGCGAACTGCCACAGGCGGGCGCGCAGGTCGAAGTACGCGAACGCCTGGTTCTCGGCGGTCTCCCACAGCGCGAACGCGAACGAGGCCGCGAAGACGAGCGCGAGGGCGCCGGCGAGGACGCGGGCGCGGCTCCAGCGGGCGCGGGCGGCGAGCCGAGCGCTGAGGGCGATGAGGATCGGCCAGAGGACGTAGAACTGGGCTTGGACGCCCAAGGACCAGTAGTGCTGGACGATGCTCGCGCCGTTGTTGGAGGAGAGGTAGTCCACGGAGTGGAGCGCGAGGTTCCAGTTGCCGTAGTAGAGGGCGGAGGCGAGGATGTCACCGAGCTGCTGGTGCCAGGTGGCGCGCGGGAGCCAGAGGGCGGTCATGAGGACGGCGGCCGCGGCGACGACGAGCGCGGGCGGAAAGATGCGGCGCACGATGCGGGCCGCGAACGCGAGCGGGCGGACCGAGCCGGTGCGCTCGACGGAGCGCAGGAGGCTCGCGGTGATGAAGAAGCCCGAGAGCAGCAGGAACACGTCGACGCCGCCGGAGACGCGGTCGAACCAGACGTGGTAGACGGCGATCACGACGATGGCGAGGCCGCGGAGGCCGTCGATCTCGCGCAGGCGCGGCGGCTTCGCGGCCGGGGGTGCGGGAGCGGTGGCCGGGGCGGCGCTGGTGCTCGCGGGACTGCTCATCGAACTCCGGGGTGGCGGCGCGCGGGGGCACGCGTGGCGGTGGTCCCCCGAGCGTAGCCGCGACAGGCGAAGGGCGCGTACGGGAGGCGCGTACGGGAGGCGCGTGCGGGAGGCGGGTGCGGGCCTGGGCGCCGCGGGCGGGAAGCGGGTGCGGCGGTTCGCGGCGGATGCCCGCACGGGGCGCGGCGATTCCGCGAGCGGGAGGGCCGGGCGCGGGCGGGGCCGGAGGGCCAGGCCCGGGGCGGGGCCGGAGGGGAGCGGGAGGGCCGGGCGCGGTCGGCGGGTCGCGGCGATTCCGCGGGCGCGAGGGCCGCGCGGGCGGGACTGGAGGCGAGCGGGAGGGCCAGGCCCGGGGCGGGGCCGGAGGGGAGCGGGTGGGCCGGGCGCGGTCGGCGGGTCGCAGCGATTCGAGGGCCAGGCGCGGGTCGGCCGGAGGCGAGCGGGCGGGAGGGCCGGGCGCGGGGGGGCCGGAGGCGAGCGCGAGGGCCAGGCTCGGGGCGGGGCCGGAGGGGAGCGGGTGGGCCGGGCGTGGGCGCCGGGTCGCAGCGATTGGAGGGCCGGGCGCGGGCGGGGCCGGAGGGCCGGGCCCGGGGCCGGGCCGGAGGCGAGCGGATTGCGGCGGGTCGCGGCGATTCCGGGGCAGAACGGGTGTTCACGCGCGACCCCGAACCCATCGCGCACCAGCGGCGAGACAACTGAATGAGTCGTGCGGCGAATGCGTTGACACGCGAGGATCGGCGGGACACAATATGCTTGCCTTAACGATCGTTAAGGGAACGACACCGGCAAGGAGGCCGTGCCGTGGAATTCGGGGACTACCCGGCGGAACGCGAGCGGATCGAGCGCGGCGGCGCCGAGAAGTACCACCAGGCCGCAGCCGCGGCCGGCAAGTACCACGCCCGCGAACGCATCAGGCGCCTGTGCGACCCCGACTCCTTCCGTGAGGACAGCCTCTGGGCCAACCCCGACCCCACCCTGCCCGCCGACGGCGTCGTCGTCGGCACCGCCACCGTCCAAGGCCGACCCATCCGCCTCGTCGCCAACGACTCCACCGTCAAAGCCGGCTCCTGGGGCGCCCGCACCGTCGAGAAGATCATCCGCACCGTCGAGGCCGCCCAGCTCGAGCAGCACCCGATCGTCTACCTCGTCGACTCCGCCGGCGCCCGCATCACCGACCAGGTCCAGCTCTTCCCCGGCCGCCGCGGCGCCGGACGCATCTTCCACGAGCAGGTCCGCGCCTCCGGCCGCATCCCCCAGGCCTGCGCCCTCTTCGGCCCCAGCGCCGCCGGCGGCGCCTACATCCCCGCGTTCTGCGACATCGTCGCCATGGTCGACGGCAACGCCTCCATGTACCTCGGCAGCCCCCGCATGGTCGAGATGGTCACCGGCGAGAAGACCACCCTCGAGGACATGGGCGGCGCCCGCGTCCACTGCGAGCAGTCCGGCGTCGGCCACTTCCTGTGCCGCAACGAGGACGAGGCGATCGCCTCCGTCCGGCGCTGGCTCTCCTACCTGCCCTCGAACTGGACCCAGCCCGCGCCCGTGCGCGCCGCCCGCCCCCCGCTCCCCGTCGACCTCGCCGCGACCGTTCCCGCCAGCGAATCCGCGCCGTTCGACATGCACGCCTTCGTCGACGGCCTCGTCGACCAAGGCTCCGTCCTCGAAGTGCAGGCCCGCTGGGCCGGCGAGCTCATCACCGCGTTCGCCCGCCTCGACGGCCGACCCGTCGGCATCGTCGCCAACAACTCCGCCGTACGCGGCGGCGTCCTCTTCTCCGACTCCGCCGACAAGGCCGCCCGCTTCGTCGCCACCTGCGACGCCTTCAACGTCCCGCTGCTGTTCCTCGCCGACGTCCCCGGCTTCATGGTCGGCTCCGCCGTCGAACACGGCGGCATCATCCGCCACGGCGCCAAGATGATCGCCGCCGTCGCCGAAGCCACCGTCCCCAAACTCTGCGTCGTCGTCCGCAAGGCCTACGGCGCCGGCCTCTACGCCATGGCCGGACCCGCCTTCGGCTCCGACGCCGTCCTCGCCCTCCCCACCGCGCGCATCGCCGTCATGGGCGCCGAAGCCGCCGTCAACGCCGTGTACGCCAACAAGATCGCCGACATCGACGACCCCGAAGCACGCGAACGCTTCGTCGCCGACAAACGCGCCGAATACGAAGCCGACGTCGACCTCCGCCGCCTCGCCGGCGAACTCGTCGTCGACGACATCATCGAACCCGCCCACCTCCGCGACGACCTCATCGCCCGATACCGCCGGCTCACCCACAAGGAACGCCGGTTTTCCGACCGCAGGCACCCGATCACACCGGTGTAGGAGCACAGCCATGAAACTCGACCTCGAGCAGACCGAATTCGCCGCCGCCGTCCGCGAATTCGCCCAGGACAAGATCAAGCCCGTCATCGGCGACTTCTACGAACGCGGCGAATTCCCCGCCGACCTCGTCCGCGAACTGGGCAAACTCGGCGTCCTCGGCGTCACCCTCCCCGAAGAGCACGGCGGCGCCGGCGCCGGCCTGTTCATGCTCGGCCTCGCCCTCGAGGAGATCGCCCGCGTCGACGCCTCCGTCGCCGTCACCGTCGAAGCGTCCGTCACCCTCGGCGCCGAAGGCATCGCCCGCTACGGCACGCCCGCGCAGCAGGCCAAATGGCTCCCGCGCCTCGCCGCCGGCCAAGGCCTCGTCGCCTTCGCGCTCACCGAACCCGGCGGCGGCACCGACGCCGGCCACACCGACACCAAGGCCCGCCTCGAGAACGGCGAATGGGTCATCGACGGCGCCAAATGCTTCATCACCAACGCCGGCACCGAGATGACCGACCTCATCATCACCACCGCCCAGACCGGGCCCGGCGAAGTCTCCTGCATCGCCGTCGAACCCGGCACCCCCGGACTCGAGATCGGCCCCGAGTACTCCAAGGTCGGCTGGCGCGCCTCAGACACCCGGCCCGTCTACTTCGACGGCTGCCGCGTCCCCGAGGCCAACCTCGTCGGCCAGCGCGGCCGCGGCTTCGTCCAGTTCCTCGAACTGCTCGACGCCGGACGCGTCGCCCTCGCCGCCCTCGCCACCGGCTCCGCGCAGGGCTGCCTCGACGAGGCCCTCGTCCACGCCAAGGAGCGGGAGGCGTTCGGGCGGCCGATCGCGGAGAACCAGGCCATCGCGTTCATGCTCGCCGACATGCGCCTGCGCGCCCACACCTCGCGCCTCGCGTGGCAGGACGCGGCGGTGAAGGCCGACGCGGGCGAGCCGTTCGGCACCGACGCGGCGCTGGCGAAGCTGCACGCGTCGCAGGCGGCGGTGGAGAACGCGCGGGACGCGACGCAGATCTTCGGCGGGTACGGGTTCATGAACGAGACGCCGGTGGCGCGGGCGTGGCGCGACTGCAAGGTGCTGGAGATCGGGGAGGGCACGAACGAGGTGCAGCGCATGCTGATCGCGCGGTCGCTGGGGTTGTAGCGGCGGCGGGGCGCCGGGGTGCGGCGCGGGTCTGGGAGCTTCCTGAGAACTTGATGAAGCTTCAACTAAAACTCTTGATATCGGGCCGCGGGGCGTGACAAGCTCGGCATTCCAACGTTAACGTTGCGACCTGCAGGCACCGCAACGGCACCGCCGCGGCCGGCAGGCGCGCCGCGGTCGATCAAGGGCGCCGCACCCACAGCGCAAGGAGTTCGAATGACCGACACCAAGGCCGGAACGGATCTCGCCGAGCAGGCGCCCGCCAAGGCGCTCGCCTCCCGGCGCGGCGTCATGTGCGGCCTCGCGGGGCTCGGGGCGGCGGGCGCGCTCGCCGCCTGCGGCACCGCCGAATCCCCCGACACCGAGACCCCCGGCACCGAGTCCACCAGCGCCGCTGACGGCGGTGCCACCGGCGAGGCCGGCGGCACCGGCATCGCCGCGACCGCCGACGTCCCCGTGGGCGGCGGCATCGTCGTCGAAGAGACCGTCATCGTGCAGCCGACCGCCGACGAGTTCCTCGCGTTCTCGGCCGTCTGCCCCCACCAGGGCGCCATCGTCGCGGCCCCCGACGCCGACGGCAACATCATCTGCCCCCGCCACCAGTCCACTTGGACCCTCGAAGGCGAACTCGAGCAGGGCCCCGCGGAGGGGAACCTGCCCGCGGTGGAGATCACCGTCGAAGACGGACAGATCGCCCTCGCTTAGCAGCGCATACGAAATCGGCCGGGAAGCATCGCGCTTCCCGGCCGATTCCGTCGTCGCTACGTCAGGGCGTCCGCCGCCGCCGGGTCCGAGTCGCGCAGGAACTGGGCGCAGCGCGCGGCCTCGTCGGCCTCCCCGATCGCCGCCGCCGCACGCGAAAGCTGGTGCAGCGACTTCAAGAAGCCGCGGTTCGGCTTGTGGTCCCACGGGATCGGGCCGTGGCCCTTCCAGCCGCTGCGGCGCAGCTGGTCCAGGCCGCGGTGGTACCCGGTGCGGGCGAACGCGTAAGCGGTGACGTCGTCGCCCGACTCCAGGGCGTTCTTCGCCAGCCGCGCCCACGCGGCGCAGAACCACGGGAACCGCCGCACCGTGTCCTCGGGCGAATGCTCGTCGAGGAACTTCCTGGCCTCGGTGTCCTCGGGCAGCTTCGTCGCCGGAGGCTGGGACATGAGATTCTGCGGAGCCAATGCGGCGTCCCTCCAAAAGTCGGATCTCACTCTAGGGTCGAGTCGCTGTGAAACGTGCAGTCGGCCAAGCCTAACCCTGCGTTCGCCGCGCCCTCCACAGCCCGCTCGTCCTCGGACTCCTCCGGCTGCGGGCTCTTCGGCGCGGCCAGATGCACCGCCAGCGCGCCCACCAGCGCCGCGATGAACGACGCGCAGAGCACGCCGATCTTGCCCTCGTCGGTGAGCAGCTGCGCGTCTCCGCCCCGGAACGCCAGCTCGGTGATGAACAGCGCCACCGTGAACCCGATGCCGGCGACCATCGCGATCGCGGCCAGCAGCGGCCAGGTCGTGCCCGTCGGCATCCGGCCCCAGCCGAGTCTCACGACGCCCCAGGTGACGGCGGTGATGCCGACGAGTTTGCCGACGACGAGGCCGAGGATGATCCCGAGCGTCACGGTGGAGGTGAGCGCGGTGGCGAACAGGTCCCCGGAGAGGGCGACGCCCGCGTTGGCGAGGGCGAAGAGGGGGAGCACGACGAACGAGGAGAACTGGTGGTTGCGCGCCTGGATCCGCTCGGTCGGCGGCACCGCGTCCCGCGCGAACTTCACCAGCCGCTCCGTCTCCTCCGCCGTCAGCCCGTCCTTTGCCATCTCCTGCGCCTCCGCGTGGGCCCGACGCGGGTCCAGGAGGGGCTTGGCGGAGATGATGAGGCCCATGACGACGCCCGCGATGGTCGCGTGCACGCCCGATTCGAGCATGGCCACCCACAGCGCCACGCCGATGACGAGGTAGATCGGGGCGGACCAGACGTTCAGCAGCCGCAGCGCGATCGCGAGCGCGATGAGCGCCCCGGCGGCGGCGAGCCAGGCCATGGAGAGGTCGTCGGTGTAGAACACGGCGATGACCGCGATGGCGCCGAGGTCGTCGACGATCGCCAGGGTGAGCAGGAAGATCCTTGCAGCCGAGGGGATCCGGGAGCCGAACAAGGCGAGCACGCCCACGGCGAAGGCGATGTCGGTGGCCATGGGGATGCCCCACCCCGCCGCGCCCTCGCCCCCGGCGTTGAACGCGGTGTAGATGAGCGCGGGGGCGACCATGCCGCCGATCGCGGCCGCGATCGGCGGCACCGCGTTCCGCGGATTCGACAGCTCCCCGGAGACGATCTCGCTCTTGATCTCCACGCCCACCACGAAGAAGAAGATCGCCATGAGCCCGTCGTTGATCCAGTCCCGGAGCGAGTGGTGGAGCTCGAAGTCCCCGAACTGGAACGTGATCTCGAGGCCCCAGACCGCCTCGTACGAGTCGGCCCAGGGCGAGTTCGCCCACAGCATCGCCACGACCGCGCAGACGACGAGGACGACGCCCGCCGCCGGTTCGATCTTGAGGAACTCGGCGGCGGGGCGGCCCACGTAGCGGGCGAGGGGGCGTCGCGAGTAGAGGAACGCGGGCTCGGAGCGCCAGATCGGTGACTTCCAGGGTTCCTTCGACTCGTTCATGCGAGGAAGCCTAGCGACGCATCAGACGCTGTGCCACATGGTCATCACTAATCGCGAACGGGCACCGCGGCCTCGGTCTCCGGCTCCCAGACCTGCATCCCCTTGAGGCCGGGCACGGACTCGCGGGTGAAGACCGGGTCGAGGCCGGCCTTGCGCTGCTTGTCGTAGTCGCGCAGGACCTTGACGGCGACGCCGGTGAGGCCGAGCAGGGCGATGAGGTTGACGGTGGCCATGAGGCCCATGGTGACGTCGGCGAAGCTCCACACCGTGTCGAGCGAGGCGACCGAGCCGAGGAAGACCAGGGCGACGACGATGACGCGCAGGCCGTTGATGACCGCGGGCCGCTCGGTCATGTACTCGATGCTCGACTGGCCGTAGTAGTAGTTGCCGACGACCGAGGTGAACGTGAAGAGCACGAGGATGAGCGCCATGATGTGGAGGGCCCAGCCGCCGAGGGAGGCCTCGACGCCGCGCGTGACGAGGTTGACGTCCGCGTCGCCGTAGACCGGGTCGGTGGTCAGGATGATGAGCGCGGAGATCGAGCAGAGGAAGAGGGTGTCGAAGTAGACGCCGAAGGCCTGGGTGAGGCCCTGCTTGACGGGGTGGCTGACGGCGGCGGTGGCGCCCGCGTTCGGGGCCGAGCCCATGCCGCCCTCGTTGGAGAACATGCCGCGGCGCACGCCCATCATGATGACGGTGCCGAGGGTGGCGCCGGCGAACTGCTCGATGCCGAACGCGGAGTTGAAGATGCTCGCGACCGCCTCGGGCAGCCGGTCGGCGTTGATGGCGACGACGGCGGTGCCGATGGCCAGGTAGACCAGGGCCATGAACGGCACGGCGACCTGGGTGACGTGGGCGATGCGCTTGAGGCCGCCGAAGATGACCGCGGCGGTGACGGCGGCCAGGACGATGCCGATGACGAGGGAGGAGGCGTCGCCGACGGCGACGCCCATGCCGTCGAGGGACTCGTTGACCGCGGCGGTGAAGGTGTTGGCCTGCACCATGTTGAAGCTGAAGGGGTAGGTGAAGATGAGGATGACGGAGAAGACCACGCCCATCCACGGCAGTCCGAGGCCGTGCTTCATGTAGTAGGCGGGGCCGCCCTTGAAGCCGCCGGCCGGGGTGCGCTCCTTGTAGACCTGGGCGAGGGTCGACTCGGCGAAGGCCGCTCCGGCCACGACGAGGGCCATGAGCCACATCCAGAAGACGGCGCCGGGTCCGCCGAGCGCGATCGCGGTGGAGACGCCGACGATGTTGCCGGTGCCGACGCGCGCGGCCGAGGAGACGGCGAAGGCCTGGAAGGCCGAGATGTTGCGAGTGCCGTCGGGCAGGTCGCCCGGGTCTTCGCGCAGACCCCGGAACATCTGCCCGAGGAGGCGGAACTGCACGCCGCGGGTGAGCGCGAGGTACAGGAGGCTGACGACGACGATCAGGGGGATGATGCCCCACTGCCAGAACTGGTCGTTGACCGTCAGTACGCGGTCGAGCAGCTGGTCCACTAAGGGCTCCTTGGGTCGGGCGGGCAGGCGGGCTCGTGGCCCGAACCTAGCGGTGCGCCCGGGGTGCCCGCTGGGATTCCGGGGGCGAGGCGCCCCGCGACGGTATCGGAGCAGAACAGGACAAGGCAAGCCAAAGGTACGGTCGTGACCGTTTCGTCACCGAAGCGCGACTGGAGCGCGACAGTCGGGGGCCCAGCGTGAAGGGTGTGAAAAGTGCTTGCGTCCCTTAGGACTGCGCGGCTTGGCATTCGGGGCACAGGCCCCGGTAGGTGATGGAGGCGCGGGTGACGGCGAAGCCGTGGCGCTCGTCGCCGGGGAGCCAGTCCACCGGGTCGGCCATGGCGTGCACGTCCTTCATGAGGCCGCAGCCCTCGCAGATGAGGTGGTGGTGCTCGTGGTCGGCGTTGGGGTCGTACCGCTTGGAGCGGCCGTCGAGGGTGAGCTCGAGGACCTCGCCGAGGGCGACCATCTCGTTGAGGGTGTTGTAGACCGTGGCGCGGGAGAGCTCGGGCATGCGCTCGACGGCGCGCTCGAGGATCTCATCGGCGGTGAAGTGCACGTGGGAGCCCTCGAGGGTCTCGGCGATGACGCGTCGCTGCGGCGTGATGCGCCAGTTGTGGCGCCGGAGTCGGGTAACGAGGTCGCTCATGCTGTTCTCTCACGGTCGGGGCATTGAATACCACTCTAGCAGGCGAAACACCGTGGCACTACTTACCTCGGACTGGATCCTTCTTTAGACATAGTCTAAGCTAGGATTGCGTCCATAACAAGGATTCCAGGCGGCGGCGCCGCGGGAACCCGCGAACCTGTAGAGAGGGCCTAGCCATGAGCGAGCAGTTCGACAACACTGCCGGGCCGCTGACCACCGAGTCCGGCGCGCCGATCTCCAACAACAACCAGAGCGAGGCCGCCGGCGTCGGCGGGCCCCTGCTCATCCAGGACCAGGTGCTCCTCGAGAAGCTCGCGCACTTCAACCGCGAGCGCATCCCCGAGCGCGTCGTCCACGCCCGCGGCGCCGGCGCCTACGGCACCTTCACCGTGACCGCGGACGTCACCAAGTACACGAAGGCGAAGTTCCTCTCCCAGGTGGGCAAGGAGACCGAGACCTTCCTGCGCTTCTCCACCGTGGCCGACTCCCTCGGCGGCGCCGACGCCCGCCGCGACCCGCGCGGCTGGGCCCTGAAGTTCTACACCGAAGAGGGCAACTACGACCTCGTCGGCAACAACACCCCGGTGTTCTTCATCCGCGACGCCATCAAGTTCCCCGACTTCATCCACACCCAGAAGCGCGACCCGTACACCGGTTCGCAGGAGGCGGACAACGTCTGGGACTTCTGGAGCCTCTCGCCCGAGTCCACCCACCAGGTCACGTGGCTCTTCGGCGACCGCGGCATCCCCGCCTCCTACCGCCACATGGACGGCTTCGGCTCCCACACCTTCCAGTGGGTGAACGAGGCCGGCGAGCAGTTCTGGGTCAAGTACCACTTCAAGACCGACCAGGGCATCAAGAACCTCACCCAGGACGAGGCCAACAAGCTCGCCGGCGAGGACCCCGACTCCCACCAGCGCGACCTGCGCGAGTCGATCGAGCGCGGCGACTTCCCGACCTGGACCGTGCAGGTGCAGATCATGCCCGCCGCCGAGGCCGCGAACTACCGGTACAACCCGTTCGACCTCACCAAGGTGTGGCTCAACGAGGACTACCCGCGCATCACCATCGGCAAGCTCGAGCTCAACCGCAACCCGCAGAACATCTTCGCCGAGGTCGAGCAGTCGATCTTCTCCCCCGCGCACTTCGTGCCGGGCATCGGGCCCTCCCCCGACAAGATGCTCCAGGGCCGCCTCTTCGCGTACGGGGACGCGCACCGCTACCGCGTCGGCATCAACGCCGACCACCTGCCGGTCAACCGCCCGCACGCCACCGAGGCGCGCAACGGCAACCGCGACGGCCTCGGCTACGACGGCCGCCACGGCGGGCAGAAGAACTACGAGCCGAACTCGTTCGGCGGCCCGTACGAGACCGGCCAGCCGCTGTGGGCGCCGCTCCAGCTCAACGGCGCGACCGGCGAGTGGGAGACCCCCAAGCACGCCGAGGACGACGACTACGTGCAGGCCGGCAAGCTCTTCCGCCTCATGAGCGAGGACGAGCAGGACCGCCTCATCGCCAACCTCTCCGGGTTCATCGCCAAGGTCAGCCGCGACGACATCATCGAGCGCGCCATCGCGAACTTCGCGAAGGCCGACGAGACCTACGGCAAGCGCCTCGCCGCCGCGGTCGCCGAACTGCGCAAGTAACCGACGCCGAAGGACGCGGGCCCACAGAAGACAGCCGCCGGGCCCGCGGCCGTTCGACACCGACCCGCTCCGGCAGCCCCCTGTCGGAACGCCGAAGCGGGTCCGGCCGCCCGGCCGGGGCCTTGGGAAGGGCACCCCGGCCGGGCGTTCCGCGTCCCGACCCGGGACGCGACGCGGCCCGGCGGTCCGCACCGCCGGGCCCGTCCGCTTCGGGCCTAGTCCTCCAGGACCCGCCCGCACTCGCCGCATTCCGGCGGCTTCTGGCGGGGCACCTCGATGAACTCCTCGGCCACGATCCACAGCTTCCACTCGCCGTCGCGCTCGCGGTTCACCGTGATCGAGGTGATGTCGTCCCGGCTCGGGCGCTCCAGACCCCACATGATGTCCAAGGGCGCCTTGTGCTTCGCGAGCTTCACCTCCCGGCCCTTCAGGTAGTAGCCGGCCCGCGAGTACACCAGCTGCGTCTGCTCCCCGTGCTCCTTCGGCACCGGCTCACGGCAGCGCCCGTTGAGGAACGAGTGGTACTCGGTGTGGAGCTGCCGGGCGATCTGCTGCAGCGGCACCGACGAATAGACCTTGACCCACCGGTTCGAAGGCTGGTTCTTCCACTTGGTGAGACGCGCCGAGATCTCCGCGTACGAGATCTTCTCCCCCTTCGCGCGCCACTCGCTCTGGAACACCGCCAGCGACCAGTTGTACACGGCCCGAACCGCTTCCAGCGTCTCCTCGAGGTTCCGCCGCTGCTGCTCATCGGGGTCGAACGTATACTCGTAGCCGCGTTTCACCAAGTGGGTCATAGGCTTCGTCAAGTCCATGACCTGTTGATATCAGACGATTACACACCGACACGTGTTCCTCACCTCATCGGCGTGTCTGCCAGCCGCGCGGCAAGTAATTTGGCGTGGTGCCCTTCGACATCGATCCCGGCCTGTTCGCCCTGCTCATCGCCGCGGCGATCTTCGCCGGATGGATCGACGCCGTCGTCGGCGGCGGCGGCCTCGTCCAACTCCCCGTGCTCCTCGTGGCCTTCCCCACAGCACCCACCGCGCTCATGCTGGGCACGAACAAGATGGCCTCCGTCTTCGGCACCACCACCTCCGCGATCGCCTACGCCCGCAAGATCAAACTCGAGCACCGACTCCTCTGGCCCACCGTCGGCCTCGCCCTCCTCGGCTCCGGCGCCGGCGCGCTCGCCGCCCTCTCGGTCTCCTCGGACGCGTTGAAGCCCATCATCATCGGCGTACTCCTCGCCGTCCTCGTCCTCGTCGTCGCCAAACCCCAGCTCGGCCTCGAACCCCGCCCCGAACTGCGCACCCGCTGGCGCGGCGCCGCCGTCATGGTCGCCTGCGGCGTCCTCATCGCCTTCTACGACGGGATCATCGGCCCCGGCACCGGCATCTTCCTCGCCGTCGCGTTCACGACCCTCCTCGGCATGGACTTCCTCGCCGCCGCCGCCCACACCAAGGTCGTCAACGTCACCACCAACCTCGGCGCGCTCGTCGTCTTCGCCCTCCAGGACAACATCTGGTGGCTCCTCGGCGCCGTCATGGGCCTCGGCACCATGCTCGGCGCCTGGTTCGGCGCCCACACCGCGATGTCCAAAGGCAGCAAGTTCGTGCGCCTCGTCCTCGTCGTCGTCGTCCTCGCCCTGCTCGCCCGCCTCAGCTGGGACGTGTGGTCGACCCGCTAAGGATTGATCGCCAAGAACAGGTACGCCGCCAGCAGCACCAGGTGCACGCCGCCCTGCAGGCGCGTGGCGCGGCCCGGCACCACGGTCAGCACGCTCACCACCACCGTGAGGCCGAGCAGCACGATCTCAGTCGAGCCGAGCCCCAGCAGAAGCGGCCCCTCCATGAAGAACGAGGCCACCGCGATCACCGGGATCGTCAAACCGATCGAGGCCATCGCCGAGCCGTAGCCGAGATTGATGCTCGTCTGGATGCGCTCGCGCGACGCCGCGCGGACCGCCGCGATCGACTCCGGCAGCAGCACCAGCAGCGCGATCGCCACACCCACCGACGAAGCCGGGAACCCCGCCGCGAGCACCCCCGCCTTGATCGCGGGCGACTCCGCCTTCGCCAAGCCCACGACGCCGACCAGCGCGACCATGAGCATCGCCAGGCTCAGCAGCGCCTTCCTCCCGCTCGGCGGATCGGCATGCTCCTCCTCCTCGACCACGCCGTCGGCCGTGACCGGCAAGAAGAAGTCGCGATGGCGCACCGTCTGGTTGAACACGAAGAGGCCGTACAAGATCAGCGACGCCAACGCGGCGAACACCAGCTGCGAGGTCGAATACTCCGGGCCCGGCTCGCTCGTCGTGAACGACGGCAGCACCAGGCCGAGCGTCGCGAGCGTCGCCACCGTCGCCAGCGCCGCGCCCGACCCCTCCGGATTGAACAGCGTCACCCCGAACTTCAAGGCCCCCACGAGCAACGCGATGCCGACGATGCCGTTCGTCGTGATCATGACCGCCGCGAACACCGTGTCGCGCGCCAACGTCGAGGACTCCTCGCCCCCGGCCGCCATCACCGTGACGATGAGCGCCACCTCGATGACCGTGACCGCCACCGCGAGCACCAGCGACCCGTACGGCTCACCCACCCGGTGCGCCACGACCTCCGCGTGATGCACCGCCGCGAGCACGGTCGCCACGAGTGCGACCGCCGCGACCGCCACCCAGAACGCCCCCAGGTGCCGCCCCCACACCGCGGCCAGGACCGCCACCCCCAGGATCGGCGCCGACACGGTCCAGGAGAGCAGCGGATTCCTCTTCACAGCGGCCATGCGCGCATGCTTTCACAGACACGACCGCACGTCAGTGAGGTTCACGGATCGGATGGAACCGCCCACAAACCGTTGTTCGTCCCCATTGTCCCTGGCACCGTTGGAGGGTCGAGCCCCGCATGCGGCCCTCCCGGAGCGAGCCGGATCCCGCTACGCTCATGGCATGACCGGCAACGACATCCGCTCCACGGTGGCGCGCCTCCGCGCCCACTACGCCACCGGCCGCACCAAGCCCCTGCCGTGGCGCCTCGAGCAGCTCAAAGGCCTCGACCGGATGGTGCGCGAAGCCGGAGACGAACTCGCCGACGCCCTCCGCGCCGACCTCGGCAAAGCCGCCCCCGAATCCTTCCTCGCCGAAATCGACTTCGTCGCCGCCGAAGTCCGCGCCCTGCGCAAGCACCTGCGCACCTGGTTCCGGCCCAAGCGCGTCTACACGCCCCCGCACCTCCAGCCCGCCAAGGCCTACGTCCTGCGCGAACCCCTCGGCGTCGTCACCGTCATCGGGCCCTTCAACTACCCCGTGCAGCTCCTCCTCGCCCCCCTCGCGGGCGCCTTGGCGTGCGGGAACGCGGTCGTCGTGAAGCCGAGCGAAGCCGCGAACACCACCGCGGCCGTCCTCGAACGGCTCATCGGCGAGTACCTCGACCCCGACGCGGTCGCGGTGATCCAAGGCGGCCCGGCGGCGACGGCCGCACTCCTGGCCGAACGCGTCGACCACATCTTCTTCACCGGGTCGGCCCGCGTCGGCAGGGTCGTCGCGAAGGCCGCCGCCGAACACCTGACCCCGGTCACGCTCGAACTCGGCGGCAAGAGCCCCGCGATCGTCGAACCGGGCGCCGACCTCGCGACCGCGGCGCGGCGCATCGCCTGGGGCAAGTTCATGAACGCCGGGCAGACCTGCATCGCCCCGGACTACGTCCTCGCCGTCGACGGCACCGGCCCCGAGCTCGAGAAGCACCTTGCCGAGGCGGTGCGCGAGATGTACGGCCACTCGCCGAGCGAGAGCCCCGACTACGGTCGCATCATCGACGAGCAGGCGTTCGACCGCCTCGCCCGCTTCCTCGGCGAAGGCCGGCTCGTGACCGGCGGCGGCCACAAGCGCGAGAGCCGCTACATCGCCCCCACCGTCCTCGCCGACATCACCCCCGACGACGCCGTCATGGGCGAAGAGGTCTTCGGCCCGATCCTGCCGATCCTCACCGTCGACACCCTCGACGACGCGATCGCCTTCGTCAACCGAGGCGAGAAGCCCCTCGCCCTGTACGCGTTCACGAACTCCGACCTGACCCGACGCAAGCTCCTGACCCGCACCGCATCCGGCGCGGTCGGCTTCAACGTCCCCATGGCCCACATCGACGTCCCCGGCCTGCCCTTCGGCGGCGTCGGGCGGTCCGGCCTCGGCGCCTACCACGGCAAAGCCTCGATCGAGACGTTCAGCCACGCGAAATCGGTGCTGGACAAGCCGCTCGCCCCCGACACGATGAAGGTCGTCTACCCGCCGTTCACGGCCATCAAGGAGCAGGTGCTGCGCCGCCTGCGCTAGCCGCTCGCGAGGTGGGCGTTGAGGCGCCCGAGCAGGTGGAAGATCTGGTCGCGTTCCGCGTCGCTGAAAGGCCCGAGGATGCGCCGGTTGACGTCGTCCAGGACGCGGTCGAGTTCGGCCAGCCGCTCGGCACCGACTTCGGTCATGGTGATGATGTTGCGCCGCTTGTCTTCCGGGTCGGGCCCGCGTTCGACGTAGCCGCCGTCGGCGAGCTCGTTGAGGACCGCGACCATGTCGGAGCGGTAGACGCCGGTGTGGTCGGAGAGGCGGGCCTGGCTGGCGGGGCCGAACTGCTCGAGGGCCGCGAGCACGACGAAGTGGGACTTGTGCGCGCCGACGGCGCTCAGGGCCTCGTGCGCGATCTTCTGCACCTGCGCGGCGGTCATGCCGATGAGGCGCGAGAACTGGCGTTTGAGACGCTCCGGCCGGTCGTCGCCCTGGTCGAACCGCAGCTCAGCATTGGCTTCCATGCGAGCATCCTACCCCGCTTGCGTTAGTGACCCTAACGATGTATGATCGTTAGAAGAATAAACGTTAATCATTCTAATGAAATGAGCCCTGTCGTGACCCGCATCGAGACCCTCGTCCAGGAACTCGCCGACCGCGCCGAGATCACCGAACTCCTCGCGCGCCAGAGCCGCTGGCTCGACGAACGCGCCGCCGACCGCACCGCCGAGGTCTTCACCGCCGACGCGGTCGCCTACACCCCGGGCGGCGAGATCCGCGGCGCCGAGGCCGTGGCCGAGCATGCGATCGCCCGCCACAGCGAATACGAGCGGACCGTGCACGCCATGCACAGCACCGCCATCGCACTCGCGGGCGACGAAGCCGCGATCGAGTGCGGCGTCAAGGCCGTCTTCGTCCTCAAGGGATCTGAGGCGGTCCAGTTCGTCGACGCCCGCTACCGCTTCGAAGCCCGCCGCACCGCAGCCGGCTGGCGCCTCTCGAGCATCACCGTCCTCCCGATCAGTCGCACCGCCGGTATCGCGCAGACACTCTGACCTCGCTTGCGACCGAACGCACCAGACCCACCGACCGATACGGGGCCTTCATGCCGCGACACGACCGCATTCGCGACCTCACCGACCGCGCCGCACTCGAGCAGCTCGTCAACCGCCACAGCCGGTGGATCGACGAGCACCGATTCGACGAGACCGACCAGCTCTTCACCACCGACGTCCACGTCGCCTCCCCGCTCGGCGAGGCCCGCGGCATCGACGAGCTCAACGCCCTCGCCGCCTCCGGCGATCCGCACCAGGAAGCCACCCTCCACAGCAAGTCCGGCGCCCTCATCGACATCGACGGCGACACGGCCACCCTGCGGACCAACGACATCGCGATCCTGCTCCACGCCGACAAGGCCGGCATCGCCGCCGCCGTCCACCACTACGAGGCCGTCCGCACCGAACAAGGCTGGCGCTTCTCCAAGCTCCGCATCCAGCCGGTGCTCCCTGCTCGACCTGGAGCGCCCGCGCCCTGACCCGGCCATCAGATGCGCGGCCTCGCACGCCACGCACAGCAGCGGCCCGCGTGCCGGAAGACGCTCCGGGGCACGAAGAAGGGTCCTGGCCGACGGTGAACGCCGACCAGGACCCATACCCCTCGAAGACAAGCTTGCAATGATCATACCAACCCACTTGCGCGCGCTAGCGCCGGACCAGGAGGCCCGGATCACTCACGCCCGCAAGAAGAACAACGGCTCCGTCGCCGCAACCGAATCCATTGAGGACTCGATCTTCTACAGGTAACGCCAGCAGACGGTGTACGCGTGGTCGGGGAAGTCGGTGCTGTACCAGGTGCTCCAGCCGTCGTCCCCGCACCAGTCCAGGTTCTCGTACTCGTCGACCCGGCCCGTCACGTACGTGTTCGCCGCATCGCAGTCCGCGAAGTAGAACAGCGCGGTGCCCGCCTCCGGATCGCCCGTCATCGACATGCAGTCGTCCTGCGTCGCGTACCCCATGTCGTCGGGGTAGATCATCTTCAGGCACAGCACCACGTCCAGATAGGTCTGCGAAGTGGTGAAGGTGTAGTTCTGGTTGTAGTACACCGATTCGGAGCACGACGCCGGGTCGTTCACGCCTTCCAGCCGCTCGAGGACCTCGAACGCGCCCTCCTGGCATTCGATCGGGTACCACTCGGAGACGCTGGCGTTCGGGCCGAACACGCACTCGCCGACCTCGGCGTGGTACGCCTCCCCGTTGGGGTGCAGGAAGCTCAGGCACAGCACCAGGTTCGCATCAGAGGAGGACACGCTCGTGGTCATGTTGTCGACCGCGTCGCACGAGCCCAGATCGGTCGTGTCGTGGTAGACGTCGACGACCTCGAAGCTGCCGTCCTCGCAACTGGACGGCTCCAGGTCCGCGGTCGTCGCGTCACCGTAGTCCCAGAAGCAGTCGCCGACGACCGCGTCCGCGATCGGATCCGTCTCGGTCTCAACGGGATCGGTCTCCTCGCCGCCCAGCCCCGAGTCGTCCCCCGTCTCGGTCGCGGCCGACGTCGCGTCGTCGCTCTGCGCGATCTCGGGGTCCTTGCCGTCGTCCCCGCCGAGGTTCGGAAGGAGCACGACCAGCGCGATGGCCACGACCGCCGCCACCGCGAGCACTGCGTACAGGACCGTGCGGTCGGGCTTCGGCCCCTGCGGCGGCATCCCGCCCGGAGGCAGCACCGGGCCGCCGGGCGGCATCGGCGCATGGCCCGGACCCGTCGGCGCGTACCCGGGGCCCGCGGTCGGCATGGGCGAATACCCCTGCGGCGCCGAGGCATACGAAGCGGGAGGCGCGGGCGAATACGAGATCGTCGAAGGCTCCGAGAGTCCCGGCTGCTGCATCCCCGGCTGCGACGGCGCCTGCGCCGGAACGATGCCGGGGCCGAACATCACCACCGTCCGGTTGGGGCGCACCATGGTGTCCCAACCGTGGCGGCGGGCGAGCTCGGCGACCTCGGCGCGCTGCGCCTGCTCGATCGCGGCCACCGCGGGCGGCCACGGCGCGGCCAGCGGCTCGCCGATGCGCAGCACCAGCTCAGCGGCGCTGACGCGCTCCTCCGGCTGCCGCCGCATGCACGGCTCCACGAGGTACCGCAGGGCCTCGGGCAGCCGTTCCAGGCCCGGATCGCCGTTCACGACCCGGTTCATGACCTCGTACAGCGCCTCGGCGTCGAACGGGTTCGCGCCCGTGCTCGCCGTGATCACCGTGGTGCCCAACGAGAACAGGTCCGACGCGGGGCCGATCGCCTGCCGCGTCACCTGCTCCGGCGACATGAACGCCGGCGCGCCGATGAGCGCGCCGGTCTGCGTGATCGACGCCTCGCCCCCGGCCTCCTCGGTCACACGGGCGATCCCGAAGTCGATGAGGCGGATGCCGTCGTCCGTCAGGATCACGTTGGAGGGCTTCAGGTCCCGGTGCACCACGCCGAACGAGTGGATCTCCGCCAGCGCGGAGGCGAGGCCGTGCATGAGACGCCGGGTCGACGCTTCGTCCAAGGGGCCGTTGGCGTGCAGCGCCTCGGCCAGTGTGGGGCCGTGGAAGAACTCGGAGGCGAGCCAGGGCTCGGGGGCGTGCTCGTCGGACGCGAGGACCGCGGCGGTCCACTTGCTCGCGGCCACCTCCCGCGAGGTGATGACCTCGCGGCGGAACCGGTACCGGAACTGCGGGTCGTGGAGCAGATGGGGGCGCATGACCTTGAGCGCCACCAGCTGTCCGTCCCCGGCGGCGGCCAGCAGGACGCGGCCCATGCCTCCCTCGCCGAGTTCGGCGAGGACCCGGTAGGGCCCGATCTCCCGCGGCTGGTCATCGCGGAGTGGCTTCATGGCGACGGCTCCTGAATTCGGCGGTTCCCAATGATGCGCAACGCTAGAACCCCCCGTCACAACTCTGTCATGACCGGCCGGAACCTTTATCCCCAATTCGAGCCAGGTGGGCGGCCCCGTTCAGGGCCGGCGGCGCCTCATCGCCCGCGGCTCACCCGAACCTGCGAAGCACCACGGTGAGCTCGTTCCGGTTGTGCCGCAACTGCCGGGCGAACTCGATGTCGTACTCGGCGCCGAGGATCGCGAACGCCTCGTCGACCTGCTCGAGCACGTGATGCGTGCCGGTCTTGAGCGTCGTGACCGCCACGCCGAAGGGCTTGAGGAGGCGCGCGGAGTCGACCATGAGGCGGCTGGAGCGGTCGGGGCTCATCTTCATGTCGTTCACGATGAGGTCGAAACGGTCGGTGCTGTCGCGCAGGAAGTTCCCGGCGGTGGTGCGCTCATGGCGGACCCCCGGGAGCGCGAGCACCCGCGGATCGAGATCGCCGGGGTCGACCGCCGTGGTCGCGTAACCGCGGGAGGCGAGGATCCGGGTCCACCCGCCGGGCGCGGCCCCGTAGTCGAGGGCGGTGCCCTTGGGCTCGATCCCCTCGTCGATCGGGTAGACCTTGAACAGCTCCTCGAGCTTGAACTCCGCTCGCGACACCTGCTCGGGCGTCTTCGAGAGCCGGACCTCCCCGCCAGGCCAGGAAGAAAGGCTGTCGGCCACCCGGTTCACACCGACGATCGCGGTCTTGGGCGTGAAGCAGATCGAGACCACGAGGGGACTCCCGGTCCTGCCGACCCGGTACCCGCGGTCGGTGAGCACCTGGGCGGCCCGCTCCCAGGCGTCATGCTGGCTGAACTTGTACGCCGTCTTCCCGCTGAGCCAGATCTGCAGCGAGACCTCAGCGCCGCTCGCGGTCTCCCTGATCGCCGAATCGACAAAGTCGACGACCGACTCGAGCCCCGAAGCCGCATGGTCGTATTCGGCGACGACGTTCGTCAGATGCCGGGGAAACACCAGCGGCACCCGCAAGGCGAGCGCGGCGAGATCCCGAGCGGTGGAGCGCTCCGTCTCGACCAAGGCGGACTCTTCCCCGACCCGACGCACGGCAACCGCATCCTCAACATGCCGGAGCAGCTCATCCTTGGCGACCGGCCAGGAGTCGGCGGCCATGGAGAGCAGGGTCTTGTGCGTTGCCATGCCGGTTCCCTCGGAGTTCAGCGGACGCCCGCCGCGTCTCGGGGGACATTCGCGACCAGTGTATTCATCACGGACGCCCGCCTCCCGCGATGCCCGCGAGTCGGCCGCCATCAGCAAAAAATCCCCGCCGCCGTCATGGCGGGCGAGGATGAGATTGCGTGGTGGCCAGGGCCGGGATCGAACCGGCGACCTATCGCTTTTCAGGCGATCGCTCGTACCAACTGAGCTACCTGGCCAGGTGATGCGTCGTGCGCACCGCCGTGAACACTGTACAGCACCGCCGGTCACCCGGCCCAAGCGGTATTGCCGCGAACCCGACGCCCGCCCCGGCCCTCCCCCGCCGCCGCCGTCCTCCCCGTTTCCCCTGCGTACACCCACTGATCCCAAGGGCCGCAACCCCTTCCGGAGCCGTGATCACCCCCGTCGGCGCACGCGGGTAGCGTAATGGGACCCGACCCCCGAGGAGGTTTCTGTGACCCGACTCGCTGCCACGCCACCCATGGGCTGGAATTCATGGGACGTGTTCGGAACCTCGGTGACCGAAGCCGAGACCCGCGCCAACGCCGCCTTCATCGCCGAGCACATGGCCGACCACGGCTGGGAGTACGTGGTCGTCGACATCCAGTGGTACGACCCCGCCGCCCGCGCCGGCGGCTTCAACCTCGGCACCCGCCTCACCCTCGACGAGTACGGCCTCCCCCAGCCCGCCCCGAACCGCTTCCCGTCGGCCGCCGACGGCGCCGGCTTCAAACCCCTCGCCGACTACATCCACTCCCTCGGCCTCAAGTTCGGCGTCCACGTCCTCCGCGGCATCCCCCGCCAGGCGGTCGCAGCCGACACCCCCATCAAAGGCAGTGAGTACTCGGCCGCGCAGATCCCCGACCGCGAGCGGATCTCCACCTGGATCGACGACAACTGGGGCATCGACCACTCCCACCCCGGCGGCCAGGCCTACTACGACGCCCTGGTCCGCCAGTTCGCCGACTGGGGCGTGGACTACATCAAGGCCGACGACATGATCGCCCCCTACTGGGAGGACGAGGTCGAGGCCTTCTGGCACGCGGTCGACCGCGCCGACCGCGACATCGTGCTCAGCCTCTCCCCCGGGATGAGCCTCTCCACCGGGCACGCCCGGCACCTCCAGGAGCACTCCCACCTGTGGCGCATCTCCGCCGACCTCTGGGACCGCTGGCGCGACATCGACGCCCAGTTCGACCGCCTCCGCGACTGGGCCCCCTACGCCGGCCCCGGCCACTGGCCCGACGCCGACATGCTCCCTCTGGGCCACATGGGCCTCCGAGCCGAAGTCGGCGAACCCCGCCAAAGCCTCCTGACTCCCGACGAGCAGCGCACCCTGCTCACACTCTGGTGCATCGCCCGCTCCCCCCTCATGGTCGGCGCCGACCTGCCCACCTCGAGCGCTGAAACGATCGAACTGCTGACCAACCCCGAAGTCCTCGCCGCCCAACGCCACCCCGCCGGCGCCCGCGAAGTCTGGCGCGAAGGCCGCCACCTCGCCTGGGCCTCAACCGACGGCACCTTCGCCGCCGTCTTCAACCGGAGCACCGAAGCGGCCGAACTGCAACTCCCTTGGGAAACCCTCGGCCTGTCCCAGCCAGCGCAGGTGCGCGACTGCTGGAGCCGCTCCGACATCGTGCCCGGCGACCATCTCCGCGCGAAGCTCCAGCCGCACAGCGCGGCCCTGTTCCGCCTCTCCTGACCTGCGGGCGGCTCGTTCTCGTTTGGTATTGGCGGGCGGCCGGGCTGGTGTGCCGGGCCGCCCGCTGGTGTTCCTCCACGTGGAGGCCGGCCGGTGCGGGAACCGCGCGCGGGTGGCTTCCCGCGCGCGGTCTCGGTATGGCGACGTTCGCGAATCCCCTTGTCTCGCCGCCATCCCGCCGGGCCGGATGGTTTTTTGTCTCAAGGCTGACACGCTCCGCAGTTGTGCGACAACGGAAAGTTTCCGGCTGTGGATAACTTCCTGCGGGCGTGATGCACCGCGCGCCGCGACCTTGCGGATGGTGGCGTCAAGGTGGGCGGTGCGGTGTTCGTGGCGCATGCATCAACGGTGTCACGCCTTGATTCCGACCGGCAACCGTGAGTTTCCTTCTTGTGGATAACCCTGTGGATCGTTGCGGCGCAGCAGGTCAGGAGGCCGTGGCCGCGTCAGGTTCGGTCATCCACTGGACCAGTTGGATGATCACGCCGTTCGGGTCAGCGACCTGGAAGTAGCGCTCGCCCCACTCCTCGGTCTCGATCGGCGTGGTGATGGCGACGCCCTCCGATTGGACGCGTTCGTATTCGGCGTCGATGTCGTCGACTACGAAGACCAGGAGGAGGCCGTCGGCGTGGCCCTTGGCGCTTTCGGGCCTGAAGGTGGCCAGGCCGGTCTTCAGGTAGATGACATTGAAGCCGGCGTCCGGGCGGGAGAGGGAGACGAAGCCTTCCGCGGCCATGTCCTCCGCGAAGCCGTAGTGGGCCTTGAGGAACTCGGCCGAGGCGGTCGGGTCGGCGACGTTGAGCGAGACGGCGGATGAGGTGATGCGCATGTGCGGCTCCTTTTCTTCGTACGTTGTATATTGTACAGAGTACGATGTACAGCGTACAAGTTCGTCGGCTAGAATTCCTCCGTGACTGCCGCCACTGAGACGCCGAAGCCGAATCTGCTCGAACTGCTCTGGAGGGCCGCCCCCGAGTCCGGGCGCGGGCCGCGGAAGCAGCTGAGCGTCGATGCGGTCGTCGCGGCCGCGATCGGGCTGGCCGATGCCGAAGGGCTGGAAGCGGTCACCGTGCGCCGCCTCGCCCAGGAGCTCGGGAAGGCCCCCATGACCCTCTACACGTATGTGCCGGGCAAGACCGAGCTCGTCGCGCTGATGCTCGACGCGCTCTTCGCAGACATGGAGCGGGCCGCGATATCCGGGCCGTGGCGGGAGCGCCTCACCGCCCTCGCGCAGGAGAACTACGCGCTGTACCGCGCGCACCCGTGGGCCGCGGCCGCCGCGCCGAGCCGGCCGCCGCTCGGGCCCGGGCAGTGCGCCAAGTACGAGCACGAGCTGCGGGCCCTCGAAGGCCTGGGACTCAGCGACGTCGAGATGGACGACGCACTGGCGTACCTGCTCGCGTTCGTGCGCACCGCCGCGCAGGACGCCGCCCAGTCCGAGGCCGAGCGCGCGGCCAGCGGCATGGACGACCAGGAGTGGTGGGAGGCCAACGGCCCCCTCCTCGCCAAGGTCCTCGACCCCGCGCGCTTCCCCACCGCCGTCCGCGTCGGCCAGGCCGCCGGCGACGTGCACGACGCCGCTTACAACGCTGAGCACGCCTTCGAGTTCGGGTTGGCCAGGACGCTTGACGGGCTCGCCGCCCTCATCGAGCGCTAGCGAAGACGCGAACGGCCCGGCGCCGCAGCCGGGCCGTTTCCGCTCAGGCGGTCCGTCAGACCTGGAGCGGTTCGTTCAGGCTGTCCGGCCGCCAGCGGCGGCGCGACGCCACCACCAGCGACGAGAGCGCCAGCGAGCCGACCAGGTACGCCGCCAGGACCAGGAGCGCTCTGACGACGTGCGAGCTCTCGCCGCCGCTGATCGCCACCCGCAGCGCGTCCACCACGTAGCTCATCGGCAGCAGCGGGTGCAGCACCTGGAAGAACTTCGGCGTCGTCTCCACCGGGTACAGGCCGCCCGCACTGGTCAACTGCAGCATCAGGAGCACGACCAGCAGCAGGCTTCCGGCCGTGCCGAACGCGAGCTTGAACAGGTGCGCCATGGCCGTGAAGGTCAGGATGACGAGGATCGACAGGCCGACCGTGTCCAGCGCGTCCTTCGGGTCGAGGCCGAGCCCGAGTTCGACAGCCAGGTAGAGGACGAGCGCCGACAGGGTGCCGAGGAACGCGCCCGGCAGCCAGCCGCCGATCGCGATCGGGACCGAGCGCAGCGGCCCGGCCAGCGCGCGGCTGTTGACGGTGCGCAGGACGAGGTAGCCCATGAGGCCGAAGACCCAGAGTGCGATCGCGATGAAGAAGGGTGCGAGGCCGCGGCCGTAGGTGTCGGCGGGGTGGAGGTTCGTTTCGGCGATGGCGACGGGGCTGCCGTAGGCCTCGGCGTTGTCGGCGTCGTCGGCGGGGTTGGTGCTGGGGACGGATTGGGCGGCGGTGGTGAGGGAGGTCTGGAGGGTGTCGGCGCCGGTTTTGAGTTGGGTGAGGCCGTCGGCGAGGTCGCCGGCGCCGTTTTGGGCGGTGGCGGCGGCGTCGGCGACTTGGTCGGCGCCGGTGGCGACGTCGGCGGCGCCGGTTTGGAGTCGGGTGAGGTCGTCGGAGGCTTGGTCGAGGGTGTCGGTGGTGGTGGATTGGACGGTGGTGTTGGTGTTCTGGATGTCGTCGTTGACGGTGTCGGCGTCGTCGATGTAGGTCTGGAGTTGGGCGCAGGCGGCGGCGTCGGCGGTGTCGTCTCCGCAGAGGGCGGTGTAGACGGCGTTGAGGTCGTCGTTGGCGCGTTCGGAGAGGTCGGCGGCGGAGGCGGCGCCGGTTTGGATCTGGGTCCAGTTGTCGGCGAGGGTTTGGACGAGGGGTTGGGCGACGCCGACGGCTTGGTCGACGCCGTCGCTGACTTGTTCGGCGCCGTCGGCGACTTGTTGGGCGCCGGTGGTGAGTTCGCTGAGGCCGTTTTCGAGGTCGGTGGCGCCGGTTTGGGCGGTGGCGATGCCGTCGGAGAGTTGGCCGGCGCCGTCGGCGGCTTGGGTGAGGCCTTGGTTGAGTTCGGTGAGGTCGCCGAAGATGGTGGTGGCGAAGGTGACGTAGACGGCGGTGTTGATCTGGTTGCGGAGTTCGGATTCGACGGTGGAGGCCATGATGCCGGCGACGTAGCCGTTGGCGTCGTTGAGGTCGAATTCGACGGTGGCTTGTTCGGGGTCGGTGCCGGAGAGGCTGGCGAGGCGGGTGGAGAAGTCTTCGGGGACGGTGATGACCATGTAGTAGTCGCCGTCGCGGAGGCCTTGGGCGGCTTGGGTGGCGGTGACGAACTGCCAGTCGAAGATGCGGTCTTCTTTGAGTTGGTCGACGAGTTGGTCGCCGCCGTTGATGGGGGTGGTCTGGCCGTTGGCGTCGACGGTGGCGCCTTGGTCTTCGTTGACGACGGCGACGGGCATGTGTTCGAGTTTGCCGTAGGGGTCCCAGGCGAACCAGAGGTAGAGGCCGCCGTAGACGAGTGGGATGAGGACGATGGCGACGAGGGCGGCGGTGCGGATGGGGTGGCCGCGGAAGCGTCGGAGTTCGGCGGCGGCGAGTTTGAACGGGCTCAACGGGTTGCTCCTTTTCGGTGGCCGCCGTTGCGGTCGTGGTGCGGGTGCGCGGTGGGTGCGGGTTGGGCGCGGAGGTCGACGATGGTGTCGGCGGGCGGGTCGGAGCGGGTGCAGGCGGCGATGACGAGTTGGCCCGCGTCGGCGACGGTGCGGAGGGCGTCGAAGACGCGTTCGGAGCCGGCTCGGTCGAGGCCGGTGTCGGCGTCGTCGACGGCGATGGCGGGGGTGCGGCTGGCGGCGGCGCAGGCGATGGCGAAGCGGATCTGGTCGATGCGGGGGAGGAAGCCGTAGGTGTCGCCGGTGTCGACGGTGAGGGCGAGGCGGTCGAGCCAGGCGTTGATGTTGGCGCGGGTGGCGGCGCCGTTGGAGACGGTGGTGGTCTCTTTGATGCAGGTGCCGACGGTGGCGTAGGGGTCGAAGCGGATGGGCGGTCCGGCTTGGGCGATGGTGAAGCGGCGGCGGATGTGGCGGGGCTTGGTCTGGCCGTCGACTTCGAGTGCGCCGCTTCGGTGGGGGAAGCGTCCGGTGAGGGCGAGGAGGAGTGAGGAGCGGCCTTCGCCGCCGTCGCCGCAGAGTGCGACGACTTGGCCGAGTCCGGCGGTGAGGGTGATGTCGGTGAAGACGGGTCCTTGGCGTCCGGTGGCGGTGAGGCCTCGGGCTTGGAGGAAGGGGGTGCCGTTGATGTGAGAGTGGGCGGCGGGGGCGGCGATGACGGCGGTCTCGGTTGCGGTGGTGGCGGGTTGGAGGCGGGTGGTGTCGTCGGCGGCGACGGCGGGTTCGGTGTCGGGCGTGGTGGTGTCGACGTCGGTGTGCGCGGGTTCGGTGTCGGGCGTGGTGGTGTCGACGTCGGTGTGCGGGGGTTCGGTGTCGGCCGGGGCGGGTGGTGTCGCTCCGGTGGTCTCGGGGGTCGGTTCGGGGCTCGGCGCCGGTTGGGTTTCGGGGGCGGCCTGGGGTGCGCTGGGGCGGGTTTGGCCGCCGGGTGCGTGGGGTGCCGGGCCGTCGTTCGGCTCCCTCTGGTCGCTCCTGTCGCTCATGGACACTATCCTCACAGGCCGGTGCGCCCGGTTTCGGGCGATTTCGCGGGTTGCTGACCCAAAGAATGTTACTCATGAGTAACTTATGTGCGGAGGCAGGCGGCCGTGCTGTGACCGGCGCGTCCCGCCCGCGGCCCTTACAGTTGAGGCATGTCGGAAACGCAAGCAGCGAAACCAGCGGCCCCCCGCCGCGACCACCCGCGCACTCACCACGGCGACACTGTGAACGACCCGTACGCCTGGCTCAAGGATCCCGAGGATCCGGCCACCGTCGACTACCTCAAGGCCGAGAACGTCTACACCGAAGCGCGCACGGCGCACCTCGCGGCGCTGCGCAAGAGCATCTTCGGCGAGATCAAGTCCCGCACCCAGGAGACCGACCTCTCGGTCCCCGTCCGCAAGCGCGGCTGGTGGTACTACGGCCGCACCGAGGAGGGCAAGCAGTACGGCATCCAGTGCCGCCTCAAGGCCGACGGCGACACGCCGCCCGAGATCGAGGCCGGGACCGCGATCGAGGGCGAGGAGATCCTCGTCGACGGCAACGAGCTCGCCGAGGGCCACGACTTCTTCTCCCTGGGCACCTGCGACGTCTCCCCCGACGGGAACCTCCTGGCGTACGCCGTGAACTACTCGGGCGACGAGCGGTTCACCTTGCGGTTCAAGGATCTGCGCACCGGCGAGGACTTCCCCGACGACATCCCGAACGTGTTCTACGGCGGTTCCTGGTCGCTCGACGGCTCCGTGTTCTTCTACACCAAAGTGGACGACGCGTGGCGGCCGTACCAGGTGTGGCGGCACGTCCTCGGCGAGCACGAGGACAAGGACGTGCTGGTCCACCAGGAGGACGACGAGCGGTTCTGGACCGGCATCGACCTGACCCGCTCCGAGCGGTACCTCTTCATCGTCTCCGGCTCCAAGATCACCACCGAGGTCCGCTACCTCGACGCGGCCGACCCGACCGGCGAGTTCCAGGTGTTCGGCAACGGCCGCGTCCAGGGCGTCGAGCTCTCCGTCGACCACCAGGGCGACCGGTTCTGGGTGCTCCACAACAAGGACGCCGAGAACTTCACGCTCGGCTGGACGCCCGTCGCCGACACCACCCAGTTCAACGAGGTCATCGCCCACGACGAGGCGGTGCGGCTCGAATCCGCCGACGCGTTCGCCGACCACGTCGTGGTCTCCATGCGCCGCGCCGGGCTCTCCCAGGTGGCCATCCTCGGCGGGGACGGGCGGCTGACCGAGATCGCGTTCGACGAGCCGATCTACGCGGTCGGGCTCGGCGAGAACCCCGACTACGAGTCGCGGCAGATCCGCCTCGGCTACACGTCCCTCGTCACGCCGTCCTCGGTGTACGACTACGACATCGACGCCGCCCAACTCCACCTGCGCAAGCAGACCCCGGTCCTCGGCGACTTCGACCCCGCCGACTACGTGCAGTACCGCGAATGGGCCACCGCCGCCGACGGCACCAAGGTCCCGATCTCGATCGTCGCCAAGCAGGGCGTCACCGCCGACGGCACCGCGCCGTGCCTGCTGTACGGGTACGGCTCCTACGAGCACTCCATCGACCCGTACTTCTCCATCGCGCGGCTGAGCCTGCTCGACCGCGGCGTCGTCTTCGCCATCGCCCACATCCGCGGCGGCGGCGAGATGGGCCGGCAGTGGTACGAGCAGGGCAAGCTCCTCCACAAGCGGAACACGTTCACCGACTTCGTGGACTGCGCCGAGCACCTGGTCGACGTCGGGTGGGCCGCCCCTGACCGGATCGTCGCCCGCGGCGGCTCCGCCGGCGGACTCCTCATGGGCGCCGTCGCCAACCTCGCCCCCCAGCGGTTCGCCGGCATCCTCGCCGACGTCCCGTTCGTCGACGCGCTCAACACCATCCTCGACCCGACGATGCCGCTCACCGTCATCGAATGGGAGGAGTGGGGCAACCCGCTCGAGTCGCCGGAGGTGTACGAGTACATGAAGTCGTACTCGCCCTACGAGAACGTCACCGGCGCCCGCTACCCGTCGATCCTGGCCGTCACCAGCCTCAACGACACCCGGGTCGGCTTCCACGAGCCCGCTAAGTGGATCGCGAAGCTCCGCCACGAGAGCCCCGACTCCGACGTCCTCCTGAAGACCGAGATGGAGGCCGGGCACGGCGGCCGCTCCGGCCGGTACGACGCCTGGGAGGAAGAGGCGTTCAACCTCGCCTGGGTGCTCGACCAGCTGGGCGCGGCGGCGTAGCGCTTGAGCAAGCGGCGGTGAGGCCCGGTCCCGATGCTCGGGGCCGGGCCTCTCGGCTATTCGGGGCGCTCGTCCTCCTCCTCCGGGACCTCGCGCCGCTGCTCGGCCGCGTCGGCCGGATCGACCTCGTCGGGAACCGCCCCCTTGGGCTCCTCGACCGCCGCCTCCGGATCGTCCTCGGCCGGAGGCTCGGCCGAATCCGCCAGGTCGAACTCGGACAACTCGTCGGACTCGCCCGCCCATTCCTGGTGATAGTTCATATAACCCACGGTAGACGCGCCGGGACTCGCCCGACCAGTGAACCACCAGGTAGCCTGAGTTATGCCGTCACACGGCTGTGGGCAATACTTCATCTCAATGCAATAGTTCGAGGCCATCAGACAGCGGCGTCTGAGCACCGCCCCCGGTCGGGGAGGCCATCAACGACTTGTCTAAGGAGCAGGCAGCATGCCTATCGCAACACCCGAGGAATACAACGAGATGCTCGACCGGGCGAAGGCTGGCTCCTTCGCCTACCCGGCCATCAACGTGACCTCGACCCAGACGCTCAACGCCGCCCTGGCCGCGTTCGCCGAAGCCGAGTCCGACGGCATCGTCCAGGTCTCGACCGGCGGCGCCGAATACCTGTCCGGCCCGACCGTCAAGAACAAGGTCACCGGCTCCGTCGCGCTCGCCGCGGCCGCCCACGAGATCGCCAAGAACTACCCGGTCAAGGTCGCCCTCCACACCGACCACTGCCCGAAGAACAACCTCGACTCGTTCGTGCGCCCCCTCCTCGCCATCAGCGAAGAGCGCGTCGCCCGCGGCGAACTCCCCCTCTTCCAGTCCCACATGTGGGACGGCTCCGCCGTGCCCATGGCCGAGAACCTGGAGATCGCCCAGGAGCTCCTGGCCCGCACCTCCAAGGCCAACATCATCCTCGAGATCGAGATCGGCGTCGTCGGCGGCGAAGAGGACGGCGTCGAAGCCGAGATCAACGAGAAGCTCTACACCACCGTCGAAGACGGCCTCGCCACCGTCGAAGCGCTCGGCGCCGGCGAGAAGGGCCGCTACATGACGGCCCTGACCTTCGGCAACGTCCACGGCGTCTACAAGCCCGGCAACGTGCACCTGCGCCCCGAGATCCTCAAGGAGATCCAGGACGCCGTCGGCGCCAAGGTCGGCAAGGACAAGCCGTTCGACCTCGTCTTCCACGGCGGCTCCGGCTCCACCGCGCAGGAGATCTCCGACGCGGTCGACCACGGCGTCATCAAGATGAACATCGACACCGACGCCCAGTACGCGTTCACGCGCCCCGTCGTCGACCACATGTTCAAGAACTACGACGGCGTGCTCAAGGTCGAGGGCGAGGTCGGCAACAAGAAGGCCTACGACCCGCGCGCCTACGGCAAGCTCGCCGAAGCCGGCATGGCCGCCCGCATCGTCGAAGCCTGCCAGCAGCTCCGCTCCGCCGGCAACAAGATCAAGTAAGCAACCGCCGCAAGGCGAGAGAAGGGCCCGGCCGCGATGCGGCCGGGCCGCTTTCGTTCTATGCCGATGCCGACATCGTTCAGACCGTGACGATCTGGCACCTGGTGCCGGGAACCCTGCCGAACTTCTTGTCCGCAGTGAGCAGCGGGAGGCCCAGCGCTTCCGATAGGGCGATAAAGGCCGCGTCGTACGAAGCCATATTGGACCGCAGTTCCCAGATCCGGGGCAGATACCAGGTGTGCTCGAATCGCTGCAGGTCAAGCTGCTCAAGCGTCGAAATCGCGGCCAGGGCCTTCGATTCGGGGAGCTTCCCGCCCCGAGCCAGACCACGAAGCACCGAAGCTCGAGGTCGAGCGCATGAGGTGCGGCAAGTGCGTGGCCCTCGACCGCGCCGCGGACTCGCTCGGCCAAGTCGTCCTCACCGGTCAGCAATTCGATCATCGCGGAGGTGTCGATGACGATCACGAGCGTTCGGCCCGGCCTTCCTCGATGGCAGCCAGCACATCATCTGCGGTGATACCGGTGCCCCTGGAGATCTCGCGGCCCCTCGCGACGGCCTCTTCGACACTGATCACCTGTGCGGCGCGCTCTATGACGCTGTTGAGGTACGCCTCAAAGGACTGGTGCGACCGGGTCGCACGTTCGCGCAACTTGGCGACCACATCGTCCGGGACATCGTGTATTTCGATCGTTGCCATGCGATCGATGCTAGGCGACGCATCGTCGGATTTCATGTTTCGACACGCGGCGGCAGGCAGGCGGAACAGCCGACACAAGGCACTCCGTCGGCGGACGGATCAGGGCCTGGCCGCACCAGCGGCCAGGCCCTTCCTGCTGCTCGAGTTACTTCTTGAACCAGACCGTCGAACCCGCCGGGAGGGCCCCGTCCACGAGCGGGGCGCTCGCGAGGAGGACCTCGGTGCCGTAGGAGGCGACCGGGACCGCGGCGTCGGAGAAGTTGACGACGCAGACCAGGGCGCCGTTGTCGAACGCGAACGCGTCCTCGCCGGGGTCGGCGAGCCAGGTCAGGCCCGTGACGGCCGCCCGCAACTCCTTGCGGAGATTGATCGCCGCGCGGTAGAACTCGAGCGTCGAACCGGCGACGCCGTCCTCGGCCTCGACCGACAGCTCGGACCAGGCGGCCGGCTGGGGCAGCCAAGAACCGCCCGAGCCGAAGCCGAGCGAGTCGCCCTCGCGCGTCCACGGGAGCGGGACGCGGCAGCCGTCGCGGCCGATCTGCTCGCCGTTCGTGCGGAAGAACGTCGGGTCCTCGCGGACCTCCGCGGGCAGGTCGAGGACCTCGTTCAGGCCCAGCTCCTCGCCCTGGTAGACGTACACGACGCCCGGCAGGGACAAGAGCAGCTGGGTCGCGGCCTTCGCGCGGGCCAGGCCCTCGGCGCCGCCGCCGTAGCGGGTGACGTGGCGCTGCACGTCGTGGTTCGACAGCACCCACGTGCACGGGGCCCCGACGCCGGCGTTGTTCGCGATCTCCGCGTCGATCGCCTTGCGGAAGTCCGCGGCCTTGAACGGCGCCAAGACCAGGTCGAAGTTGAACGCCTGGTGCAGCTCGTCGGGCCGCAGGTAGAGGGCGCGGCGCTCGGCCGAGTCCGTCCACGCCTCCGCCACGAAGATCCGGTCGCCCTCGTACTCCTCGATGATCGGCCGCCACGTGCGGTAGATGTCGTGCACGCCGTCCTGGTCGAAGAACGGCGCGAGCGTCGTCCCGATCATCTCGATCGTCCCGTCCCCGCCCGTGTCGGGCAGGCCCTCGGCCTTCACCATGCCGTGCGCGACGTCGATGCGGAACCCGTCCACGCCCCGGTCGAGCCAGAACCGCAGGATCGACTGGAACTCCGCGTGGACCTCCGGGTTCTCCCAGTTCAGGTCCGGCTGCGTCGAGTCGAACAGGTGCAGGTACCACTGCTTCCCGTCCTCGGTCTTCGTCCACGCCGGGCCGCCGAAGATCGACTGCCAGTTGTTCGGCGGGAAGTCCGGGCGCTCGGGGTCGACGTCGCGGAACCAGTACCGGGCCCGCTCCGGCGAACCCGGGCCCGCCGCCAGAGCCGCCTTGAACCACTCGTGCTCGGAGGAGGTGTGGTTGGGGACGAGGTCGGCGATGAGGCGGATGCCGTGCTCGTGGGCGGTGGCGAGCATCCGGTCGAAGTCGTCGAGGTCGCCGAAGCGCGGCTCGATCGCCCGGTAGTCCGACACGTCGTAACCGGCGTCGTTCTGCGGGGACGCGAAGAACGGGGACAGCCAGATGGCGTCCACACCGAGCCGGGCGAGGTAGGGGATGCGGGAGCGGACGCCCTCGAGGTCGCCCATGCCGTCGCCGTTCGCGTCGGCGAAGGAACGCGGATAGACCTGGTAGATCACCGCGTCGCGCCACCAGTGTCCACCCAACGGTGCCTCACTCATCAGTGCAAGCCTTTCAGTCGTTTGCAGGCGCCGCACCGGTGGAACCGCGTACGACGAGCTCGGGTCGGAACAGGTATTCCGAGGACGGGGTGGGCTGCCCGGCGATCTCGTCGAGCAGGGCCCGGGCGGCGGCGGTCGCGATGTCGCGCACCGGCTGCCGGACGGTCGTGAGCGGGGGGTTGGTGTGCGCGATCAGCGGCGAGTCGTCGTAACCGACCACCGAGAAGTCCTGCGGGACGTTCAGCCCGCGCTCCTCGGCCGCCCGGATCGCGCCCAGCGCCATCATGTCCGAGCCGCAGACGACCGCGGTCGCGCCGCGGTCGATGAGGCGGGACGCGGCGGCGTGGCCGCCCTGCTCCCCGAAGAGGGTGAGCTCGATGAGCTCGGGGCCGACATGCTGCATCGCGGCCCGGTAGCCGGAGATCTTGCGGCGCACCGGCCAGTACCGGTCGGGGCCCGAGACGAGCCCGATGCGCGTGTGGCCCAGCCCGGCGAGGTGCTCGACGGCGATGCGCGCGGCCACGTTGTCGTCGCAGGAGAAGGACGCCGCCTGGACGCCCTCCGGGTGACCGGTAACGAAGGCCACCGGAAGGCGCTTGTCCTTCAGCTCCTGGTAGCGCTCGGTGCTCGCGGTCGTGTCCGCGTGCAGGCCGGAGACGAAGATGATGCCGGCCACGGCCCGCTCGCGCAGCATCTCGACGAACTCGTCCTCGGAGACGCCGCCGGGGGTCTGCGTGCATAGGACCGGGGTGTAGCCCGATCCGGCGAGCACATTGGAGATCGTCTGCGCGTAGAGCGGGAAGATCGGGTTCTCCAGTTCGGGCACGACCAGGCCGATGAGGCCGATGGCGTGCTTGCGCAGCGCCTGGGGGCGTTCGTATCCGAGCACGTCGAGGGCAGTGAGGACGGACTGTCGGGTCTGCTGACCGACCCCGGGTTTGTCGTTGAGGACCCGGGACACCGTTGCCTCACTGACCCCGGCCTGCCGGGCGATGTCAGAGAGTCGAAGCCGCATGATGACAGCGTAGCCTATCTGAAATTTGGCAACAGTTTGGTTGCAAGGGTTTCCTGTTTCTGAAACATCTTGCTAATGTTCGAGGAAGTTCGGGGCGCGAGCCCCCGGTCACCGGCCCCCGCCCCGGGGCCCCTCAACGAGGAGAGAACAGACATGCGCAGAAGGACCCTGGGAATCACCGCCGTCTCCGCCGCCGCCCTCGGCGCGGCAGCGGCCTGCGGTTCCGACGACGGCGACTCGGCTGGCGGCGACACCCCCGAGTTCTCCGGCGAGCTCGTGATCTGGGCCGACGAGACCCGCACCCCGGTCCTCAAGGAGTTCGTCAAGAACTTCGAGCAGGAAGTCGGCGTCAAGGTCACCGTCGAAGAGCACGTGGAGACCCTCCGCGAAGACTTCCTCGCCGCCGCCGAGCAGGGACAGGGACCCGACATTCTCGTGGGCGCCCACGACTGGTCCGGCCAGCTCGCCGCCGACGGCGTCGTCGTGCCCGTCACCCTCAGCGACGAACAGAAGGCATCCCTCAACGAGACCGCCGTCAAGGCGTTCACCGTCGACGGCAACATCTACGGCGTGGCCTACGCGATGGAGAACATCGGCCTCATCCGCAACACCGACCTGGTCCCGGACGCCCCCGTCACCTTCGAGGAGCTCGTCGCGGCCGGCAAGGCCGCCGGCACCCAGGAGGTCCTCACCGTGGAGACCGGCGTCGACGGCAACGCCTACAACGCCTACCCCCTGTTCTCCTCCTTCGGCGGCTACCTCTTCAAGGACGACGGCACCGGCACCCTCGACCCGACCGACGTCGGCGTCGACTCCCCCGGCGGCATCGCGGCGTTCGAGAAGTTCGCCGAGCTCGGCAAAGACGGCGTCCTCAAGACCACCATCGACGCCACCAACACCATCCCGTTCTTCGTCGAAGGCAAGACCGCCCTCCTCATCTCCGGCCCCTGGGCCCTCACCGACGTCCAGTCCGCCGGCCTCAACTACGAGGTCACCGCGATCCCCGGCTTCGAAGGCCAGGGCCCCTGCTCGCCGTTCCTCGGCGTCCAGGGCTTCTACGTCTCCGCGACCGCCGCGAACGCCGTCTTCGCCCAGGAGTTCGTCACCAACTACGTCCTCACCGAGGACCTGCAGCTCAAGCTCGCCGAAGCCGGCGGCCGCCTCCCCGCCCTCACCGCCGCAGCCGAGGCCTTCGCCGCGGACAACGCCGACGTCCAGGGCTTCGCCCTCGCCGGCGAGAACGGCGTCCCCATGCCGAACATCCCCGCGATGAACGCCGTCTGGGAGCCCTTCGGCCGCGCGCAAGCCGACGCGATCGACCAGGCCGCCACCGGAGAAGAGGCCGCAACGACCGCCGCCCAGGCGATCCGCGACGCCGTCGCCTCCTCCTAGCACCGACCGGTAAGCCTCGACGAGCGAAGGAACGCATACGTGCTCGACCAACGTTCCCGGACGGCCGGTTCTGCCACCGCCGCGGGTCTGATCATCAAGATCGCAGTGCTCGCGGTGGTCGCGGCGCTGGCCGTCTGGGCGGCGTCGCCGCTCATCGCCGCCGAGGCCTGGTGGGGCCTGGCACTGGAGGCGGCCGTAGTCACCGTCGTCTTCTACGTCTACCTCCAGCGCCGGGCGATCCAACTCAAATACCTGATCCCCGGCACGATGCTGCTGCTGGCCTTCCAGATCCTGCCGGTGATCATGACCATCGGCACCTCGTTCACCAACTACGGCGACGGGCACCGGGTGGACAAGGAACAGGCCACCGAGGCGATCATCGCCGCCGGCGTCCAGCAGACCCCCGGCGGCACCACCTACCTCGTGGCGATCGGCGAGTCCCCCTCAGGCGAGCTCGCTCTGCTCCTCACGGACCAGCAGGACGGATCCACCTGGGCTGGAACGGAAGCGGGCCTCACCGAACTCGACGACGCCACCGTCGACGGCACCGGACGCGTCACCGCCGCACCCGGCTACACCGTCTGGGACCTCGCCGAACTCAACGAGCGCCAGGCCGAACTGACGGCGCTGGCCGTCCCGACCGGCCCCGAGACCGGCATCAGGCTCCAAGGGCTCTCCGCCTTCGAGGGCCAGTCCACGCGCTCCTACAGCGAAACCTGCGACTGCATCACCGACTCGGTCACCGGCACCGTCTGGACCGCCGACAACGAGACCGGCACCTACCTGACCGAGGACGGCAAAGCCGCGCTCGTCGGCTGGCGCGTCAACATCGGCGCCGACAACTACCTCGACGTGATCTCCGACCCCGACATCCGCGGACCCTTCCTCGGGGTCTTCACCTGGAACATCATGTTCGCGGCCGGATCGGTCCTGTTCACCTTCGCGATCGGCCTCGGCACCGCCATGGCCCTCAACAAGGAGTCCATGCGCGGCACGAAGTTCTACCGGACCTTCATGATCCTGCCGTACGCCATGCCGTCCTTCGCGATGCTCCTGGTCTGGGCGCAGATGTTCAACCGCGACTTCGGACTCGTCAACGACCTGTTCAACCTCGACGTGAACTGGTACGGCGGCACCTGGTCGGCCCGGGCGATGGTCCTCATCGCCAACACCTGGCTGGGCTGGCCGTACATGTTCCTCATCTGCCTCGGCGCGCTCCAAGCGCTGCCGTCGGACTCGCTCGAGGCGGCCAAGATCGACGGCGCGACCGGCGTGACGGCGTTCCGCAAGATCACCCTGCCGCTGCTGCTCATCGCCCTCACCCCGCTGCTCATCTCCTCGTTCGCGTTCAACTTCAACAACTTCAACGCGATCGAGCTGCTCAGCGGCGGCAACCCGTTCATGGCGGGCGACGCGGTCGGCGGCACCGACATCCTCATCACCTACGCGTTCCGGCAGGCCTTCGGCTCCTCCAGCGCCGACTACGGGTTCGCCAGCGCCATCAGCGTGTTCATCTTCCTCATCGTCGCCACCATCTCGGCGTTCATGTTCCGCTTCACCCGCAACCAGGAGGACGTGTACTCATGACGCGGACACTCGAAACCGCCGCCCCGGAGCGGTACGCGGCGCGGGCGCGCAAGCGCAAGCCCCCTTTCGTGCAATGGGCGATGGACACCGGCTGGCGGCACGTGGTCGCGGTCGCGGTCCTGGTGTTCGGGCTCGTCCCGATCGTGTACGTGGTCTCGGCGGCGTTCAACCCCAACGGCACCATGTCCTCGACCAGCCTGCTGCCGACCTCGTTCAGCTTGAACAACTTCCAGAAGCTGTTCACGGACGACAACGTGCCGTTCGGGTCCTGGTTCATGAACTCGCTGATGATCGCGATCCCGGCGGCGTTCATCTCGATCTTCATCTCCTCGCTGGCGGCGTACGCGTTCAGCCGCTTCCGGTTCAAGGGCCGCCGCCCGATGCTCCTGTTCCTCCTGCTGATCCAGATGTTCCCGGCGTTCCTGGCCGTCGTGGCGCTGTATTTGATCTTCGGCAACATCGGCGAGTTCTACCCGGCCGTCGGGTTGAACACCCGGCTCGGCCTGATGCTCGTCTACATGGGCGGTGCGCTGGGGGTCTCGACTTGGCTGATGAAGGGCTTCTTCGACACCATCCCGAAGGAGCTCGACGAGGCGGCCACGATCGACGGCGCGACGCACGCGCAGATCTTCTTCGGCATGATCCTGCCGCTGGCGGCCCCGATCATCGCGATCTCGGGCATCCTCGCATTCGTCGGCACGATGAACGACTTCGTCCTGGCGAGCCTGTTCCTCACCGACCGGCCGGAGATGACGCTCGCGGTCGGGTTGAAGACGCTCACGGCGGACAACTCTCCAGCGTCCTACTTCGGGATCTTCGCTGCGGGCACGCTGCTCACCTCGGTGCTGACGGTGGCGGTGTTCATGAGCCTGCAGCGGTACATCGTGTCCGGTCTGACCGGCGGGGCAGTGAAGGGTTAAGACGCAAGACCGCAAGACCACTGCTCGACACGGAAATCCTGTCCCCCAGGGCAGGTGGCAAAAGGCCCGGATCAGGGGGAGCCTCCCTCCCCTCGATCCGGGCCTTTTGGCGTGGCGTCTAGACGCTTTTGCACGGGGGTGTGTCGCTGACTGGGAAAGGTCGGACGCGTGTGTCAATGTGAAAGAACCGCCCAGTGGGCGGTTTCAGCACAACTGCATACGGACCGGTGGGTCGCCAAACCTGATTGCCGTCTGGAGGCGACCCACCTTCCCAACCAAGGAAGGAAACCCTCCTATGGTCTCTGTCAGCGTACGCCGAAACCCGGGTGAGCCGGTAGGTAGAAACGCGCGGGCCTCGTATCCGCATCCGGAGAACCCGGGCCTGCTCGAGCAGGTCGACGGCTTCTACGACTGGGCGGGCCGCCGCCTGTTCCTGGCCGACGGGTCACCCGATCCGATGACTCCGGGCGCGTACCGGTACCAGACCCGCCCCGACCTGTGCGATCTCACCGCGCACGCCTCCGACCCGGCCTCGCCGCATTACGAGCCGCCGCACCTGCGCCACCGGCCCGGCGACACGTGGATCATCGACCGCGACCGCCCCCAGGACCCCGACGACCCCGGCCCCTTCGGCTCTGACGGTTGGCGACCGGACCCCCGAACCGGCCGCCACCGCCGCGATGAACTCCCCGACCCGATCCCGCCATGGGAGCAGCAACCGACCGCTGCGGAGGTCGAGACCGCACCGGACCCGGAACGCGCACAAGAGGAAACGCCGATCACGCCCGACCGGCCGCCGAGGCGTCCCGGCGAGCGCGGTGGCTCCGACGAGAGCGGTCGCGATCGTTTGCGCACGTCGGACGAGCGTGGCGGGTTCGACCGACCGCCGCCGTTGGGTTCGCGGGGCCGCCCGGTCCCCTCCGAACCCGACGAACCCCAACCGGTCGAGGAGCGTTCGCGCAGGACGCGGTTCTGGCCCGCCGGCGAGGAGGATCTGCAGGCAGGGCGCGGCCGCTTCCGCTCGCCCGGCGACCGGGGCTGGACGAGCGGCGCCTGCGACACCCCGACCGACCACGGCGACAACGGAAACGCCGCGGTCGGCGACGACGACAACTACCGCTTCTCGAAGCTCCGCGAGGACGCATGGGACCGGTTCATGATCAAGTCCGCACCGCTCGAGGCGGCCCACTGGGCCAACCGGCGGTCTCTGGGCAGCCAGCACCGCTGGCCGGTCGCGGCGCTGCTGCGAACTTTCCGATGGGTGGTTGCGATCCTCAAGGGCCGCAGCCGAAGCACTTCGGCATGCCCGGCCGGACCCGTGCTGCCGGGCCAGGCTCGGCCGCGATCGAACGGCCAGACGCCGCAGTGCGGACCGGTCCCGGCCGGTACGCCGCAACCCGGGCCCGTTCCGGCCCTTGCGGCGCAACCCGGGCCCGTTCCGGCCGCGCCGGTGCCTGATGCGACACCGGTGCCTGGTGCTGCGGCTTCGGCTTCGGCTGCGGCTGCGGCTTCGGCTTCGGCTTCGGCTTCGGCTTCGGCTTCGGGCGAGTGCATACCGGACCCGTTCGCGCAGCTCGCCGCCGCCATCAACGGCGCCCGAGGGGGCCGCGCCGCGATCGCCGCCCGGAAGCGGGCCAGTAGCGGCGAGCTCGCCGCTGAGATCCGTTCGGCCGCAACGCACTGGCGCACCGAAGCCCGCCAGGCCCGGTCCAGGCCCTCGCCGATCCCTTATATGGCCCGATGGGAGCGGGCGTTCGATGCGCACCGCGCGTTCGGGGAGGTGGCGGTCGGGTGAACCGGGTCCAGTTCAGGGCCACCGCATGGGTCGACGGCCGACTGCTGCGGTTCGAGCCGGTGCTCAAGCAGCCGCGCTTGCGCGTGATCATCTCCGGAGCCGAACCAGTGACCCTCGGCTCGGTCATCGAGCTCGACACCGCCCGACCAAGCCTGCGAGTCTCAGCCCCACTCCACGTCGAATGGGCCGATGAGCACCACGAAACGATCATCGACCACGCCCAACGCGTCCGGGCCGAGATCACCCGCGAATGCGACGGCTGACCTGCCCGTAGGTCCGTCGCGCCAACCCGTCTGCGGCTGGGGCCGTGATTCGATCTGATGCGATTCGATCACGGTTCCAGCCGCGAAGGCTGAGAGCGACTGATGTCGTCTTGTCTTAGTGGTGCGTCGGCGGCCCTTCGGTCTCGGATGATTTGCACTTCAACCAGTCAGCGACAACGGGGTCCTTTTCCGATTCCGGACGGACTTCGGCGCTCTGGCGGGACCGGGTCGCGGCTCGATCCGGCAGCGACAACCAGGCGAGATCAGGGTTCGGATTGGTCTGCGGCTGACCGGCCCGAATGGGGTAGAGGTTCAAGCTCGCAGCGACAACAGGGTGAGCGCGATGGTGGGCTGATGTGCGGCCTCCCGGTCCATCTCGTTCGGGTTCAATCCGGCAGCGACAACGAGGCCCGATCGCGGTGGGGCGGATGATCGGCTGCCTGGTGGGGCGGTGCCGTGGTTCAACCGGGCAGCGACAAAGGGGGGGCTTGCCCCTTTGGTGTTGACACCGTCCTATGCGGCGAGAGCGAGGCTAGCGTGCCGCTGTTCGTAGTCGATGGGTGAGACATAGCCCAGAGACGAGTGTCTCCGGGTCGTGTTGTAATCGGTGATCCAGGCTTCGACCTGGGATCGGGCCTGGAGGGCGTTGGCGAAGGTCCGGCGTCCTTGCAGGACTTCGCGTTTGAGGGTGGCATTGAACGATTCGGCCAGGGCGTTGTCGGCTGAGGAGCCGACCCGGGCTCGCGATTGCATGATGCCGAGTTCGGTGCAGCACTTCGCGAACTGAGCGGACACGTATTGCGTCCCGCGGTCGGTGTGCATCAGCGCGCCGGCCAGGCCGCCGCGGATGGCCTCGGCGCGGCGCAGCGCCTTTTCGACCAGGTCCGTGCGCAT